>NZ_FMYV01000002.1 GCF_900102615.1 Geotoga petraea | reverse complement strand
CAGGAGCTGGGTAGCTAAGTGCGTAACCGATAACCGCTGAAAGCATCTAAGCGGGAAGCGGACCTCGAGATAAGATTTCCCGCTCGAAAGAGTTAAGGGCAGTTCGAGAACAGGACATTGATAGGTCGCAAGTGTAAGTGCAGTGATGTATTGAGCTGAGCGATACTAATAGCCCGAGGCTTTGGACAATTATGCACTAGTGAGTTAGTTATTAGGGGTGAGGATAATGAGATGGGACACACCCAGATCCATTCCGAACCTGGCCGTTAAGCCAACTCATGCCGATGGTAGTACACTTATTGTGTGCAAGAGTAGGTTTCGCCCCTTCAATACTTCAAGAGTCAACCCACAAGGTTGGCTCTTTTTTGTTGTTTGTTGTTTGTTGATAGTTGTTGGTTGTTGGTTGTTGGTAAAAAACAAGTACCTAACTACAAAAAACAGCACCCATCATTAAGAGGGACCCAGTTTACTAACAACGATTTTTCTGAAAGAAAAATCTTAACAACTATCAACAAACAACTAACAACAGAAATCTCTGATTTCTATTCTTCCAACAACTAACAACGAACAACCAACAACTAACAACAGAAATCTCTGATTTCTATTCTTCCATCTGAAAAAGCTTTTAGCTTTTTATTTAATTTAGACTTATTATGTTATAATTGAAATGATTTCAAATTATAACATAAGGAGGTTATTTTATGAATAAAATAATTATTGGAGCAAAACCTTTTAACGAACAGAAAATATTGGTAAATATTATTTCTAAATTATTAGAAATAAAAGGAATTGAATCGGAAGTAAAAGTAAGTGAACCTGTACTTGAAGCTAACTATAATTCTATTAAAAGTGGAGAAATTGATTTTTATATTGAATATTCTGGTACTATATATAATGCTTTATTCAATTTAGAGGAAATGAAAAATTGGGATAATGATTTAGTTTTAGAAAGAGTTTCTAAAAGATTAGAAAAAGATAATATGATGTTATTAACAGATTTAGATTATGAAAGTGGATTTGTAATTACTTCAAAAATAAAAATAGATGATATAAATACTATTTCTGAGTTGTCTAAAAATAGTGAAAAATACATTTTTTCCTGTCCAAAACCATATATTACAAGAAAAGATGGACTTCCTGCATTAAACAGGGCTTATAAATTGAAGTTTAAAGATATTGTTCCATATCAGCCGGATGAAATGTATAAAGCTTTATTAAATGAAGAAGTAGATTTTATCACTGGATTTACTACTGATTCAAGGGTAATTGAGCACGAACTATTTTTAATAGAAGATGACAAAAATGCATTACCGCCTTATGAAGCTATTATTATTGCAAAAAAAGGGTTAGATGATAGCGTGCAAGAAGTATTGAAAGATTTAAAGGGGAAAATAAGTAATGAGATAATCAGAAAACTCAATTATATGTTTGATTTTGAAAATAAAAGTACTGAAGAAATCGCAAATTATTATATAAAAAACATGGTAGATTAATCTACCATGTTTTTTATTGTGAATAGAGTACTTCCAGATCCAGACATTAAACAAAAAGTGTTCTTATTTTCTAACCTATTTTTATTATCGTAAATACTCGGGTTCAAAGGGAATACTACTTGTTCGAAAATATTGAATAAGTTAAATTTTATATTTTTAATGTCTTTATTTTTCAGCGCTTTGTATAAGTCATGAGGATTTCCATTGTGTATTAAACTTGACCAATTTTTGTCTATTAACTTGTACATTTCTCCTGTGTTTATAACTATTCCTTGAGGGTGAATATCTATATCTAAATCTAAAGGTTCAAGATATTCTAAATCTTCTCCAATAGATTTACCTATAGCAGTTCCGTTAAATATCATAAATGGAACATCAGCTCCAACCTTAGCACCTATTTTGATTATATCGCTGTCGCTAATTTGGTATGGTTCTTTTAAAAAACGAAGAACAGCAGCTGCATCTGCTGATCCTCCTCCAAGGCCTCCACCTTGAGGTATATGTTTTTCTAAAGAAATATTAAGGTTAAATTTGAATCCCGTTTCATTTTTAAATGTATCTATGGTTTTTTTTATGATGTTGTTTTTCCAAGGTATGTTGAAATTTTTATTTGATGTAAAGTATTCTTTTTCAGAAAAATTGATGTCTAAAACATCGTGCATTTTAATTGTATTGAAAAGAGTTACTATTTCATGATATCCGTCTTTTTTCTTTCCAACAACATCGAGATATAAATTTATTTTTGCTGGGGCTTTAATTTTCATTTTTTCCCACTATTGGTACTTCTAAAGCTTTTAAAGATACTTTAGTCCAATCTTCCATCTTTGTAGTATCTAATTTAACTATTTCTGAAGGAAGCATCCAATCACTTTCAAAGTTTTCTTTTTCATTTATCTCTGCATCGTTTACTTTTGCAAGAAATAATATGCCCATATGTACTCTGGAAACAGGATTTGAACTATCGTATATAATTCCAATATATTCCAATTTGTTTAATTTGTTGATTATTAATTCTTCGTTAATCTCTCTGTTTAATCCGTTGAAAAATGTCATTTCTGCTGAATATTCTTCTTCATCTACGGGGTTTATATGACCTCCAATTCCTACAGAAATTTTGTCGTGAAGCCTTTTTTCAGACTGATTTTTAGTCCTTTTAACAACTAAAATTTCACCAGTTTCTTTTTGAAATACGACATAAGGAATTAATTGTCTGAGTGTTTCATCATTTTCAACGTCTTCTCTGTTTTTAAAATATGAATTTTCAAAGATTTGTTTGAGGTCTACAAACTTTATTTCATTGAAAGATTTCAAGTTTCCAAAACTTTTTTTAATCAAATCTGTTGGGCACACCCAAACTTTTTCAGACAATTAAATTACCTCCACTGTAATGTTTTGGTTTGTGTATATACATATTTCACCTGCAATTAATAATGATTGTTTTGCCACTTCTTCAGCGTCCATATCAGTATATCTCGTTAAAGCTTTTGCTGCTGCTTGAGCATAAGCTCCTCCGCTACCAATAGCCAAAATATCTTCTTCTGGTTCCATAACTTCGCCATTTCCTGAAATTAATAATAAATGATCTTTATCAGCTACCATAAGCATTGCTTCTAACTTTCTTAATGCTTTGTCCATTCTCCATTCTTTTGTAAGTTCTATAGCTGCTTTTAAAAGATTTCCATTTGAAGCCCTATATTTTCCTTCAAATCTTTCATATAAGGCAAAAGCATCTGCAACAGAACCAGCAAATCCAGAAATAACATTTCCGTCCCCAAGTCTTCTGACTTTTCTTGCGGTTCCTTTGAATATTGTGTCTCCCATTGTTACTTGTCCGTCACCTGCAATTACTGTTTTTCCGTTTTTTCTAACACCAACAATTGTTGTTCCTTCTAATTTCACTTACATCACCTCTATTATTTTATGTGATTATTTATAAAAATATTGATCAATTTATCAAAATTTATTCCGTGAGCGTTTGCAGAAATTGGTAAATCACTCAATTTTGTTAAACCTGGTACTGTGTTAACTTCTAAAACATATATCTTTTCTTCAGATATTATAAAATCTATTCTCAGCATATCTCTAAAACATAAAACTTCTCTTAAAGTAAAAAAAATATTTTCAATTTGCTTTTTATAATTTTTATGAACTTCGTGGTTTATAGTTAATTTTGCCTTTCCTTCAGTATATTTTGCATTATAATCATAGAACTCATTTTTTGGTATTATTTCTAATAAAGGTAGAATTATGAATTCCCCAGATTTCTCTATTATAGAAAGTGTGAATTCTCTTCCTTTGACATATTTTTGTATTAAGGTGTCGCCAAACGTATCTATATTTATTTTGAGATATTTTTTATAATTACTTTGATCATGGATTATGTATATGCCTTTACTTGAACCACCTCTTCTTGGTTTTAATATTAAAGGAAAATCAAATGGTGGATTTATATATTTATCTGTTTTTATCATTTTGGGAATATTCAATTTTTCAAAAAAAATGTTGTAAAAAAGGTATTTATCGAAACATATGTTGCAAGTTTCTGATGGAGATGATGTGTATTTTTTGTCAAATATATCTAGATATCCTTGTAATTTTCCATCTTCACCAAATTCACCGTGTACTATATTCAAAATAAGATCTTTGTTTATGATCTTTTCATGAAGTTGTATATCATTACTTTCAAATTTTTCATAATTATATCCTAAATTTTTTAAAGACTTTTCAACATTTTCAAGACTTTTTATAGAAATTTCTTTTTCATTGGAGTTTCCTCCATAGATGACCCCTATTTTCAATCTTCTTCTATCTCCTCTTTATCATAGAATGTTTTTGTTTTAGGATTGTATAATTTTTCTTCTCTTTGTTTATAATAATAGAATAATGGATCTCCAGTTTCTGGATCGTTGAAACCAGATGGTTCATTCCAGAACATCTCTCCACAATCTTTGTTTGTACACTTAAAGTATATTTTACCTCTTTTGCTTTTCATTTTTCCAACTTCTGAACCACAAACAGGGCAATTGCCTCTTGCAGGAACTGATTTAGTGAATTTACAGTCAGGATAGTTAGAACATGCTATAAATTCTCCAAACCTACCTTTTTTGAGTACCAATTCAGAACCACATTTAGGACATTTTTCACCTATTTCAACATTATTATTCTCTTTGAAATCTTTCAAAAATTCTGATATGTACAATTTATCATTCAGAGTTATTCCATAAGCATAGAAAGGTATTTTTTGGGTTTCCTTACAATCTTTTTCTTCACAAGACAAGTAAAAGCCATATCTTCCAAAATTTAGTTTCATTTGTCTATCACATTTTGAGCATTTAACATCACTCATGTAGTTTATGTCTAATTTATCTTCTTTTATTTTCTTTTCAGCATTCTCAAAAAAGTTTTCAAAGTTAGAATAAAATTCATTCAATACTTTTTTAGAATTATTTTCACCTTCTTCTATTTCATCTAAATCTTTTTCCATTCTTGCTGTAAAATTGATATCCACTATTTCCGGAAAGTTATTTTCTAAAAAGTCATTTACAATGAATCCAGCAATGGTTGGCCTTAAATATTTTTTTTCAAATTTATTCACATATTTTCGGGTTAACAAAGTACTTATTATTGTTGAATATGTTGATGGCCTTCCAACACCATTTGACTCTAATTCTTTAACTAATGTAGCTTCAGAAAATCTTGAAGGAGGAGTAGTTTCTTTTTGCTCTGTTTTTAAATGTTTTTTATCAACTTTTTCAGCTTCTTGCATTTCAAATTCGATCTCCGAATTTCCATAATTCCAAAATTTTTCAAATCCATCAAAAATTCTTTTTTTGGATGTGATTTCAAAATCATATTTTTTATCTTCATCTGATATTATATATTTTGTCTCATCATAGATTGAGGCTGATGTTTGAGATGCCATAAACCTACTCCAAATGAGCTTATAAAGTTTTAAATAGTCTCCTTTTAAAAGACTTTTTGCTTTGTTTTCATCAATAAAAATATTTGTAGGCCTTATTGCCTCATGCGCATCTTGGGTTTTTTGTTTAGATTTTTTTTGCGTATATTTCCCTGAATATTTTTCTCCATAATTATCTTTTAAATACTTTTTTGCACTATTTTGTGCTTCATCGGATATTCTTGTGGAATCTGTTCTCATATATGTTATAAATGCTATTTGACCATCAGAAGTATCAATACCTTCATATAATTTCTGAGCTATTTGCATAGTTTTTTTAGAAGTCCAACCAAGATAGTTAATAGCAGCTTGTTGCAGTGTGCTGGTTATAAAAGGGGATGGTTGTTTTCTTTTATTTTTTTTAGATGTGGTTTGGTTTAAAGAAATTTCTCTTTTTTTCAAATAATTTAAGATTTCATCTTTTTTTTCTTTGTCTATATTTTCTTGTTTTAACCTTTTTCCATTTTCCCTTACGAGTGGAATCTTTTGGTTTTTATAATCAAGAAAGATTTTGAAAAATTCTTTTGGTTTAAATTTGAATATCTCTCTTTCCCTGTCTATCATAACTTTTAATGCAGCAGACTGAACTCTACCCGCACTAGTCTTATAATTTTTCAAAACTTTCCAAACTAAAGGGCTTACTTTATAACCAACAATTCTGTCAAGTATTCTTCTTGCTAATTGCGCATCAACTTTTTTTAGATCAATTTTTTGAGGTTCATTAATAGATTTATTGATAGTGCTTTTGGTTATTTCAGTAAAAATGATTCTATTATTTTCCTTTTCGTCAAGTTTTAAAATATTAGCTAAATGCCAAGCTATGGCTTCTCCTTCTCTATCCATATCCGCTGCAAGTAAAACTTTTTTATTTTTAACTTTTTTCTTTATTTCGGTAATGACCGTCTTTTTCCCTGGCATAATTTCAAATTCTGGGTCAAAATTATTTTCTATATCTACTCCAAAAGATTTTTTTGGTAAATCACGAATATGTCCTTTTGAGGCAATAACCTCATAGTCTTTTCCTAAATATCTTTCAATCGTTTTAGCTTTAGCAGGTGATTCAACTATTACTACATATTTTGATTTTTTTGTTGGCATTAAATAATCCTCCTAACTGTTAAATTTTAAATTTTCTTCCAAGTCTTTTTTCAAAATTTGTCCATTTTGAGTCTGGATTTTCATTTATTGTATCTTTGATTGTTTGATCTATTTGAACCAATTTTGAGTCAATATTATCTGCAAAGTGTATTATCATAGCTTCCATAGTTTTAGGTAATACTGGTGATCCATATTCTATTTCTCCATGATGAGATAGTATAATGTGATATATATGGTTTTTGATATCTTCATTAACTGTGCTCAAAAAGGGTTCTAAAAGGGTTATACCTATATTCATGTGGCCTATCATTTCTCCAAGGTCAGTTTTATCTATTCCAGATTTTGTTATTTTATATTCTTTTATTTTCCCTATATCATGTAATAATGATCCAGCAATTAGTATATCTTTATTTAAATTATAATCATAATTTTCACAAATTTTTAAAGAAATATTTAATACGCTCAAAGAGTGTTCTAAAAGTCCATGTTTATAAGCATGATGTATAGACATTGCGGCAGGTGAATTCTTATAAGAGTTAGATAAATTAGAATCAAAAAAAATAGTATTTAAAGAGTTTTTCAATTCTTCAATATTTATCATATCTATATATTTTTTTAACTTATTGATAAGTTGGTTACTATCTAATTTGCTTTCAACTAAAAATTTGTTTTCTTCTATATCTTCATAAGGAACTTTTTCAACTGCATCAGTATTTTTGTCAATATTTATTTGAAGCCTTGAATCAAAAACTACTATTTTTCCTCTAATTTTTATAATATCACCAAGATTTATCTTTTCATTTTTTTCTGGGTTAAACCAATCAATTCCTCTTAAGGAACCTGTTTTATCAGCTATTGTAAGCAATAAAAAATTTTTACCATCTTTTGTATTTTGAATTCTTTTACTGATAAGCTTACCTTGTATTTCAACAAATGTTCCGGGTTCTAATTCATTAATAAAATTTATTTTTTCATAAATAAAATCGTTGCTATTAGAATTATTAAGCATTTCACCTAATGACATTCCCTCATTATTCAAAGTAAGAACCTCCCTTTATAAATACTCTTGGTACTCTACTGCTTACACCACAAGTAATCTCATAGTTAAGTGTATTAGCAAGATTTGCCAAATGTTCAGCAGATGGCTTTTTTCCAAAAAGAATCACTTCATCTCCAACCATTATATCATCATCTTTTATTTCTATAACAATTTGATCCATAGAAACATTTCCTATGACTTTATATAATTTGTTTTTGATTAGAACATGTGATTTGTTAGATAAAATTCTTGGATACCCATCAGCATATCCTATTGGAATTATAGCTGTCTTAGAATTCTTATCTATTATGTGGGTTCTTCCATAACCTATTGTATCACCCTTTTTGCAGGTGTTTATTTTTGCAACAATACTTTTTAATTCCATAACAGGTTTTATGTTTTCATCTTTTTTTATATTTGAAGGTTGTAAACCAAAACTTGCGATTCCAGGTCTAACTATATCTAAACTTCTTTCCGGATAATAAAGACAGGCAGCAGAATTAGACATGTGTTTGAATTTATATTCTATTTCTCTATCTTTAAAAATTTTTATAATTCTTAAAAAATTGTTATATTGATAATCTACATAGTCATCTAAACTATCGGCTGTAGCGTAATGAGAATATATACCTTCTATATTTATATTTTTGTTTTTTATTATAGCTATTATATTTTCAATTTCATTTTCTTGAATACCTATTCTGTTAATGCCAGTGTTAAAATTTAAATGAAATTTAAATTTATTAATTTCTTCTCCTAATTCGCTGATCAGAGTTTTCAAATTGTTTAACGAATGAATTGTAGGGATTAAAAAATCACTAAAATAAGTGTATCTTTTTAGTGATTTAGGGTTTATGTAGTTAAATATTAAAATAGGTTTTTTTATATCATTATTTATCAAATCTAATGCTTCTTCCAAAAAAGCAACAGCGAACCTTTTGTATCCTTCTTTTACAGCACATTTTGCAAGGGTAATTTTATTGTGCCCATAAGCATCAGCCTTTAAAACAGGCATAACCTCAGTGTTTGTTTTCTTAGAAATATATTCTAAATTGTGAAGATAATTGTCAATATTAATTTCTGCGTAAGTGCTTCTCGAGTTTTTAAGCATGGTATCCCTCCTATTTTTTCATTCGTATACATTATATACTAAAAAAGAATATTAATAAATAAACAAATTGAAAAAATATTTATTATTGAATTAATCAATGTGTTATAATAATTTTATAATTAATGTTAGGGGGTAGAAAAATGGGTTATATAGAAAAACTAAAAGAAAAATTAAAAGACATTTCTAAGTATCATCAAATAATGTCATTAATGCATTGGGATCTTGAAACTGGTGCTCCAGAAAGAAGTTTTGAGTATGCCTCTAATACATTAGGGGAATTATCTGGTAAAATTTATAGGATGGAGACCTCTGAAGAGATGGGAGATTTAATTAATAAATTAACTCAAAAAAATGAATATGATAATTTATCTGAAAATGACAAGAGGATTGTAGATTTGGTAAAAAAGGATTATGAAAGATATAGAAAATTGCCTGAAGAATTTGTTAAAGATTTAACAAAAACAACATCTAATGCTCAAAAGTATTGGGTAGAGGCAAGGAAAAATAATGATTTTTCTATATTTCAACCATACTTAGAGAAGATAGTAAAGATGAGTATTCAACAAGCAGAATATTTAGGATATGATGGCAACAGATATGATGCATTGTTAGATATGTATGAACCTGGAATGAAAACAAAAGAATTAAAAGGAATTATTGAAGATTTAAAAATAAGATTAGTAGATTTTGTAAATGATTTAACTGAAAAAGGTACAAAACCTGAAGAAGACTTTCTTTTTGAAAAGTATGATTTAAACAAGCAAAAAGAAATATCTATAAAAGTTCTTGAACTTATGAGTTATAATTTCAAAGCTGGAAGACTAGATGTTGCAGCACATCCTTTTACAATAAGAATCAATCCAGGTGATGTGAGAATAACAACAAGATATCAAGAAAAGGATATTAGGGATTCATTTTTCTCCACTGTGCATGAAGGAGGACATGCTTTATATGAGCAAGGCATTTCAAATGAATTTGTCGATACACCTTTATATGATGGGGCTTCTATGGGAATTCATGAATCTCAGTCCAGATTTTGGGAGAATATTTTAGGAAGAAGTTATGATTTTTGGAAATATTTTTATCCGGAAATGCAAAAAACTTTTGATCAATTAAAAGATGTCTCAGTAGAGGATTTTTATAAAGCAATAAATATTGTTGAAAAATCTCTTATACGAGTCGATGCAGATGAAGTTACATATAATTTACATGTTATGCTAAGATTTGAAATAGAAGAAGCTCTTATAAACGAAAGAATAAAAGTGGAGGATTTACCAAAAATATGGAATGAAAAGATGAAAGAGTATTTAGATATTGTACCAGAAAATGATTCTGTGGGTGTATTGCAAGATGTACATTGGGCTCATGGGAGTTTTGGTTATTTCCCTTCATATATGCTTGGAAACTTATTTTCTGCTCAATTTTATCACAAGATGAAAGAAGAAATCCCAGATTACGATAAAATGATAAGAAGGGGCGATTTTTCTTCTATATTGAATTGGTTAAGAAGCAATATACACAAGCACGGTAAAAAATATGAACCTAACGAACTATTGAGAAAAGTTACTGGTGAAAAATTAAATGTAGATTATTTTATGGATTATTTAAAAGAAAAATATTCAAAAGTATACAAACTATAAATTAAGAGGCAGCTTAAACTGCCTCTTAATAATGATATTTTTCGTTATTTAATATTTTATTTGCCCTATATATTTGTTCTGAAATCAGTAAAACTGCCATTTCGTGGGTAAAAGTCATTGTAGATAATGATAAGGTAAAATCTGAATACTTGTAAATATCTTCACTATGGCCAAGAGGGCCACCGATAATAAAGTTTATGTCTTTTCTGTTATAAGTTTTGAAATTTTCAATTTTATTTGAAAAATCAACTGAATCGATTAATTTTCCTCTTTCATCTAAAATTATGTTCGTTGAATTAGATAAATATTTCTTATAATTTTGAAAATCCTTTTGTTTATAATCTTTATCACTAATTTTCCCAAGATTTTTAGTTAGAGGCAGACAAACATAATCTATGTTAAAAAACCTTTCATTCCATTTTTTATACTGATCAATGCCTTTTTTTATAAACTTTGTTTTTATATCCCCTGTGTAAATAATTCTAAACTTCATAAGCTTTTAATAATCATTTCTTCAATAGTTTTAGCATTTTCAATCTTTGAACCAGTAATCTGTCCAAAAGCATTAACTAAAATTGAAGAGGTTAATGGTGTAGGAATTTCTATTTTTTCAAGTTCACATTCAAAATGTTCTATTATTTTTCTTATGTTGAAGTAAAGATCAATTAAATTGACATCATTTACAGATGCATTTACAGAAATAACATATTTTTTATCTGATTTTTTATCCAAGAAGAATGAACCCGGTATTTCCATAATTAACTCTCTTCTGATTTGTTCTGCAAACCATCTGTTTTTTGAATTTATATAAAAATCAAGATTAATTAGAAAATCTCGAACACCAACTATAGTAGCTCCAGACTTTGGGTGGGGTTTATCTGGTCCGTAATCGGGTTTCCAGTTTTCGTCTTTCATTTTTTCCTTTAATGATTCAAATCCTCCCTTTCTTATATAGCTTATATGTTTTCTGATATTTTTATTAGTAGATTTTTCATAAGAATAAATTGGGATATTTAAGTCATTAGAAATTCTTTTTGACAATCTATCCGCAATTTCACTTGCTTCTTTTTCAGAAACATCCATAATTGGAATAAGAGGTATTACATCTACAGCTCCGATCCTTGGATGCTCTCCTTTATGCTTATTTAAATCAATATTATTAGAACAAAACTCTGTTAAATCAAACAAAAAGTTTTCAACACATATAGGTTTACCAGCAATAGAAAGCATAGTTCTATTATAATATTCATCCATGTTTGTACTTAAAATCCAAATGTTGTCATACTTTTCTGCTAATTTAACTATTTCATCTATAAGTTCTTTATTTCTTCCTTCAGAAATATTAGGTACAGCTCCCAATAACTTCATTAAAAAACTCACCTCTTTAAATTTTTGTTTAACATCATCCCTTTTACAGCTAACCCAAGAAGCAATGAATAAGTAATGATAGTGCTACCCCCATTAGAAATCATTGGTAATGGGATGCCAGTAACAGGCATTATTCCAAGATTCATACCAATGTTTTCAAAAACATGAAAAAAAATCAAAAAACTAGCCCCTGCGTAAAAGTATTTCCAAAAAATATCATAACTCATTTTATAACCTCTATACAATCTCCATATTATCAAAAAATACGTAAATATTATAGAAAAAATGCCAATAAATCCAAATTCTTCCCCAATTACTGAAATAATAAAATCAGTATGATCTTCAGGCACAAAATTACCCAAATTCATATATCCGTTCATATAACCAGTCCCAGTAATCCCTCCTGAAGCAATTGCTCTAATCGACTGAGTGGTATTATATGAAAAATCGGAATAAAGATTTGGAAACATAAATCCAATTATTCTTCCTCTTTGATAGTCCTCCATAATTAAAAAAGCTAAAGGTGCTAAAGCTGCTCCCAAAAAAAGTATAATTCTCCATAGGACTTCAAACTTACCACTCAAGAAAGTGAAAACAAACCAAATCATAATTATGATTAGTGTTGTACCTAAGTCTGGTTCTAAGTATATAAGTCCAGCAGACATAATAGTGATTAAAGAAACAAGATAGTAATTTGTTTTTGAATTATCTGATAAAACTTTTGATAAATATAGAATTAATGATAATTTAAAAAATTCTGATGGTTGAATTCCAAAGGTTCCAATGTTGAGCCATCTTCGTGCACCTTTTGTTTCATCTCCAATTATCAATACGGCTATTAAAAGGAAAAATAATACAAAGAATAAAGTTGGGATAAGAGTTTTTATGGTTCTTTCTGGAAGAAATAAAATAATAAAAAAAGAAATTGATCCAATAATATAAAAAAATAATTGTCTTTGCTCAGTACCTTCTAAATATGAATTAAGTGTAGATGATTTAACTGCAAAGTATCCTATAACCATTAACAAAACAAATAGTATAGTTAAAATATATTCAAAACGTACAAACCTTTCTCTTGTTTTAACATTTTCTATTTTTAATAAAGACATGGGACTCTCCTTTCTATACTTAAATCAGATTATATTATATCATTTTAAAGTAATATTGAATAGAATGAAAATTTATTATTATGGTATACCAATAAAAATTAATTTTATATAAATATATTCAAGATTATAAAATGATTATGTTATAATTTATATAAAAAAAGCTACAAGTAAAAAAGGGTGTTCATATGATAGGAGACCGAACAATTGAATTATACACTGTTGATTCAACTAATGCTTATTTAAAAAGGAATTATAAAAATTTTCCTTCAGAAACAGTGGTAGTTGCAAAAAAGCAAACTGAAGGTTATGGAAGAAGAGGAAATTATTGGTATTCAGATAAAGGTGGTTTATGGTATTCAGTTTTGTTTAAACCTTCAAAAAGACCTATGAATCCATGGCATTATGTTAGAATTTTTTCGCTTTCTATTTATGATGTTTTGACTAAATATAACATAAAGGCAAAGATTAAATGGCCAAATGATATATTGGTTGATGACAAAAAAATTTGTGGAATTGCTTCTGAAGGTATTATAAAAAGTAAAAAACCGGAAGCTATTATTGTTGGCGTAGGGATGAATGTTAACAATGAAATTCCATATGAATTAAGAGATATAGCAGTATCATTGAAAGAATTAATAGGTAGAGAAGCTAAATTAGAAAAATTATTATATGAAATAAATCACAGGGCTTATAATTCGTATTATATAAAGTATTTAAAAGATAAATCAGTATCAATTATCACAAAAAAATGGTTGGAAAGGTTAAACATAAAAAAGGGGGATATTGTAAGCGTAAAATTTAATGATTCAACAGAAACAGCTCGAGTGATAGAAATAACTCCAGATTATGTTTTAATTAAAGATAAAAATAACAATGAAAAAAAATTATATGCAGGAGACATAAGTTTACAGAAATAAGGGAGGTATAAAATGGCTATAAAAACTCTAATATCTGAAGAAGAGTTAAATTTAAAGGTGAAAGAACTTGGGGAAAAAATAACTGATCACTATAAAGATAAAACTGATGAAATAGTTGCTTTATGCGTTTTGAAGGGTTCTATTAACTTTTATTCTGATTTAGTGAAAAGAATAGATATGAATGTACTATATAATTTCATTCAAGTATCTAGTTATTCTGGAACTAATACTACTGGTAGAATTAAAGTAAAAAGTTGGGTTGAAGAATCTTTAGAAGGAAAACATGTGATAATTGTTGAAGATGTAGTAGACACAGGAAATACTCTAAAATATATAATTAAATATTTGGAGAGACAAAATCCAGCGTCCATAGAAATAGCTTCAATAGTTGTAAAAAATGTTCATCCTCACGGGATAAATGTGAAATTTCCGGGTTTTGACATAGGCGATTATTTTATAATAGGCTATGGTTTAGACTATGATGAAAAATATAGAAATCTCCCTTACATAGGATATATAGAATAAAAGGAGGAATAAAAATGTCTTATAAAATGAAAGAATATGTAGAAAAAGTTAAAGAAGCTGCAGAATTTTTAAAAGGAAAAGTTAATATTGAGCCTGAAATTGCTATAGTATTAGGAAGTGGTTTACAAGGTATAGCAGATTCTTTGACAGATTCAAAATCAATTGGTTATAATGAAATTCCAAATTTCCCAGTTTCAACAGCACCTGGTCATAAAGGAGAACTTATTTTTGGTAAGATGAAAAACAAAAATGTTATGCTGATGAATGGGAGATTTCATTACTATGAAGGATACACAATGAAAGAAGTTACATTTCCCACAAGAGTAATGCAAGAATTAGGAATAAAAACTTTCATTGTTACTAATGCAGCTGGTGGTATGAATCCTAATTTTGAAAAAGGTAAACCTTGTTTAATAACTGATCAAATTAATTTTATGGGAGACAACCCTTTGTTAGGTGAAAACAATGAAGAATGGGGACCAAGATTTCCAGATATGAGTGAAGTTTACTCAAAAAGATTGATCGACTTAGCCATTAAATCAGCAAAAAAAATTGGAGAACCTATATTTACTGGTGTGTACCTTGGAATATCAGGTCCCACTTTTGAAACGCCTGCAGAATTAAGGATGATGAGAAATTTTGGAGCTGATTTAGTTGGAATGTCAACAGTTCCAGAAGTGATCGTTGCTAGACATGCAGGAATGGAAATATTAGGATTTTCAGCTATAACTGATATGGCAATTGCAGAAGGATTAGAAGAAGTTACAGCTGAAGATGTTATTTCAGTAGCAAATAGGACAGGGGAAAAAATAGCTTCAATTATAATGGAATTAATAGATGATATATAATTTTTATAAATTCATGATACAATAGAAAAATTCTATTGTATCTTGTTTTTGTTATGGAGGGTACTATGATGAAAAAGACGTTCATCATCATTTTTATGCTTCTCATTTCTTTAAACATATTTGCTGAAATAAATCAATACAACCGTTTATTTTTAAAGCCAGGGGCTTATTTTGATTATACTTTTAACACAGATAAAAATTTACACTTAGAGTTAGGTATGGTAGATAAATATCAAGTTATGGAATCAAAGGATATTTTAAAAACAGTTTGGTCTCAAGAGAGAGATTTAATTGGAGGTCAACTGCAAGTGGAATCAAATTATTACACCCATGCGATTTCTTCATCGAATGCTATTGGTTTGCTTCAAATGAAATATATGACAGCAGAAGACCTATACGTATACAATCTTTTTGATCCATATGATAATTTAAAAGGGGCTTTAGAATATCATGGATATTTGAGAAGAATTTTTGGTGAAGAAAAAAAACAAATTGCTGCTTATCATGATGGGCCCGGAACAATTAAAAATAAGGGAATGACTGATTCTGGAGAATTATACTATTTAAAAGTAAAAAAAGCTCAAGAAAATTATCAAAATACAGGTATTTATTCACCGCAAGTTTATGGGGTTTCAATTGATTTTATAGGTAATGAACTGAAAACAGATTTCTATTATAATATAGCATATAGAAAAATGGAATTATACACATCTCTAAACACAAATATTATTAAAAATGATGGTATAATAAAAAGTGAAATGAATTTAGACTACTCGTTTTTATATTATCCGAGGACAAATTTTGCTTATGGATTGAATAATTTTAACGGTGTGATAAGGTTAGGTCTTCCATGGGAATATTTTGTAATAAAATTTAATAATGAAAATCAACTATATTTTCAAAAAAAATTGGGAGATTATTTTATATTCAAAATGGATATAAAAAATAATTCTGCATATTTTGGTGCAGGTTTTCTTATTTCCAATATAAAGAGTTTTGTTGGTTATGAATTATTTAATAAAACTATATCTTTTGAGTTACAAATTTATTGAGAGGGGTTAATTTAAATGGGTGAAATTATTGAAAGAATACAGAAATGGTGGAATAACCAAGATAAAAATAGAAAAACTATCTATATTTCGATAGCTTCTGCCATATTACTTATTATTATTATCACAGTTATTCTTTCAACAAGAATAACTTATAAATTTTTGATGGGTGGTGTAACTGAGGCAAATGGTGGTAGAATAATAAATACACTTGAAGAAATGGGAATAAAATATAATGTAAATCCTAATGGATCAATTTATGTAGATTATGGTAATGTTCAAGAATTGAGAATGAGATTGGCTACTCAAGGGGTTCTTGGGGGAACTAATCAAGGTTATGAACTTCTTCAAAATCAAGGGTTTGGAGCAACCAGTTATGACAAGCAAGTAAATTATCAAATTGCCTTAGAGGGAGAATTATCTAATACTATTTCTTCTATGTCAGGTGTAGAATATGCTAAAGTACATTTAGTTATTCCACCGAGAACATATTATCAAGTAGATGAAAACTCAATTGCAAAAGCTTCTGTTCTCCTAATGCTGGAAAATGGTTATACTATGAAGAAAGAACAAGTAAAAGGAATAGTTAATTTTTTAACAGGTTCTGTTCAAGGACTGACTCAAGAAAATGTAAAAGTTGTAGACAATTTTTCTAACAACCTAACAGATCAATTGAGTAATTCTGAAATTGGTAGTGCCGACTCCAAATTTCAATTAAAAGCGGAAATAGAAGAATATTACTCAAAAAAAGTTGAGCAAAATTTGCAATCAGTTTTTGGTTTAGGAAATGTTGTTGTTATTTCTGAAATAAATTTGAATTGGGAAAAATTAGAAGAAGAAGCAAGAACAGTTGAGCCTGTGGTTGATGAAAATGGAATAGTATTGTCAGAACAAACTCAAACAGAGAGTTCTTCTTCAGGTAGCAGCGGGGCTGCGCCTGGGACTACATCAAATATACCTCCTTTTACATATGAAACTCAAGAAAGTACAGGACAATTTTATAGTAGTAGTAACACTATTAGAAACTACGATGTTAACGAAATATACAAAAAAACTGTCCAAGATAAATCTGGAGATATTTCTGATAAAAGCATAACAGTTTTTATAGATTTTGCAAATGCAAATATTACCGAAACAGATGAATTGAGAGCTCAAATCAATAAAGCTGTTTCAACAGCAGTTGGTACAACAGATCAAAATATAACAATACTTTCTATGGCTTTTAACAGGACGGCAGAAACTCAAAGAGCTCAATATCAAGAACAATTAGATCAAAGAAATAGAAGAATAATAATGATAATAACAATAATAATATCAGTGGTAGTAATTACTTTCTTATTATATGTTTTCACTAGAATTCTTAAAAGAAGAAGAACATACAAGTTCATTGAAGAAAGAAAGAAAAAACTTGAAGATCGTGTACAAGAATTTGTTTCTGAGAGTGAAGAAGAAGTTGAAGAGTATACACCTTCACAAGAAGCTCAAAGAAGATTGGAAGACATAGTGGAAAAAAGACCGGATGATGTGGCTGAGATAATAAAATTATGGTTAAACTCCAAGTAAGGAGAGATTAAAAATGGCTGACAATAAAGAATTAAATGGAATTAAAAAATCTGCTATTTTATTAGTTTTAATGGGCACTGAAAATGCTGGAAATATATTAAAAAAATTAGATGATGATGATGTGGAACAATTGACATTAGAAATAGCAAATTTAGAAAATGTTGATGAAAGTTTAAAAGAATCTGTAATGAATGAATTTTTTGAATACGCACAAGTTAAAGAGTTTATAAACAAAGGCGGAGTTGATTATGCAAAACAACTTTTAGAAAGAGCGTTTGGCCCTGAAAGAGCAATGGAAATAATCGAAAGATTAGTTTCAAACTTACAGGTAAAACCATTTGACTTTTTGAAAAAGGTTGATATAACTCAAATGGTTAATGTGTTACAAAATGAACATCCTCAAACAGTTGCTTTGGTATTATGTTATTTACCACCAAGTACTTCATCACAAATCATAGCTAACTTGCCTGAATCATTTCAGGTTGACGTTATAAAAAGAATTTCTGTTATGAATTCTGCAACACCGGATATAGTAAAAGAAGTGGAATCAAAAATGAAAGACAGATTATCTTCTTTTACTGTTCAAACATTTTCTCAAGTTGGTGGTATAGAAGTATCGGCTGAAATAATGAATAGTATAGATAGAGTAGTGAGTAAAAATATTTTTGATAGACTTTCTGAAAGGGATCCTAAGCTTTCTGAAGAAATTAGAAAAAGAATGTTTGTATTCGAGGATATTATTAAACTTGATGATAGAGCGGTTCAGAGAGTTCTTAGAGAAGTTGATCAAAAAGATCTTACGCTTAGTTTAAAAGGCGCTTCTGATGAAGTAAAAGAAATCATATATAAAAACATGTCAAATAGAGCTTCGCAAATTATAAAAGAAGAATTAGAATTTATGGGCCCAGTAAGAGTTAAAGACGTAGACGAAGCTCAACAAAGAATCGTATCTGAAATCAGAAAGCTTGAAGAATCAGGAGAAATTATAATTTCTGGTGGTGGAGGAGAAGATTTAATTGTTTAATAAAAGGATAATTAACAACAAGTACGTGGTTCTCGACTCTCCCATAGATATAAATAATGAAGAGCTAAAAGAGTTAAAAAACGAATCTGATGAAATTAGCGAAGAAATTTTAAAAAAAATAAAAGAAGCGAATGAGAATGCAGAATCTATAATTAATAAAGCTAATAAAAAAGCTGAAGAAATTATACAAGATGCAAAAAAACAGACAGATGAAATATATGAAATCAAGAAAAAAGAACTTGAAGAAAATTTTCAAAAAAATTATGAAAATCAGCTTGAAGAGCTAAAAAATTATATTAATAATAGTATTGAAAATGTACAATCACAGATAGATTACTTTATAGAGAATACAAACGAATTTTCTGTTGCAGCTATTAAAGTCATTATAAGAAAATATTTGGAAAACGAAATATTCAATAAGCCCCAATGGATTAATCTTATATTACAAAAATTGAGAAATAAATTGAGTACTTATAAAAAAGTTCTTTTAAAAATGAATTCAAAAATGTCTGAAAAATATGGTCACATTTTTGAAGGCATGATGTCTGACTCTTTTATCATAAAAGAAGATGATTCATTAAAAGAAAATGAAATTACAGTTGAAACAGAAATGGGAGTTTATGAAATAGAACCAGAATCTTATATAGAAAATATAATGCAATCATTAGAGGAGTCTTTTAATGAAAATGATTGAATTTAAAAAAGTTTTGGATAGTTTTGAAGAGAAAATTGAAGAAAAACCTTATTTATCACTTGAAGGAAAAGTTTCAAGAATAGTAGGAGTTACCATTGAGTCAACAGGGCCGGATTCAGCAGTTGGAGATTTATGTAAAATAAAGTTGAAGAATGATAAAGAAGCGTTGGCTGAAACAGTAGGTTTTTCTGATAACAAAGTTTTATTGATGCCTTTTGAAGATATAAGTGGGCTATATGTTGGGGCTCCTGTAAAAAAAGTCGGACATAATGTTAGTATCAAAGTAGATGATTCTGTTTTAGGACATGTTTTGGACGGGCTTGGTAGACCTATAGATGATTTAAAAATGAACGCAAAAGATAATGTTAATTTATATAATGATCCACCAAATCCGTTGTTGAGAAAAAAAATTGAGGAACCTATTTCCGTTGGAGTTAAAGCTATTGATGGTCTGTTGACTTTAGGCAAAGGTCAAAGAATAAGCATTATGGCTGGTAGCGGAGTAGGGAAGAGTACTTTATTAGGAATGATTGCAAGGAATACCGAAGCGGATATTAATATTATAGGCCTTATTGGCGAAAGAGGAAGAGAAGTTAGAGAATTCATTGAAAGGGACCTGGGTGAAGAAGGTTTAAAAAAGTCAATAGTTATTGTATCTACTTCTGATCAACCTGCTCTCATGAGAGTGAAAGCACTGTTAACTGCAACTTCTCTAAGCGAATATTTTAGAGACAAGGGCTATAATGTTATGCTTATGGTTGACTCTTTGACGAGGTGGGCAATGGCCCAAAGAGAAATTGGATTATCTATTGGAGAACCTCCCGCTACAAGAGGTTATACACCAAGTGTTTTTGCAAATTTACCTAAAATACTCGAAAGAGCAGGTAATTCGTCGAAAGGCAATATGACAGCAATTTATACAGTTTTGGTAGAAGCTGACGATATTAATGATCCTATTGGAGACACGGTAAGAGGTATTGTAGATGGGCATATTGTTCTTTCGAGAAAACTTGCGGATGCGTCTCATTATCCAGCTATTGAAATTTTGGGAAGTATATCAAGGCTTATGACAACAGTTTCATCAAAAGAACATATAGAAGCTGCCAGAAATATCAAAGAAATTTATGCAATATATCAAGATGCAAAAGATTTAATTGATGTAGGAGCTTACAAAAAAGGATCAAATCCAAAAATAGATAAATCTATAGAACATATAGAGGAAATAAACCAATTCCTAACTCAGCTTACCGATGAAAAATTTACTTATGAAGAAACTCTTAAAACTATGTTAGATATCAATGAAAAAATAAAATCATAAATATTTAAGGCCTGGGGGGTAAATTCAATGGGAATTCCTGCAGAGTATAGCATTCTTCTTATTACTTTTTTAATCATTGCAATTTTGTTGATTTTAAAAAGAGTTTTTAGATCGACCTTGAAGCCTGTGAATTACAGAAAAGCTAGAGAAAGTATTACAGCTTATCTATATTTATTACCAGCATTTGTAGTTCTGTCAATATTTATTTTTTGGCCAGTTTTTTATTCTTTTTTCTTAAGTTTTTTTAAATGGGATTTTCAAACACAGGGAAACCCTATTTTTATTGGTTTTGATAATTATACAAGATTATTCAAACTTGATAACCCAATAGAAATGTCTTTTGATGTTGCATTTTTTAATACTTTATTAATTGTAATGGTTTTTATATTTTTAATGCATTTTTTGTTAGATATGAAAAAAATACAAAATAAAAAATATAAAAATGCAATAAAATATGGATCTTTTATAGGAATAGCAGGCCTTATATTAACAAGCTTTTATTCCACATTTGGAATAATTGCATCGATTATTTTATTGGTAATTTATACGGTATTGTTAGCAAAAAGGTTTATTTTGAAAAGCCCAGATAAGCTTATGGCCCGATTATTTATATTTGTAAGTGTTTTTATTTTTGCAAAATTGATAGGAGTAAATGAAATATTTGCTTACATATCCCAGGCAAAACAAGAAGCTGATTTTGTCAAAGCTCTGTGGAATACAGCTTATTATGTTATTTTATCAACCCCGATAACAATCTTCTTTGCACTTATAATTGCTTTGTTATTGAACAATCAAATAAAAGGTAAAACATTTTTCAGAACAATTTATTTTATCCCCTTTGTAACCAGTGTTGTCGCTGTTTCTTTAGTTTGGCAATGGATATTTAATGACAACGGTTTATTGAATTATATCCTTTCAATGTTTGGTATAGATAGAATTTTGTGGTTAAAAGATGAAGCATATACTATACCAACAATAGCGATAATATCTATATGGAAATTAGTTGGATATTACTCAGTTATATTCTTGTCAGGTCTTCAAAATATAGACAGAAGTTACTACGAAGCAGCAGAAGTTGATGGTGCTAGTTTTACGCAAAAATTCAAATTTATAACTTGGCCATTATTATCCCCTACAACATTTTTCATATTGATCGTTTCTATGATTAACGCTTTCAAGGTGTTCTCTGAAATATTTGTACTTTATTCTGGAATGCCAGGGCCATATAATAATAGTGGTTTGACTGTTGTTTATTATATTTACGATAAATTCTACAGCCAACAACGTATGGGACAGGCAAGTGCTGCAGCATATGTTTTATTTGGTGTAATTCTTTTATTTACGTTTATTCAGCTAAGAACCGGTAATAGAAGAGTCCATTATGATTCATAAGGGGGATAAAAATGACATATAATAACTTTCTTAAATTTTTAACAAAAATAATTATATATATATTAGTTGCTGGTGGGGCTTTTATTATGATTTTGCCTTTTGCATGGATGATTATGACTTCTTTAAAAACCGATGGAGAAGTAAATTCATGGCCACCAACCTGGACATCTAAAAACTTTTTATCGGAAAGAGAACTGAATGTTGAAGTTACACCTTCTACGATTTCAACAAGAGGGACATTGAATCTTTCTGAGTTTAGATCTTTATCAAATAACAAGAGATTTGATGAAAATAAAATTGTTTATTATATAAATGATGATGCAGTTAGGAGAGGAACGATTTCATTAAATTATGATGATATTGATTATGCTTCAAAAGAGGATTTACAAATAATATATGATGAAATTGACGAAATAAAAAAGGATTTTGATCTAACGCCTACTTTAAAAGGCATATTAGAATACGAAGAAAAAAGTGTAGAAAGTTTTGAAAAAATCTATTTTAAATTATATTCAAAAACAGATGGTTATTTCAAAAAAACTTCTATTGGCAATTCAATTAAGTCGGATATTAATTCAGCCATAAGGTTTATAGATAATATGATAAATAACAATATAAATAGATTACCATATCTAAGAACTTCAGAAAATACCCCTGCTTCACAAAAAGAATATATCGAAAATAGGAAAGACTATTTAATAAACTATCTTAATTCTTTGAAAAATGAATTGGAATCAATGAAAAACTTTTTTGACGAAAATTCTCGTGGAATAGGCATAATAAAACAAGATGAAGCCAGTTTATTCCTAAATAAATTGAATGATTATTTATCTATGGTTGAAATTTTTGATGAAGACGATATTTTATATAGAGCTAATAGCCTAATAATGAACAATCTTCAAGAACCGTTTGCACTAAATTTTAATTCATTAAAAACATTTGATAGAATTACAAGTTCTTTTAATAAAATACAAAAAAATAATATTGATAAATTGAGTATTTCATTCAAAGTTCCAACAACGCAAATGATGTATGAAAATTTTATTGAAGCCTTAGAAAATTCAGATTTTAATCCTCAATTAAAAGAATTAGTTTTAAATTTAGTTGAAGAATCTAATATTGAATCTTTAAAAGACTTAGTTACAACAGAAATTGAAAATGAAATGATTGATCAAATATCAAATAATTTGGCAGATGAAAGTTCAGAGGTCTCAATATATGGTAATATATTGAGAAACTTATCAGAAAACGAAGGTAATTTAGAAAATTATAAATACATTCTTTCTTTAAACAATGCCCAATTTTTAGAAAATCAGTTACCTGAAAAAAAAGAAGAATTAGAGAGAATTTTAGGGATGAGGAAATCTTACGATCATTTTATAAATGAATTTTCAAGTTTTTACAGTGATTCCACTTCTGAAGCTAAAATTATTGAAAAAAACCAATATGTAGATAAAATTTTATATAAAGAAAATTCTAAAATAGAAATATATCTGAACGGAATTATTTCGAGTTGGTTATTAGATGAAAATCCAGCCTCGAATGCTGAATTTAGCTTTTCAGAGGTATTCAAAAATATATTTCAAAATTATGTAACTGCATGGAATGCAGCACCATTTTCACAATATTATATAAATACTGTTTTAATGGCTACTACAACAACCGTATTTGAAATTATAATAGCAAGTATGGCTGCTTTTGCTTTTGCAAAGCTAAACTTTTGGGGTAAAAATTTGATTTTTACCATTTTTCTTGCTACTATGATGGTACCAGGTGAAGTTCTTTTGGTACCCAATTATATAACTATATCAAGATTTCAGTGGTTAGACAGTTATTATGCTTTAATTGTTCCATGGATCGTAAGTGTATTTGCTATCTTTTTATTAAGGCAACAATTTATGACTGTTCCGAATGATCTTTGGGATGCAGCGAAAATAGATGGTTCTTCTTCTTGGAGATTTCTTTGGACAGTTATGGTGCCTCTGAGCAGACCAGCAATATTAACAGGTGCTTTGCTTAAGTTCGTTGGTTCTTGGAATGCATTCTTATGGGTATTAATAGTTACAAAAAGTCCAGAAATGAGAACACTAGCTGTAGGACTACAAACATTTAGAAGTGAATCTGGTGAAATATACAACTTATTGATGGCTGCTTCAACATTTTCTATGATTCCAATTGTTATTATATTTATCTTTCTTCAAAGATACTTTGTTGAAGGAATTGCAAAGAGTGGTCTGAAAGGATAAGGTGATGACATGCCTTACGTAAATTTGAATAGTTATGATAAAAAAGAAAACAAACAAAATAAAAACAATATAAAAAAATCTTTTATTATAATAATTTTGATTATTATATCTTTTTTAATATTTCAAATAGGCAGACAGTTTTATTTATTTACAGTTTTAGAAAAACAATACAAAGAATTAAAGGCAAAAGAAGTTAAACTCCAAAATGAATATAATGAAAAATACGAAATATTAAAAAATTTAGAAAAAAGATTAGAAAAAAGAGGAGTCGGAATAAAAGGTGACACATTCTATCAAATGGATCTTCACAACTTCCCACAAACCAAATAAAGAACAAATTGATAAAGCTTATAAACTATCAAAAGAATATAAATCAAAATACAGGAATAGAAGACATATTAGAGATATTGACAAGGAAAATGGAATGTTTATAGTTGAAAGAGATTTTACTGTAAAATTTGCCGATAAAAATAGTGAAATTTTTTATCACCCTTCTATATCTAAGATAAGATATAACAACTATGAATCTTCAGAAAACGATTATTTGATAAAAACAATAGATGCAACTCCTGAAGCAACTGTTTTAGATTTGACCATGGGATTAGGAAGCGAAGCTCTATTTATGGCTAATTATGTTAAAGAAGTTACTGGAGTAGAAGCTTCTTTCCCTTTATATTTAGTTGTTAAAGAAGGATTGAATAATTATAATTTTAAGCAAGAATGGATGAAAAAAGCTTCAAAAAAAATTAAGATCATTAATGATAATTATAAAAATATTTTAATGAATATTGAAGATAACTCCTACGACGTAGTTTATTGCGATCCTATGTTTGAAAATCCACAAATGAAGTCTTCGCCACTTAATTCCATAAGACAGTTAGCTGTATATGACAAGATTTCACAAGAAGATTTTGAGCATATGGTGAGAATAGCTAAAAAAAGAGTTGTTATAAAAGCAAGAGAAAATGATAGTTTGTGGGATAAATTTACTTTTGATGAAAAAGTAGGGAGCAAAAATAGTGGAGTATATTTTGGTGTGATAAAAATAAAATGATACCAATAATAGTAGGCCCTACTGCGGTTGGAAAAACTGAATTAGTCTTAGATTTAGCCAAAAAATTAAATGGGGAAGTTATAAATTTAGATTCAAGACAAATATATAAATATATGAATATTGGAACAGCAAAACCGAATGTAAAGGAATTAAGGAGAGTAAAACATCATTTGATTGATTTCGTCGATCCAAAAGATCATTATTCATCCTTCGAATATAAGTCTGATTTTATCAAAGTTTATGAAGAAATTAAAAACAGAGATAAAATACCTATTGTTACAGGCGGAACTGGGTTTTATCTTGATTCATTAATAAAACCACTTATAAAAGTTGGTTCTGATTATGGTCTTAGAAATTATTTAGAACGTATAGAAACTCAAGAAAAAGGGTCATTAAGAAAAATTTTAGAGAAAATTGATCGCAAATCTTTTTTAAAAATACATGAAAACGATTTAAAAAGAATAGTAAGAGCTATCGAAATATTTATCTTAACAGGTAAAAATAGAAATCAATTAAAAGATGAATCTAAACCTGTTTTTAAAGAATATAAAATTTATGCTTTGAATAGAGATAGGAAAGAATTACATAAAAGGATCAACCTCAGAGTAGAAAAAATGATTGAACAAGGTTTAGTTGAAGAAGTTCAAGATTTATTGAATAAAGGTATTAATGAAAAATTAAATTCAATGAATTCAATTGGATATAAAGAAATTATAGAATATATTAAAGGTAAAAAATCTTTAGAAGAAGCCAAAGAAGATATAAAAACAAACACAAGAAATTATGCACGAAGGCAAATTATTTACTTTAGAAAGTACAAAGATATAAAATGGTTGGATATGACATCCAATTCCAAAGGAAAAATTATAAAATTTATTATTAATGATTTAAGGGGGATTAAAAATGCCGGAAAAATTTAACTTGCAAGACAGATTTTTAAACATTTTGAGAATTAACAAAGTTGAGGTTAAGATTTATTTTGAAGGAGGCTTTAAAACATCTGGATTTGTAAAATCTTTTGATAATTATACAATTTTACTTGAAAAAAATGGAGAACAATCATTAGTTTATAAACATGCTGTAAAAATGATGGTACCAGAAAAGTATATCAAACTTTTCCAAGGGAATGAAAACTAAGAGGTGGTAACATAAAAGGTTTAATAATAGCGGTGAAAAAACACTATGAAGATATTGAAAAAGATTTAAATGAATTGAAAATATTATGTGAAAACATAGATATAGAAGTTGAAAATATTATAACTCAAAATAAAGAAAAACCAGATAAAACTTATTACATAGGTTCTGGTAAGATTTCTGAAATAAAAGACTTTACAAAAGCTTATGATACGGATATCGTTGTTTTTTATAACAATATTTCAAATTCTCAAAAAAGAAATATAGAAAAAGAAATAAAAACAGAGATAATTGATAGAAATGAAGTGATTCTTGAAATATTCAGAAAAAATGCCAGGACAAAAGATAGCAAATTAAAGGTAGAGTTAGCTCAATTACAATATGAATTACCAAAGTTAATTGGGAAAGGGAAGGATATGTCAAATACCGGAGCAGGTATCGGAACTTTAGGACCGGGTGAGACGAAACTGGAAACAGATAGAAGAAGAATATATGACAGAATAAATTTTTTAAAAAAGCAAATAAAAGAAGTAGATAAAAATCATGAAACCTCGTCTAAAAAAAGAGAAAATGGAGATTATCCGTTGATATCTATAGTAGGATACACAAGTGCAGGGAAGTCTACTTTTCTGAAGAATATATCAAAAGATGAAAAAATATATACTTCAGAAAATCTTTTTTCAACTTTGTCTCCATCTCTTAGAAAAGTTTCTTTTCCATGTGGTTTTACCGGTATTTTTTCTGATACTGTTGGGTTCATTAAAAATTTACCTAAAAATTTATTTGATTCTTTTAAATCGACTTTAAAAGAAGTAATAAAGTCGGATTTGATAGTTCATATTGTTGACATATCAGATGAAGTATATGAAAAAAAAATAAAGGCTGTAAACAGCATATTGGAAGAAATAGAAGTTAAAAATATACCATTATTACTGGTGTTTAACAAAATAGATAAAATATCTGAAGAAAAATTGAATGAAATGAAAATATTGTATCCAAATGCGTTTTTTATTAGTTCAATAAAAGAAAATTCAACAAGAGAATTTTTATTAAAACTTGAAAGTAATTTAGATATTATAGAAGATATATCGATAGAAAAAATAAAAATTAATTTTAAAGATATGTGGAAATTATATGAATTTTCTGATAAATACGGTATTTTAGAAGAAAAAGATGAATTTAATTATTCTATAAAAAGATTAGTAGCTAAAAACTATATCCTAAACTCATTAAAGAAAAAACTGGAGGAATAATTGTGAAAAAGCTATCCATACTATTAATGATGTTGTTTTTTATTACAACTATATTTTCTGCTATATTTGAACCACCAATCAAAAACTCTTATATAACTTCTTCGTTTGGAGAGTATAGAGGAACTGGTAACAATCCCCATTATCACCTTGGTATTGATTTTTCTACATTTTATAGAGAAAACGTAGATGTTTACTCTGCTTCTCAAGGTTACCTTAAAAAAGTGTGGATAAACGATCCAATATATGGAAATGCTTTATTTGTAAACCATCCAGATTCAAATTTAACAACTGTTTATGCGCACTTAAATGAATTTAATGATAGTATCATGAAATATGTTGATTTAGTTAAGGAAGATTTTCAGGGTTCTACGGGGAGAATAGAAATTGTTTTTCCAGAAAACGAATTTCAAATAAAATCCGGTGAAATCATAGCTTATTCAGGCAGTACCGGAGAGGCATTAGCTCCTCATCTGCATTTTGAAGTTCGAGAGCAAACTGCAGCTGGTGAGGTAGTATTAGATGCGTTAGAATTTATTAATTATAAAGAAGAAAGAACAAAAATATTAGAGTTATTAGAGGTTAGAAATTCAACAGGTAATTATACAATAAACCAAAATGGTGAAACAATAGTTGAATTTACAGGGAGTTACCCAAAAATAGACGTTAGAGTCAGAGAAAAATTAGGACAAAATTCAACTATTTTACCGAAAAAAGTTTCTTTGTTCATAGATGGAAATTTGGTTTATAAAGTAAGTTTTTCAAAAGTCTATTTTGAAAATGCTTATAATCCGTCACCAATATATGGATATGGGTCTACTTCAACTATTTATTGGTTAAAAATGTATTCAGATAATAACGAAAACTTGATAATTACAGATAACAATCTTTCTAGATATATTAATTCTAATTTTGCTGAATATAATGGAACTATTATATTAGAAGATTTTTGGGGAAGCTCTAAAGCATACAAAATTAATTTTATTAAGAAATAACTTAACATAAAAACAAAGAAATTTAACACTTTTTATTGTAAAATAGATATTGGAATTTATAACAACTAAGGGGGACAGTAGATGAACAAAAGACTTTTTACAAGTGAAAGCGTTACTGAAGGTCATCCTGATAAAGTAGCCGACCAAATTTCCGATGCAATACTTGATGAAATGTTAAGTAAAGAAAGTGAACAAAATAGAATAAATGCAAGGTCAGCTGTTGAAACAATGGTAACTACAGGCGTGGCAATAGTAGCCGGAGAAATGAGAACAGATGCATATGTTGATATTCCTAAAATAGTAAGGCAAACAATATTAGATATTGGATATGACAACCCTAAGTATGGTTTTGACGGAGAAACTTGTGCCGTAATGGTTAGCATAGATGAACAATCAGCAGATATAGCTATGGGTGTAGATGAAAACCTTGAAACAAAAGAAGGTTCAGCAACAAAAGAAATCTTTGATAAAATAGGTGCTGGAGACCAGGGTATAATGTTTGGTTATGCAACAAATGAAAATAATGATTATATGCCTACTCCAATTTCTTTATCTCATAAATTAGCTAGGCAATTATCTGTAGTTAGAAAAGATAAAACCTTAGATTATTTAAGACCAGATGGAAAGACACAAGTAACTGTAGAATATGACGAGAATAATAAACCAATAGCAATAGACACAGTATTAATTTCTACACAACACGAAGAAGGCGTTACCAGGGATCAAATGTCAAAAGATTTAATAGAAAAGGTAATTACCCCAGTTATTCCAGAAGGTCTTTTGAATAAACACACAAAATATTTAATCAACCCTACTGGTAGATTTGTATTAGGCGGTCCTCAAGCTGATGCAGGTTTAACCGGGAGGAAGATTATTGTTGATACATATGGTGGTTGGATAGCCCATGGAGGAGGAGCCTTCTCTGGAAAAGATCCAACTAAAGTTGACAGATCTGCACATTATATGTCCAGATATGTTGCTAAGAATTTAGTTGCAGCAGGTGTTGCCGATGAAGTGATGATTCAATTAGGATATGCAATTGGCGTTGCGCATCCAGTGTCTCTACTCATCGATACCAAAGGGACTGCAAAAGTTGATGAAGAAAAGATCGTAAAAGTTGTAAAAGAGTTATTTGATTTCAGACCAGGAGCAATAATTCATAATTTGAATCTACTCCAACCTTTTTACAAAAAATCGGCTGCTTACGGTCATTTTGGAAGAACAGATGTAGAATTCCCTTGGGAAAGACTAGATATGGTACAAGAAATAAAAGCTGCATTAGGGCTTTAAGAATTCAAGGAGGTAGGTTAAGTGCCAAATACTAAATCAGCAAAAAAAAGAGTTTTGCAAAACGAAAAGAGAAGAATGAGAAACAAATCGGTAAAAACGAGAATTAAAAATCAAATTAAGGTATTAAAATTGAAAATGGAAACAGAAGGTACCGAAAGAGAAGACTTATTAAATGAATTAAGCAACACATTCAAAGTAATTGATAAAGCTGCTTCAAAAGGTATTATACATAAAAGAACTGCTTCAAGAAAAAAATCAAGATTGCATAAACATGTTAAGGAATATTTAGGCGAAGTAGCACCAGAATAATATTAATCAACCCCAGCTAAGCTGGGGTTTTTTCAAATAATGGAGGGTAAAATGACTGTTTCTCATTTAAAATATATGATCACACCACAAAAATATAAACAATTACCAATGGACTTGAACGAAATTTTTGGAAATAAAAGAAGAGTCGTTGTGGAAATTGGGTTTGGTGGTGGTGAATATCTTGTAGCCATGGCAAAAAAAAATCTTGAAACGAATTTTATTGGGATTGAAACTTCTTTAACGGCTTGTGATAGAGCTCAAAAGAAAATATATAATGAAGGCTTAAAAAATATTAGATTGATAATAGGAGATGCAAGGTTTTTATTAAAAGAAATATTTTCACATGAATCAATATCTAAAGTCATAGTAAATTTTCCATGCCCTTGGCCTAAAAAAAGGCATAAAAATCGAAGGATTTTTGTTGAATACTTTAGAAACACTTTAGCTTCTTCTTTAAAAGAGGGAGGATATTTAGAACTTGCTACAGATGTTGAGTGGTATGCTGAAGAGGTAAAAGAATATTTTTCAAAAGATCAAAGATTTGAAGTTGAAAATATTGAAAAAAACTTTAAAAGAGAAATAAAAACAAGATATGAAAAAAAATGGGATAAAATGGGAAGAGATAAATTTCTTATAAAGATAAAAAAAGTTAAAAGTGAAGAGATTCAAAGATTATTAAAGGAGCAGGAAATCATGCCACATCAAAAAATAAAAAATCTATCCAAAGAAAAATTAGAGAGTATTATTAATGAAGAATTTAACACTGTATCAGGTAAAACAATTATAAGAGAGAAATTTGAAAATGATGAAAAAATTATTTTGAGATCCATTACTGTTGAAAAAGAATTAACTCAAGAGTATTATATAGAAATAATTAAAAGAGATGATGAATATTTAATTAAATTAGACCCTATGACCACTCCTTTTAGAACTCCTGGTGTTAAAGAAGCTATAAAAAAAATAGCAAATAAGGTGGCGATTTAAATGAATATTTCCATATTGGGTTCTGGTTCATGGGGAACTTCGATGGGAAAAGTTTTGGCAAATAATGGTCACAGTGTCAAAATATGGACAAGAGACGAAAAAGTAAAGAATAATATAAATAATGGAGAAAATCCTCATTTTCTTCCCGGTATTACTTTACCCAAGAATTTAATTGCTACTACCGATATTAAAAAAGCTACAGATAAAACAGAAGTTATTGTTTTGGCCGTTCCTTCTCAAGCTGTAAGAAGTGTTATAGAAAAGATTGATTATAAAGATCAAATTATAGTTAATTTATCTAAAGGAATTGAAATTAATACTGGTTATTTGATCAGTGATGTAGTAAAAGATGTTTTAAAATCAGAAAACTATTTTTCTTTAAGTGGGCCATCTCATGCAGAAGAAGTGGCAAGAGATATTCCAACAAGTGTGGTATTAGCTGGGAAAGAAGATAAAAATATTAAAAAAATTCAAAAGGAATTTTCAAATGTTTCTTTTAGGATATATACTAACCCAGATTTAAAGGGAGTTGAAGTGTCTGGAGCAGTAAAGAATATTTATGCTATTGCTGCTGGAGTAATAGATAGTATGGGTAATTGGGATAATACTAAAGCTGCTTTAATAACAAGGGCTTCTGTTGAAATGACAAGAATCGGTAAATACTTTGGAGGCAAGAAAGAAACTTATGCTGGATTAGCTGGAATCGGTGATTTAATTGTTACTTGTACATCTCAACATTCCAGAAATAGATATTTTGGTGAACAATTAGGAAGAGGTAAAAAGCTTGATGAAATACTTGAGAGTATGAATATGGTTGCAGAAGGTATTTATACAGTGAAAGCAGTCCATAATATTGCTTTGAAAAATAAAATTGAAATGCCAATAGCTCAAAAGCTTTATGAAGTGATATACAATGATATTAATCCCAAAAAGGCAATTCACGAATTAATGACAAGAAACTTGAAATCAGAATAATTAATATTTTTATTATTACATAATAAACAACAATTAATAAAAGAGTGTTATAATACAATCAAAAATAGGAGGTTTTGTATGCAAATAAGTATAGAACAAATTATACAAGTTATATTAGCTAAATTGGAAAACATTGAATTATCTTTAGAGGACATAAAATTTAGGTCAAACGTTGCTGTAAGAATATTGAGAGATAATGATATGTTGAACCAAGAAGATGTAGAAAAAGCTGTTAAAGAAGAATTTGAAGCTTTAAAACAATTAGATGAAGAAAGAGATGAAGCATCAGAAGCTCAAATAAAACAAGTTAGTAAAGGTATTATTCAATGGGCTGATAATGATCTTGAGGAAATGAAAGATAGAATTAAAAAATATCAAGATCAAATGAAAGAGATGATTGACAATGAAAACTCAAAAGCAGATATATCTGTTGCTCCTTCAAATTTTATCAATCAATTAGACAGTAACAAGAAGAAAAATGGAAAAGGATCAGGAAATATTATAATGCCATAAAAAAGCTGGATTTTAATCCAGCTTTTTTGATCTATATTTACTTAACTAAAATTCCTAAATCATCGAGTTTTTGCTTTATGTTAACAAATGACTCTTCACTATCAATCTCAATCCTATGTAAATGCAATCCATCATTAATAATTGCAAGAGGTTTAGAATTTTTTATTTTAGCCATAAAAATCTCTATATCAATTTGATTTTCTAAACCAAGATTTCCTGTTAATTCTCCATAAATAGGATGTTCAACAGTTATATCTAAAACTTTTCCACCATTTTCAACAATTGTCTCAAGCTCTTTTCTGATTTGGTCTTCAGTGTGTTTAACTGCGATAATTTTTATATTTTTATTAGACTTGAGTTTATAACCTGCATGTGTTGAAATAATATCTATTCCTTCTGCTTTTAATATGGCGATATCTTTAACTATAACTTGCCTAGTTACAGAAAACATTTCTGCAAATTCATTACCAGTTATTGCCCTTCCATTCATTCTAAGTAATGACATTATTTTATGTCTTCTTTCCTCAGAAGTCAATTAGGATACCTCCTTATTTTTGGTTTCAGGAAGAGATATATAATTTGATATACCAGTTATTATAAATAAGATCGAAATTCCTATTAAACCAACATAGATCATATCTTGACTTAAAAAATATGAAGTGTAAAATGGGGCAATAAATCCAGCTAATCTTGTTAAAGCGGCAGATGAACCATTTGCAGCACCTCTGAACTTGGTTGGATATAATTCTGGCGTATAGGCATATGTTAATCCCCAGGCCCCCATACAAAAAATAGAAACAATTAAGCTGGAAACTATTACCATGCTTGGTGAACTTGAAAAAGCAAAAAACAAAGCTGAAAGAGATGTACCAAAAGTAAATAATAACAACGAAGGTTTTCTGCCTATTTTTTCAATCAAATATGCAGATAATAAATATCCTGGCAGTTGAGCTAAAAACATGTAAAATGTAAACCAATCCGATTGAACTAAAGATATTCCTTTGCTCAACAAAATGCCTTTAACCCAAATAAATATACCGTAGTATCCAAAACTCATTGTAAACCATAAAAGATAAATGTTTAAGGTTCTATTCAAATATTTTTTTGTGAATAGATTTAAAAAAGATACTTTCTTAGATTCTTCTATTTCTATATTTTCTGTTATTGAGTAGTTAAACTGCTTCTTAAATATTTCTAATTTATTGTTAACTATGAGATATTTTGGAGATTCTGGGATTTTTAAAAGAATAATTAAGGGTATAACTCCTATTACTAATGATACATAATCCAATTTCCAATCTATATTAGCTCCAAAAATAAGGTGTATTAAACCAATATATATACTTCCAAATGCCCAACTTGTTTCGAGGTAAACCAAATATTTTCCTCTTATTCCTACAGAAAGAAATTCTGTTAAATAAGCATTTAAACTAGGTAACAAACCACCAAATCCAATTCCAGATAAAATTCTAACTATAATGAAAGTCTCTGGAGAATTTGTAAAGTATACAAGAAATGCAAAAACAACACCTTGAAAAAGAAATAAGATTGAAGTTTTTTTTCTACCTATTAAATCAGATACATTCCCCGCAATTAATGCCCCAAAAAACATTCCGATAAAAGTTGAAGAGGCTAATAAAGAAGATAATTGAACAGACAAGTTCCATTCTTGAGATATTGGACTAATAGTAAAAGACATAATCATAACATAAGCAGCAACTAAAGCCCAACCAAAGGATGTAGTGAACAATAATTTTCTCTGTAATTTTTTATCTACCACGTTTTCTACCAAGTTATCTAAAGTCATATTTTCCCTCCTGTATATACAGTCTATACAAAATTATTATAACATAATAAATTCTATTGTCAATATTTTATTAAAATATTTTTTAGGTGTTGACTTTGTTTGATTTTCGAAGTAACATTTAAATAGAGGTTTTAAAGGAGTTGATTTTGTGAAAGTTATAGCAATAAATGGAAGTCCGCATAAAAAAGGAAATACGTTTGAAGCTTTAAACATAGTTCTCGAAGAGCTTAAAAATGAGAATATAGATAGCGAAATTATTCATGTAGGTAACAAGAAAATATCTGGATGTTTAGCTTGTAATGATTGTTTTAAAACAAGAGACGAAAAATGCATTTTAAAAGATGATATAGTTAATGAAAGCATTCAAAAGATGAAAGCTGCTGAAGGAATACTATTAGCTTCATCTGTTCACTATGCTTCAATTGCTGGCAATATGAAAGCTTTTTTGGATAGAGTATTTTATACTTCAGGAGCAAACAAAAATTTATTTAGACATAAAGTTGGAGCTGCGTTGGTTGCAGTTAGAAGAGCGGGCGGGTTGCCAGCTTTTAATGAACTAAACAATTATTTGAACTATTCAGAAATGGTTATTCCAACCTCAAATTATTGGAACGTTATATATGGTGCAAAACCAGGAGATATTCATCAAGATGAAGAAGGAATTCAAATAATGAGAATACTTGGTAAGAATATGGCGTGGTTATTGAAGGTAATTGACCAATCGAGAATAAATAAGCCTGAAGTAGAAAGAAAAAAATCTACTAACTTTATTAGGTGAGTGATAATTAATGCATGAAAAATCAAAAGAAATAGCAGCATACAATTCAGTATTGATAAATAAAATAGATGATTTTATTAAAGAAAAATTTAAGGAATATGGATATAAAGATATAAACCCAAGTAATGCATCTGTTTTATGTATAGTATGTAGAAATGGAGGAAAAGTAAAGATAGGAGAAATTTATGATTCCCTTTTAAAACAAAAATCAACAATAACTGAGTCTATTAAAAAACTTGTTAAAAAAGGTTATTTAAAAAAAGTAAAATGTACCAAAGATAAAAGAGTTACTTATGTCGTAGTAACTGAAAAAGCTAAGATATTTCAAAAAGACTTTAACAAAATCTCTGAAGAACTTTCAAATATAATTTTTGAAGGATTTGATAAAGAAGAAAGAGAAATTTTAAACGATTTAATAGTTAGAGCAATTAATAATTTCAATAAAAAAGAGTTACAATCATAAGATTGCAACTCTTTTTTATTAGGCCGTTTTTTCTTACACATTTTCCAATACACTTTATTTATCTTTTGTAAAACAAGCATTTTCGTGGTTATTATCTCCACCGCATCCATTACAATTGCCTGAACATCCGTGTTTTTGATTAGAAAGCATTGCTTCAAATGAACCAATTATATTTTCAACCTTACCTTGTGCTTTGTACACAACCATAATATTTTTTTTTGATAACAGTTTTGAAAGATCGTCTGTTATCTTTTGTGCGATTACTACTTCTACATCTTTTTCAGACAAATAATTTGATATTTCTTCTAAAGATAAATTATTCAGATTTGTTTTTAAAATATCTATATTATATCTATCTTCGTATAAATCAATTAAAGCTAAATTTTTGGTTGTTTCAAATTTATGATAAATCTCAGATTCTGTAAACTTGTCTTCTAAAACTGGAATTGCAATTTTCATGTTTTACCTCCTAATGGCCTTATTAGAATTTAAAAATTTTGATGTAATTAATTAAATTTTCTGAATTTTTGGAAAGAACTTCAGCACTATTAGAAACGCTATTTGAACTTTCTGACATATTATCTATACTATCGTCTATCTCTTTTATTTGATCAGATATATTTGAAACTGACTTTTGAACAGTTTTCATCGAAAAATTCATTGATTCAAGGTTTGCAGATTGTTCTTCTGAACTTGAAGCCATATTTTCTATTTCTGAATTCATTAATTCGATATCTTTCATAATTCCATTAAACTGAGATTTAATAGATTGTATTTCTTTTTCGATATCTTTTACAGAATTAACATTCGAATCAGAAGCGTTGTTAACTTTATATGTGCTATCTGAAATTTTTGTTAGAATATTTGATATTTCTTCAGTTGATTTTTTGGAACCATCAGCCAACTTTCTTATTTCTTCTGCAACAACAGCAAAACCTTTCCCAGCTTCTCCAGCCCTTGCGGCTTCTATAGCAGCATTCAATGCTAATAAACTTGTTTGTTCTGTAATGCTGTCAATGGTGTTTAGTATTTCTTTGACATTTTCAGAATGCTTAACAAGTTCGCTGATATTATTTTTTGTTTCTAATGAAGTATCCACAGCAATGTTTATTTTATTTGTTATAGAAAAAATGGAACTAACTCCTTCTTTTGCCGAATTTGTTGCATTTGAGGCTTTTTGATTTAGCTCATTGGCAATACCTGAAATATTGTATGAAGCATCAGAAATTTCTTGTATGCTGTTAGAAATTTTTAGTACTTCTTCTTCAACTTCGTCAGAGTTAGAAGAAATTGAAGAAGTTTTTTTATTTATTTCGTTTATTATATTATCATTATCTTTAGAAACTTTTGTCAAATCATTTGCTGTATTGTCTATATTATAAGAAATATCATATATATTTTTAAAAGAATTTTTAAGAGTATTAGCCATATTTTGTAAATTTGAAGACATTATTCCAAATTCATCTTTGGAAGATGTTTCAAAATTGGTTTTTAAATCTCCATCTTTAAAAGAATTAATTTTTTTGTTTAAATCTGAAATTTTATTTTTAATCAGCATTGCTATATAAAATGAAGCGATCAATATTAAAACAATAGATAGAATCGATATAAAGGTTGTAAAAAGCATAGAGTTGTTATTCACTTCTAATATGTTTGATTCTAAACTTTAAAGAATTACTATTTAATAAAGTTTTAAATACTAATATATACTTATCCTAAAGTATTATCTAATACGGTCATTAATAAAAAACCAACAATTAAAGAAAAAGTTGCGATTCTTTCATTACCATGGGAGTGAGTTTCTGGAATTATTTCGTCGCTTATAACATATAACATAGCTCCAGCTGCAAAAGCTAAGAAAAAAGGTAATGCAGGTTTCATAAAAACAACCAGAGATGCTCCTAATATTCCTCCAAGAGGTTCAACTAAACCAGTTAAAGTGGACATAAAAAAAGATCTCTTTTTAGAATATCCAGCTTGTATAAATGAAAATGCCGTTGCAGTTCCTTCTGGGATATTTTGAATACCAATTGCAGTAGCTACAACTAAACCATTTTTAATCATTTCCCCTCCAAAACTAACTCCTACAGCCATACCTTCTGGGAAATTGTGTAAGGTTATGGCAATTACAAATAGCCAAACCTTTTTTACTAAAGCAGTGTTAGGACCTTCATGGCCTTTTAAAAAATGTTCATGTGGAGAAAAAACATCAAATAGTTCTATGGTAACCGCTCCTAAAACAACACCTATAACCATAATTAGAGGTCCGCCTATATCGATAGATGGAACAATTAGAGAAAACATCGTCGCAGCAAGCATTACCCCTGATGCAAAAGCTAAGTACATATCTAACTGCTTTTCTGAAGGTTGTTTTTTCAGAAATAAAACTGGTATCGCTCCTAAGGATGTAGCCAACCCAGCAATTAAACTAGCTAAACTTCCTAAAACAAATACGTTTAAGTTTTCCATATTAATACTCCTTCATATTTAGAAAAATTTCACTATTTTTGGTAAAAATAAAAGTTACTGTATATGTATTGTTTTATAAATTTCGCACTAATTTGAAAGGAATCAAATAAAAATTTTAAAACGAGAGAAATAAGTTTAAGCAGAGTGTACTCAATTATAGTTAAATGCTTTTTCATAATTGTTAACTCCCTATAAAAACATTATATAATAATTGAGGCTTATTATCAAAATAAAAAATCTCACTAAAAAGTGAGATTTAAGTTATATAGAGATTTTACCGGGAGATTTAGCAAATAATCGTGCTTTTTCGATATGCTCCAAACCAAGGATATATCTTGTCAATCTTTCAATTCCAATTCCACAACCAGCAGTTGGTTTTAAAAGGCCTTCCTTTGATAAATCGAGATAATCTTTAAATATATTTTTTGAGTTTCCTTTTAAATCCATTCTTTTTATAATTTGATCATATTCATGTTCTCTTTCACCACCAGATATTGCCTCTCCATAGCCAAAAGGATAAATCAGATCAAAGTCTAATAAAAAATCTGGGTCATTAGGATTTTGTTTATCATAAAATTCTCTGTCCATAATCGGAATATCGATTAACCAGAAAGGTTCTTTTGCATTTGCTGACAATATTTTTTCATAAGAATCTCCATATTTTTCAATTGCGTCTTGAACTCTAATTCTTTTAAAGTTCTTTTTAGGAATGACTAAACCAGAATTATATTTTTCAATGATTTTTGTGTGTTTTACAGTGATCTCAGAAATAATTCGAATCAAAAGTCTTTCCATAATATCCATAACTTCTTCTCTTTTTGCATTAGCAACTTCCATGTCCATTTGAACAAACTCAATAAGATGTCTTTTGTCTTCATAACGATTTTCTAATTCTAACCTCAAATTAGGAGACATAGAAAAAATTCTATCTGTAACTAATGTGCTCACCTGTTTTTGAAGTATCATCGATTTAGTAATAGAATATGAATAACCATAGTAATCGATCGATGCATCAAAAATATCATGATTAAGTGGATCTGTTATAGGAGAAATGATAACTGGTAAAATTTCTAAAAAACCTTCAGAAATCATAAATTCTCTCATAGACTGTAAAATAGATGATTGAATGATTAATAAATTAGAATAGTAATCATTCTCAACATATGACTTTACCAATGAAACTGTATCAACCTTTCTTTTTTCTAACCTTTCCATAAAAATCCCTCCTTAGTATTTTTCACGGAAAAATAAAAAAACCAGCGCTGAATACAAAAAACAGCGCCGGTTATATATGCAAAAACATTACTCGCGTTTTAACCGTACGCTGTTTAAATTATTATTATAAATATTAAATTTTATGGATATTGAAAGAAATTTCATAATAATCACCTGTCATTTAGTTTAATTAAGTTTAATCAATATTATCAAAAAAAATAACAAAAGTCAAATTATAAGTTAACTTTTTCTACAATTGATTTTTTATATAATGCTAAAAAATCTTTTTTATGTAGCAATTCAGTTCCAGGAGTCATAGCTGTAGCAGCACCAGCAGCATTTGCTGCTCTAAGAGATTCCTCAGTCGATAAATTTAGTTGCTCTTTATAATAGACAAAAGCAGCGAGAAAAGAATCTCCAGAACCAACTGAGCTATCTACTTCTATTTCTAATGGCTTACACTCATAGACACCATCTTCTGAAAAAGCCAAAGCCCCTTCAGAACCAAGAGATATTAATAGTATTCCAAGATCAAAATTTTTTCTTGCTTTAATTCCTTCATCTATTATTTGAGTTTTTGAAAGTAATTTTTTATCTATTAACCTTTCAAATTCGTGTAAATTAGGCTTTATACAATGTGGTTTTGATTTTAAGCCTTCTCTGAGTTTTTCTCCATCGGCATCAAAATAAACTTTAATATGATCTTTTTTAAGATCAGAGATTATATTAGAATAAAAAGAACTTTTTAAGCCATTTGGAAGACTACCAGAAATAACTATGCTAGTATCTTTTTTAACAAATTTTTCCACAATTTCTTTGATCATTTCAATATCTTCGCCTTTAATCTCATAAGTTGGAAGGCTCATTCTAAATTGTTCAGATTTCGTTTCGATCATAACATTTGTTCTTGTTTCGGTTTTTATCCAAACTGGTATGGTTATAACACCTTCGTCTTGAAGCATATACAATATTTGTTCACCCGCTTCTCCTCCAAGAATAGAAATAGCTGCGGTTTCTCCACCTAATTCTTCAATTACTCTCGAAACATCTATACCTTTTCCTGCAGGGTAATCATTTACCTTTTTAACTCTTATTGTGTCATCAGATTTTAATTCGTCTACATATAAAAACCTGTCTAAAGATGGATTCATAGTTAAAGAAAAAATCAAATTAAACTCCCCCTTTTATAGTATTATACATTAAAAAATGCCGTCTTAAAAGACGGCATATAAAAGTTATTCATATCTTAGGGCTTCAATTGGACTTAATTTTGAAGCTTTATTTGCTGGATATATTCCAAAGAACAACCCAACAGCAACAGAAATACCAAAAGAACTCAAAATGGACTGCCAACTTATCAAAGCACTTAAACTATATTCTCTTGCTAAAGAGGCTATTCCATTAGACAATAATATTCCAAAAATAATTCCTATGATTCCTGCAATGAAAGTTATAGCAATACTTTCAAAAATAAACTCGAAAAGAATTCTTCTTCTACTTGCACCTATTGCCATTTTAATTCCTATTTCTTTAGTTCTTTCAGAAACGGATACAAGCATAATATTCATTATTCCTATGCCGCCAACAACAAGAGAAATTGCTGCTATTGCAACAAGAATAAAGCTCATAATACCAGTAATGTTTCCAATAACATCTAAAATAGCATCTTGACTCATTATATTAAATGATTCAGAACCAAATTTGTTGTACAAAATAGTATCGATTTCAATTTGAGCAGAATTAGACAGTTCCTGTGATTGTGCCGATGCTAAAATTTGTGGAACATTACCATTTGTTTGAAATAATCTTGCATCTCCAGTTGAGATAGGTATTAATACGGTAGTATCTATGTTGTATAACAATTTACTGCCTGTTTCTTTAATGACACCTATTATTTCAAAGTTGATTTTTCTAGTAAAAGAGTTTGAGACATTCTGCATAACAGAAATGTTTTTACCAATTGGATTTTCATTGGGGAAAAGTTCATTTGCTATTTCGTATCCTATAACCATAACATTTCTTTTTTGCTCGATATCTTCAAAATTATAAAATCTTCCATCAGACAATTCTAATTTTAGAATAGAAAAAACATCATTATTTGAAGATAAAAGAGTTGAATTTATATTCAAATCATTATTTTTTAGCAAAAATGATCCTTGTAGAACTGGTGCGGTTGATTTAACACTTGGAGCGTAATTTTTTATGTCATTAGCATCATTTACTGTCAAAGTGTTGTTTGAAGAACTGGTGCCTGCTCTGATAGTTGTTCTCCCAGGTGTTATTATTAGTACATTTGAACCAAGGGAAGAAACAGTATCAGTTAAATTTTGAGTTGTTCCCTGTCCTAAAGAAATAACAGCAATAACGGATGTAATTCCTATAATTATTCCTAACATGGATAAAAATGTTCTCATTTTGTTAGATACTAATGATCTAATAGTTTCTCTAAGTATTTCCATTTAATTCACCTCTTCAATGAGGCCGTCTCTTATTTTAACGACTTTATTTCCTTCATCAACCATTTCTGGATCGTGCGTAACTATTACTAAAGTTTTGCCCATAGAATGTAATTTATGAAAAACCTTCAAAATATCTATTCCGCTTTTTGTATCAAGGTTGCCTGTTGGTTCATCTGCCAGTAAAAAGGTAGGGTCATTGGCAAGAGCTCTTGCTATGGCAACTCTTTGTTGCTGTCCACCTGATAGTTCATTTGGTTTATGTGTAACCCTATTTCCAAGTCCAACAAGATCTAACAATTCTTTTGCTTTTTCTTTTCTTTCTGATAAACCAACTCCTGCGTAAACCATTGGTAATGCAACATTTTCTAATGCAGTCATATTACTAAGCAAGTTAAATTTTTGAAAAACAAAACCAATCTTTTTATTTCTAACTATCGCCAATTCTTGATCTTTCATGTTAGATATATTTTCTCTTTCTATAATAACATCTCCAGAAGTAGGTCTGTCTAAACCGCCTAAAATTTGCAAAAGGGTCGATTTACCAGATCCAGAAGGTCCTATAATAATCGTAAAATCACCTTTTTCTACTTCAAAGCTTATATCTTTCAAAGCATGAACATCAATTTTACCCATATGGTAGGTTTTTCTGATGTTTTTCAGAGTCATTACGTTCATTGATTCCCACCGCCTGGAGAATTTCTAGATGCACCTTGACCTGGAATGAATGGCATGTTTGAGCCATTATATTTATTTTCTAATCTTTGTAGTTCTTCTTCATCAGGATAAATTATTAAAGTTTGACCAAAATTCAAACCTGATTTAACTATGGCTTTATCATCAGTTTTATCTCCTATTTCAATATTAATTTTTTTTGGTTCGTTTTCAGTTTTTAAAAATACAAAATAATTACCATTTGCATCTTGGTTCAAAGCATTTGTTGGTATTACAATTTCGTTTTCTGCATTCAATATAATTAATTTTACATTACCAGTGATACCAGGAATAACTCCGTATTTGTTAGCATCTTCAGAGAATTCTAATTCAATAGGTATGGTGGTTAATCCACCAGAATTAACAGCAACTGGATTTATTAATGTGATTTTTGCTGGGATTGAAACGTTCAATTGATCAAATTCTACTAAAGCTTCCATCCCAACTTGTACTTTTGATAGGTCTATTTCATCGACAACGCTTTCAATTCTCAATGAATTTGTATCAACTATACTTATAATTTTTTGATTGGTAGGAACAAAATCGTCTTCACCAATATAAACTTCACTAATCGTTCCATTAACTGGGGATTTCAATTCAGTATTTTCTAAATTTCTTTTTGATAATTCTAATTGAAGTTCTTTTATTTCTTTTATTCGAGAGCTGTCATTAATAGCTAATTCATAGTTTCTAAGGTCATTTAAATAAGCAATTCTATATTCTAAATCTTCAAATTTTACTAAAAGATCTCCTTCACTTACTTTTTGGCCTTTTTCGACATATAAATCAATTATTTTCCCTGAAACTTCTGAAAGAACATTTCTTTCATCTGCTTCAACTGTGCCAGTTATTTCAATATAATCCCCAATTTCACTGTTTTCTATTGTATAAGTTGTAAATATATTTTGTATATTATTCTGAGCTGTGTTTTCTTCTGTATTTCTGTTTGTGTTGATTATAAAAAATACTGAAAGAACAGCAACAATAATTACTATTATAATTAAAAAAACTTTTTTCAATCTAATTCACCTCTAATGTATAAGCCTCTTTCATTTAATAACTCGAGTTTTTCTAAAAGAATTTCATTTCTTTTATTTTCAATTTCTAACTTTTTAAGTTCAAGACTAATCTGATTCAATTTGTAATCTATATCAGTTATATATCCATGGTTATTCAAAATTTCTGACTTTTGAAAATCTTCTATCAAATTTTCATAGTCTATTTCAAAAATCTGTAATTCAAGATACATTGATTCTATGTTGTTTTTATAGTTATTTATTGTTCTATTTATATTGTCTATTTTTTCATTGTATTCTAAATTTGATATATTGTTTTTTCTTGTTAAAGATTCTCCAAGTCTTTCACCTCTATCAAAAATATCGTATTGAAAATTAATTCCAAACTCCCAGTTCCAATTTTCATAGTCTCTTACTCCGAAAGAAAAGTTTAAATCTGGTAAAAAGGGTAAAAACCACAAGTTAGTATTTCTTTTATCTACTTCCTTTGCTATTTCTAAAGCTTCAACATCTTTTCTATTTTCAATAGATAAATCATAATCATTTTCAGTGATGTTTTTTATCCTTGATTTAGAATCAATGTATAGATTTTCGGAAAAATCCAAATTAATGGTTCCAAAAGATTTTTTCAAAGACAAAATAAGAGATTCTTGATTTAAAATTTGTTTTTTTAAATTTTCTTTTTCATCTTCTAATTCTGAAGCTTCATACTTTTGTTGTAATAATTCTAATTTTTGATTTTGTAATTCAATGTTATTTTTCAAATAGTAGTAATTAAATATTTCTTTAAAAGTGGTAGTGGTAATTGAATCTTCAACTTCTTCAAGATTATACTGAGAAGATAAAAGGTTGGATTCTTTGGTTAATTTATTCGAAAAATACTCTGTTTTCAATCCATATGTTATTGATAGACTTATATTTTCTTTTTTTAAGTCAAAATCGAGATTATCTTCTGTTTTTATTTCAAAGGGTATTTGAACTCCAAAATTAACTCCATAAAAATTTGCAATGTTAATATCAGCATTTAATCCAATATCACTAACGCCATCTTCAGTTATTGTAAAACCACTCAATTGGTTGGTGGATAAACTCAAATAAGGTTGAAACCAATTATTATATATAGAATTACTGTAATTTGTTGAAACAAAGTTTTCTAAAGACTTTTGATAATTACTGCTTTCATTTAATTTCTCTTCAATGATAGAATTGACATTAGAAAATGAAAATATGGAAATTATCAAGAATAAAGATAAAATTATATTTTTAAAATTCAATTCATTACCTCCTCCGGAGATACTTGAACATTTAATATGTAATTGATTAAGTTATTTAAAAGATTCTTTTCGTTAGAATAAAGATTTTTTAAAGTGTTGTAGTAGTCTATTTTTGTTTGGTTTAGTTCGGTTTTTGAAATTAAACCATTTTCAAAACTATTTTGATCATTTTCTAAATTGTTTAATTTTATGGAAACTGTTTCATATAAATTATTTACTGTATTTTTCTGTGCTTCTAAATTCACGTAAGAAGTTTTATTTTGTTTTTCAATGTTTTCTACTGTATTTTCTAAATTTATTATAGATTTCTTTACGTTTAATTCTGCTATTCTTTTATCATATTGAGAACTATTTTGTGGTAAAGTATCAAAATTGTACTTTGTTAACTCCAAATTCAGTTTATTCTGTTTAACCAAAAGAGAACTTGCAACATAAGTTTCGTCTGTATAATTCAAATTATCTAAATTTATTTCATATTCTATTGAATCAAGATCAGTGTCAAAATATTTTTCGTATTCTTCCTTTTTCTGATTAAAATTGTTTTTAACATTAACAAGAGAGTTTTTTATATCATTTAGTGATATTTTGCTATTTTTTAGTTCATTTTCTGATATTAAATTTTTTTCATATAGTTTTTCGCTGTTGTTAAAATTAATTTCAGCATTTTCAATTTGTAATTCTAGTACCTTGAGGTCTAATTCTGCTATTTTATAATCATAAACTATTGAATTTATTAAATTATAATAATTCTTCAAAGATGAATAGTAATTATTCATGTTTTGAACATAACTTAGTTCTGCTGATAAATCTGTTCTTTTGTTAAAAGATTCAATTTTTGCTTTTTCATAATCCATTAAAGCAATTTCTCTATCAATTTCTATAAGTTTATAATCGTTAGATACCTCTTTTGCTTGATGATATAAATCTGTAATGCTTGCTGTAAAAGCAAAAATAAAAACGACCAATACAATTGTTGTTACTAATCCTTTTTTCATTAAAATTCCTCCCTGTTATTTTGTAATAATTATTTTAAATGAAATTTTGTTATCTATTTTTTCTGCTATAATTTCATGTTGGTGTATATCCAAAATACTTTTTACTATGGAAAGCCCCAATCCTGAACCACCTTTATTTGTATTTCTTGATTTATCTTCTTTATAAAATCTATTGAATATTTTATCAACGTCTATATCTTCTCCTTCATTAATATAATTAGATATTGTTATATAAATTTCTTTTGTATTTTCATTGACGTAGATATCGATATCAGAATTATCTTTAGAATATTTAAAAGCATTTATGCATAAATTTTGAAATACTCTAAAATAGAGTTGAGGATCTAGCTCCACAAAAACATCTTCCTTATTGAAATGTTTTTTGATTTTTTTGTTGTATTTTTTTTCATAATCAGCCATTTCATAAATAAATTGTTCAATAAAATCGTTTAAATTTACTCTCATCTTGGAAAATTTTATATCTTTGTTGTTGTATTTTGTAAATTCAAAAAGATCATCCACCAATTCTTTGATCTTTATGGATTTTTTGTGGGCTATATTTGAATATTCTTTTAATTGATTTTCATCTTCAAAATTAGCATTATTTATCAAGTCCAAATAACCAATAACAGAAGTTAAAGGTGTTCTAAGATCATGAGATATATTAGAAATCAATTCGTATTTTTCTTTTTCTGCTTTTCTTTCGTTTTCTATTTGATGGTTTATTTCTTCTGACATATAGTTTATATTTTTTGCTATTTCAGCTATTTCGTCACTACCTTTTATTTCTATCTTATGATCTAATTTTCCAATAGATTTTTTAGATATTTCTTTTGAAATCTCATTAATATATTTTATCTTTTTGTTGGTAATCAAATAGAATATTATTAGAAAAATTATAATAGAAAAAATCATTGATGTGAAAAACATAGTATCTCTATTTAAAAGCATTCCAATAGTTTTACCAGGTTCAAAATCAATAATGAGGTAATATTGGTTATTGTTGACTACAAAGGGGATATATATGTATTGTTCTCTTCTAACAGCTGGTCTAATTGGTGGATCGGGCTTAAAATTATAAAAGGTAAATTCCAAAAAATTGTTATTTTCAATGTTGAATTCATCAAAATTAAATCTATCAAAAGCTATATTGTTAATAGATTGATTGGAAGCTATTAAATTTTTTTCTTTATCAATAATTCCAATCGCACCATTTCCCAAATCAAAATTATTTACAAAATCATTTAGAACTTCAGTAAGATCTTGGCCTTTTTCTGTGTGTAATTCAAGATTATCTAAAACTTTGTTTATGCTGTTTTCTCTATATTCAAAAGTAAGTTTTGAATATATACTCAAAAATATAATGTTTATAATTATTGCAGAACAAAAGCTTATTATAAAAGCCATTAAAAAATAACCTCGAAGGGTTTTATTTTTCAATTTTATATCCAACTCCCCATATGGTCTTAATGAAATCAGGATTTTTGGGATCTAACTCAATTTTTTCCCTCAATTTTCTAATGTGAACCATAACGGTATTTTTGGAATCCATGAAGTCATTTCCCCAAACTTCTTCGTAAATTTTGTCCATTCTCATAACGTTTCCTTTATTTATCAACAAAAGTTTTAAAATTTCAAATTCTGTAGGGGTAAGGGTTACTTCTTCGTTGTTAATCTTAACTTCCCTTGTAATAGTGTTCAAATAGAGCCCTTTATGAATATATTCATTTTTATCCTTTGTTTTTTTCGCTTTATTGAAATCTGATCTTCTTAGTTGTGATTTTATTCTTGCAATTAATTCAAGAGGATTAAAAGGTTTTGTGATGTAATCATCTGCACCAAGATTGAGTCCAAGAATAATATCTAAATCTTGGTCTTTTGCTGTCAACATAATAATTGGTGTATCATATTTTTTTCTGGCAGCGATACAAAAATCAGTTCCATTCATCTCAGGCATCATCAAATCAAGAATTATCAAATCTATATCTTCTTTTTTTAGAATATCCAACCCCTGTTTCCCATTTTCTGCTTGAAAAATATTATAGTTTTCACTTTTCAAATAAATTTCTATCAAATTTCTAATTTCAATTTCGTCGTCAATAATCAAAATATTTTTATCCATAAGATCACCTCAAAAACTTTTATCAATAATATATTATAAGTTATAAGACTATAAAAATTCTTTTAAAATTCTTAAATAATTCTTAAGATTAAATATAAATGCTTAAACACATTTTACAATAGTTAAATAAAAAATCTGGCTAAAAAGCCAGATTTAGATTATATATTTTTGATTTCTTCTGGAGAACGAACACCGTAAATAACAAAGTCATTCTTTTCTTTGGATGCTTCTTCAAAACCTTTTTTAACTAGTATATTTCTAAGTTGTTCATCATCTTCACACATATATAAAAATTCGGATCCAGGCCTGTAAACGTCATTATATTTACTTATTGCAAAATCCAAAGCCTCATCAAAATGATTTTCGCCCCAGATAAAAGATATAGACATTATTCCTTCTTTGTTGTACATTTTACTTAAAATTATCAGAGAAACTATCTTTCCTTCAATTTTTTTCACGTAAACTTCTTTTCTATCCACTAATTTTTTTATTAATTCAGCACTTGCATTTATAGCTGTCCAATCAAAAGTAAAGTAACCTTTTCTAACTTTTAATTGTTCTGAATCTAAAATAAACATAACATCATTGTAATTTTCTACAACCTCATAATTTTTAATGTCATTTATTTCTTTTTTCTCATTTATTCGATATATTTTTAAAGAATTTAATAAATAGAAACCATATTTTTTAACGATATCAACACTTTTGCTGGTGTAGAAAGTAGCCATGGAAACTAGATCAAAATCAAGATTTTTTATCTTTTTTAAATATTCTTTTGTCAAATATTTTGCATAACCTCTTCCCTGATAATCTGGGTGGATTCTCAGCCCCTCTAACCAGTACTCTCTATTTTGTAGATAGGTTAATTTTATAGTACCTATTACTTTTCCATCTTTTTCTAAAACAGAAAAATCACTATCTTTTTCATTTATCCATTTATCAAATATATTTTTTAGATAATCGTGACCTTCCCAAGTAACTTCTGAGATTTTATTTATATCATCTCTGTCATCAATTAGAGCTTTTCTTAGAATCATATTGTACCTCCCTATAATGTTTTCTCTATTATATTATATATAATTTTATAAGTATTACAAACTATTCATTTGTTTAAATTTAAATAATTTCTTTAATTTTTTGTAATGTTATTGTATAATATTTATATATAGTGAAAAAAATATCTCATTGGGAGGAGATTAACATGTACTATTTTGCTTACGGGAACAACATGAATCCCGATATTTTCAAGGAACAAGGTGTTGAATTTTTTACAAGGAAGAAAGGAATTATAAGAGGTTATAGGATTATTTTCAACAAAAAAGCAAAAGATGAAAATTATTCTTTTGCCAATATAGAACAAACTGGAAACGGTGAAGATGTTATAGAGGGAATTCTCTATGAATTAGATGATGGTGAAATGAAAGAAATAGATAAAAAAGAGGGATTTCCAACTCAATATAGCAAATATAGGATCGATGTAGAAACTGATGGGGGAGTTGTTCAAGCTATTGTTTATATAGCTCAACCAGAATGGATAGATAATAATCTGAAACCTCCAAAGTTCTATATAGAAAATATGCTTAAAGCTAAAGATCTAATATCACCTGACTATTTAAACTTCATAGAAAACATAGAAACTTTTGAAGAAGATAATAGTTAATGAAGTCTACAAATAAATTTTAAATTTAAACGGTTAGCAAAAATTATTCACAAAAAAAGAGGTGATTTAAATCACCTCTTTTTCACATAAGATCGTTGATATTTTTCTTATTATTCTTTAAAAAATCATCGAATTTGTATATATCCTCTTTATTTTCTAATGCTTCTCCTGCTTTGTAAGAATTTTCAAAACTTGAAAGTTTGTCTTCTGGTATTCCAGAAAAATATGACAATTTCTTTTTGTCTTTCAATAAGTTTGTAAAAATTTCTGGGTATTCTTCCATATAAGTATCAAGTTCATTTTCTTCATTATATAGGAAACCGTCTTGATCTAAAATATGATAGTAAGCTTCTTTTGTACCAGTTTTATTTGATATAGTTAGAGCTTCAATAAGCACTAAATTTTTAAACAATTTATTCCAATTAACAATATTAGGATAATCAGTTTTTAAGTTTTTTAAAAAAACTACTGCTTTTTCAGCTTCGCCATAATTTTTTGTGTAGTTAGCCAACAAAGAGTATTGCACTATTTTTTTATAAACAAAGTTCATGTCAAATTTAGTTGTTTCTGATTTATTTAAAAGAGTTTTCACCTCTTCTAAAATCAAATTGGTTTTATTGTAATAGGATGTGTTCAAACTATCTCCGAAAAATCTATCTTCGTTATAAGCTAAAAATTCCATTCCGGCTATATTCATTGTTTCTACAATATCTTCAATAACATTGTCAAAACCAATATTCAAAAGTTCTAAGTTGTTGAAATAAGTATCCATCTGTTTATAAGGGTTATTATCATAGCTATCTACTTGCAAAATATTACCTTGAGATAAATAAATGTGTTTATTGTTTTTACTGTCATATCCATGGACGTTAACCTGATCAGGAATATCTATTGGGTTGACTAAAACAAATCGATCATTGTATAAAAAATACTCTCCAGTATATACTTCTTCCAACTGGTGTTTAAGGGCAAAATATTTTTTGACTCTTGAAGCTTTTTTTGAGTCTATATAAGCAATATTTGTAGATAAAAAAGAACCGATATTTCCCAAAGCTATTTTTGTAAAAGTTTTATCTTGTAGGTTTATTAGCACTGTATTGACTGCATCCACAAAATTATTATGGTGATAAACCCATTTCTCATCTATGTCGAAAATATATTCATCCGAAAGAGATTTAAAATATAGATAATTATTTTGTGGATCTGAAAAGTATCTTATATAATTATCATCATATTTGTTACCATTTTCTTGCCCCTTATAGTCAGATATAATAAAATAATCATTAAAAATGTGCATTTTTGCTTTAGAAGAAAAAGGCTTGTTATTTTCAGAATATTTCAAAACTAATCTATCTTCGTTGTTTTTATAATCTACAAAATAAAACTCTGATTTACCATCTTTGATAACCTTTACTATTATCATATCTCCATTGGGGTGAAAATAAACATTGGCTGCTTTTTTTAAAATAATATAGTTCAAATCATTTTCAGAATTATAAACAATTACCATCCCATTTTTATTAATACCGGTAAACTTAAGGCCATCTTTAGACACGCTGTAATCAAAAAAACTTTCGCCCTCATAAATCTGGTTTATATTATCTAAATCAGAAGTATCCCAACCTATAATATCGTATAATTTATTTTCTAAGACATGTGTTACCAGAATATTTGTCCCGTCAAAAAAGTTTCCAGTATATTCGTAATTAGTTTGTTTTTCATATTCTTCAAAAGTAATTGAAAATGTTATAATACTTAGAACTAAAAAGACGATAAAGGTAACTTTTCTATACATAATAAAAACCCCTTTCTGATTATTAAGATATTATTAATAAAATTATACCATATTAACAATCAAAAAAGGGAAAACTAAAAATCTTCCAAAATAACCCTATCCAAAACACCATGAAGATAAGATATTAAAACACCATAATTAAAAATAGGAATATTCAGCCTTTTTATATGTTCTAACCTCCTCATCATCATAGTTCTTGTCAGTGTACAACCTCCACAATGAATTATTATCTTGGTGTCTTGAGTATCTTTTTCATCCGGGAATTCTTTACCTGCAATAAAATCAAATATAAGCTTTTTATTGGTGTATTTTTTTAACCATTTTGGTATTTTAACTCTTCCTATATCTTCTGCTAAAGGTCTATGTGAACAGCCTTCCATTATCAAAACTCTATCACCATTTTCCAGTTTTTCAATGATATCAATATCTTTTGACAAAATACTTAAATCACCTTTATGTCTTGCTTCTAAAATAGAAAAAGTAGTCAGATTAATATCTTCTGGAACTTTTTTATTAACTTCTTTAACAGCTTGAGAATCTGTTATAACAAGTTTCGGTTTTCCTTTTAGATTAGATAAAACTTCAGGTATTCCTTCAACAGAAGTTTGAATTGGGAAGGCCTTTCTATCCAAAATTTCTCTTATAGCTGTAACCTGTGGCATTATTAATCTTCCTTTTGGGGCTCCAGTATCAACAGGTATAACCAAAACTACTATGTCGTTTTCTTGAATGAATTCTGGAATCAAAGGAACTTCTTTTTCTTCTGGTTTTATTTCTGTTATTTTTTGTTTTAAATTTTCTATTCCTTCACCATTTTTAGCTGAAACCTTGACTAAATTTTCTTCATCTATTTCTATATTAGCTACATCTATTTTATTTAAAACTATTAAATAAGGAATCTTGTGTTTCTTAAAAGTATTAATAATCTTGTAGTCAAAGTCGTCTAAATTCTTATCTATAACTAAAAGGCCGATATCTCCTTTCATAAAAGCCCTTTCAGCCCTCTTCACTCTTTTTTCTCCAATATACCCTACATCATCTATTCCCGGAGTATCGATTAGGGTAACTGGACCAATTGGTTGTAATTCCATAGTCTTATAAACAGGATCTGTTGTGGTTCCTGGTGTATCAGAAACAAGAGCTATATCTTGTTTTAAAAGGGCGTTGATTAAAGAAGATTTTCCAACATTTCTCTTCCCGGTTATAATTATGTTTAATCTATATCCGCCTAATGACATTTTTTCACCTTCCCAAAGCTTTTGTAGTTATAGGACAAATCTTTATTTCCCTCTTTTCAAGTTCGTCTATGGTTTCAAAAAAATCTATTTTGGCCTTGTTGTCGTATATGTTGTAATTCTTTCTAAATTTATCTGGAGTTATGTTTACCATAACAACATTGCAAAAATATTCTAATGCATCGTAGTGTGTTTTTATATCAAGAGTTCCCAAAGCGGTTGTAACTGGCATTTGCGAATTAGGAACAACAAATCTCGCGGCACAGCAGGCGTTCAATGTCTTTGTTATAGAGCCATTTTCCATATTTTCATAGGGAGTGTTCTTAGAAGCAATTAGTGGTCCTATCCCAATCATAATAACCTTTTCATCTCTTATAAAAAGCAGATCATCTGCAATGTCTGAATTGGTTTGCCCGGGCAATCCGATAATAAAACCAGAACCAGTAACATACCCAATTGAATTGGCGTATTTCAAGAGGCCCAATCTTTTTTCATATTTTTTATCTGGATTTACTTTTTCAAAAAGTTCTCTGTTAACTGTTTCGTGTTTTAAAAGTGTTCTTATCGCCCCTGCTTTTTTATATTTGAAATAAGATTCAAAATCTCTTTCTCCAATAGAAATAGAAATTGGTAATTTGGTTAATTTTTTTATTTTTTTTATAAGTGCTATGATCTTATCATCATCGTAAAAATAATCTTCTCCACTCTGAAGAATTATTGTATCTAACCCCAATTTTTTCACTTTCTCAACTGCTTCTAATATGTCTTCTTCTGTCATTCTATATCTTTTTAGGGTTTTATTATCTCTTCTAATTCCACAGTAATAACAGTTTTTTGAACAGTAATTGCTGAACTCTATTAATCCTTTTATAGAAACATAATTAGCAGTAAAGTTTTCTTTTACTATAGAAGAAGCTTTATAAAGCAAATTTCTTTGCGGATCATCTTTTTCTAACCCTAAAATATAGAGAATAAATTCTTTGTTAAGAGTTTTGTTTTCAGTAAAATAATCCAAAAGTTTTTTACCTTTAGTATTTAATTTGTTGTAAATTGATTCAAACATAAAGCACCTCTAAAAGTATAAATCTCTTTCGCCAGTTTTGATTCTATCTATATTTGCCTTTAATGCATCTTTCATCTTTTCGTCTTTTATATTTTTGATTTCTTTGCCTATAACTCTCAAACAAGATGCCTTAGTTTCTTCAGAAGCATAATCAACTGCGTATTCCATGAGAGTACTTACAGCATTTGGAGTACAAAATCTCTTTACAAATCCAGGAATGGCAAATTCCATAAAGTGCTCACCAGTTCTTCCAAGTCTATAACAACCAGTACAAAAAGAAGGAAGGTAATCTTCATCAGTTAGCTGTCTTATTACATCATCTAAAGTTCTTTGATCTCCAAGTACAAATTGCGATTTTTTATAAGCTTCTTTATCATTGGTTGAATAAGCTCCTACCCCTATATTTGAACCTGCATCAATTTGTGATACCCCAAACTGCATTAATTCGTTTCTAATTTCAAGTGATTCCCTTGCTGTTAAAATTAACCCTGTATAAGGAACGGCCAGCCTCAAAATAGCGACGAGTTTTTTAAAAGTGTAATCATCAACTAAATGTGGTGGTTGTTCGGATATTGGCGTGTTCAAAGCGGGCTCTATTCTTGGAAAAGAAATAGTATGAGGCCCAACATTGAATCTTTCTTCAAAATGTATAGTATGAGATAATAGTCCCATCATTTCAAACTTCCAGTCGTACAATCCGAACAATGCACCTATTCCAACATCATCTATGCCAGCTTTAAAAGCTCTATCTAAAGAATAGAGTCTCCATCTATAGCTGGATTTAGGGCCACTTGGGTGAACCTTTTTATAAGTCTCTTGGTGATATGTTTCTTGAAAAACTTGGTAAGTACCAATGCCAACATCTTTTATTTTCTTAAAATCTTCAACAGTCTGTGGTGCGGCATTTATATTAACTCTTCTTATATTACCTTTTCCACTCTTAACAGAATAAACTTCTTTCACCGTATCAGCAATAAAATCCGCATCATATTGAGGATGTTCCCCATAAACAAGGATCAACCTTTTGTGTCCGCTATTTACTAAAGAAGTTGTTTCATTTTTCACTTGTTCTAAACTCAAAGAATTTCGAAAAATTTCTTTATTGCTGATTCTAAAACCACAATATTCACAATTATTAATACATTCATTACCAATATACAAAGGTGCAAAAAGAACAATTCTATTTCCATAAATTTTTTGTTTTAGTGTTTTTGCCCCTTCAAAAATCTTTTTGACTAATTCTTCTTCTTCACAGTTTAAAAGAACAGCCATCTCTTCTAAATCTAATCTATTTTTGTTCAAAGATTTGTTTATTATTTCTTCTACTCTTTCTTTTTCTGGATTTTTAGCTTTTTCCAGTAAGTTCTTGATTTTTTCTTCATCTATAAAAGTCTTAGTGTTGTTGTCTTTTAAATAAAACATAATACCACCTCTAATATTTTAAAGTATGTGATTTAACCTTAACTCCGTTTATCTGACCTAACTTTCCATTTAAAGAACCAATTTGGTCTGTAGTTCCCTTAAAAACAACAAAAATAATAGCAACATTATCTTCTTTCATTGGATAGCCTACCCTCAAATTAATATTTTCAGCATTTAAATGAAGCACTTCATTAACTTTACTATAGGCATTTTCTCTATCTGTAATTGCAATGGAAATCATAGCCGTCTTAACATCCATAAAAAAATCCTCCTCCTTGTTATAAAATTCTCAAAGGAAGAGGAAACAATATATCAAATCACGTACTAATAAGCACGAGATGATTCCGTTCATTTTCGTCTTCCTTTGATGTCAGAAAAATTCCTTCATCTTAGGGAAAATATTTAATTGTTCAATTATTAACAATCTCAGTATAACAATCAAACTTTACAAAAAAATTAAGAAAATAATGAGAAAATAAAACCAAATCTCTTCATCCAAGATTATCTTTTTTAAAAACTTATTAAAATTATACAATATTTATCATACAATTTTTAGTTACTATATATATAGCAATGGTATAATAATAAAAAGAAGTAAAATTTTTGGCAAGAGGTGTTTTTTGTGGATAAAAGGATTATAGCTGGTATTTTTTCAATAGTCTATATAAGTTTATTTTTTTTAGTGGGAGTATTTTCCATGAGTGTCTTTTCAACAATTGTTTTTTCAATTGGAATGGTGCTTGTAGTGCAACTCTTCTCTAAAAATCTGATTAAACTATTTAAAATTCCACAAAATCTATCTATATCTCTTTCGTTAATAATAATATTTACAGGGTTAGCTTTCTTAATGTTTTTCTTAGTACCAATGGTTTTTGGTGAAGTCAGAAATTTTGTAATATTTATAAACAACTTCTTTGAAAACAGAACATGGGAATCACTTTTTGAAGGATCATCTGGAATTTTGGGAACGGAAAGCAACGTATTTCCAGAAATAGAGAAGAACTTCTCAGAGTATTTGGCATCTTTACAACCAAAGATAATAGAGTTTTTCAACCAGTGGATTGTGGAATTGCCAAATATTGGCCAAAAATTAGGGTCCTTTGTATTTTTTCATATATTAATAACAATATATCTAAGTTTTTATTTTGACTCTTTTAAAACAAACATACACAAAATCTATCCCAGAAACACCAGAAAAATAGCAGTTAATTTCTTGAAAGACTTGCATATAAATTTGAATAATTTTGTTATTTCTACAATTTTTGCATCATTATTCGTCGGTGTTGGGGCCTTTATAGCATTGAATTTTCTTGACATTAGATATTCACTCTTGCTTAGTTTCTGGGCAGGAATAACCAACTTCATTCCTATTGTCGGTGTGGTTTTTGAATTCATTCCATTAATAATTGTTGGGATCTCCAGCGGGCTTGTAAAAATGCTAATACTTCTGATTATAATGTCAATATTACATGGAGCAGCTTTCGTGTTTTTCCTAAATATAATGAAGGGAAGGGCAAGAATAAATCCAGTTGGGGTAATATTATCCATACTCATATTCGGAGCAGCTTTTGGATTCATAGGCTCTCTAATTGCTGCCCCATCAGCACTTGTAATAAAAGTATTCTGGAACCACTACGTTCAACCACAGTTGGATAAATAAATAAAAATTAAACCCATTCTTTTTTAAAGAGTGGGTTTTTAATTATTGTTTAAATGCAGACATCCGTTGATCTCTGCTCCAATAATAATCATAAGACTAATTATATAAATCCAAATAAGAGAAATAACTATTCCTCCCAAACTTCCATAGGTTGTTGAAAAAATATTGAAATTATTAATATAATCAGAAAAAATAGAAGAGCTGATAATCCAACCAACAGTTGTAAAAATAGAACCTGGTAAAGTGTAAATAAACTTAGTACTAGTTCTCTTATTAAATGAAATACTAAATTTGTATAAAAGGCCAAAAATCAAAACCATAGAAACAAAAGGAATAATAATTCTCATGACATTCCAAAAAGAATAAAAAGAGCCATTAGCTTGTAATTCATTAAAAATCTCATTAGTAATAATCTCCCCAAAAACAAGGGTGAAAAGTACAAATATTATAAGAACAACCAGCAATACTGTAAAAACTATGGAAATCAATTTCAACTTCCAATAAGGTAATTTTTTTTGTATACTGTAAGCCTTGTTAATTGAGCTGATAATAGCAGTGATTCCATTAGAACCTGCCCAAATAGAAAAAATTAAACTAACTGATAAAAGAGTCTGCGAACTCGAATTAATAGTCTCGTTAATAATAGTCTCTAAAATATCTCGTGTTTCAGGTGGTATCTCTATCAAAATGTTTTCGATAAAATCTTGATTAGCTATAGGAGTATACCTCAACAAATTAAAGAAAAAAATCAAAAATGGAAAAATAGATAACAAAAGAAAAAAAGATATATAACCGGCAATAAAACCGACGTCATCTTCTCTCGATTTATTATACAAATTTTTCACAAAATAGAAAAATTTATTATCTTCAAAACTTTTAAGAAAATTCTTCATAACATCCCCCAAATCAAATTTCTTACTTAAATTTTAATACAAAATAAGAACTTAGTCAAAAATAATAGTTTAAAAATAAAACTTATAAAAGAAATTAATTATACCTCAATATCTTTTACATAATCAGTTATTTGTTTTTTATTATCAATATTTACCAAGATATAATATTTTTCTTTTAAATCCCTATTGCTCATAATAATAGAAGATAATTCATCTATTAATTGTTTTTTTGAAAAATTACTCAGATAATTTTTTATTTCAGTTTTTTTCATTTTATCAGCTCCTATAATGTTTTTAGTTAAATATATTATATCAATTTATTGATATAATATATTTAATAATTTATTAATTACTTTCTTCGTATAAGGTTTAATATAATAAAGAAATAATATCATAATCGAAGATAATCTAGTATAATTGGCTATAACCAGCTAGATAAAAAAGCTAAAATTATTCAATCTAAGAAATATAATGGTATCAGAGGTGATAATAATGTTAAATAGTCTTAAGTCTAAATTTTTATTTTTGGTAATTATATTAATCGTTATAATTGGGGTATTAGGTATTTTTTCCTCTTCAAGTCTTTATAGAATGACTAATGAGGTAGAGTTATTAATATCAAATAATTATGATTCTATAAAAGTTTTAAATCAAATGAAATATTCTATAAAAGAGCAAAATAACGCAATTGCAAATTTAATTAGAAACTTCTCAATATTGAATGTCGAGACCTTTTATAATGAAAGAAACAATTTTGAAGATGCCTTAGAATTTCAAAATAACAATATTACCGAAGAAGGAGAGAATGATTTAGTCCAAAACCTTAATAGTAATTATAATAAATATCTAAATCTTTTTGATGAATTAAAAAATAACAGAGAAGATACAGAATTTATTGAAGGATTATATGCTGATAGCATAAGACCTTTATATTCTGAAATTTTAAACAACATTGATGAATTAATCAAGATAAATGAAAATTCTATTTTTGGTTCAAGAGATGAGTTAGTTGATAAATGGAGAAATGTCACAGTTTTGATTGTAGTGATAACGGTTTTTTCTGTTTTTATGAGTATATATTTATCTTTATTTTTGATCAAAAGATTTTTAAGTCCACTTTTTAAATTGATTAATGAAATTAAAACTATTAAATCTATGAGTAAAAGAGAACCGCTGGACATAGAAACAAATGATGAACTTGGTATTTTGATTCAAGAGTTTAATAAAATGACTGAGAGAATAAAAGAGTTTGAAAAATCAACTATTGAACAGCTTGGCGAAGAAAAAAGTAAATCTGTGGCACTTATTAACAATATTCCAGATCCTATTTTTGTGTTAGATGAAAATATGAAATTGATATTGACTAATTATGCATTTAAAGAATTTTTTAAATGCAAAGAGGAAGTTAAACATAAGTTTATTTTTGATATAGTAAAAAATCTTGATTTATACGATATACTGTCTAATTTGGTGAAGAGCGATAAAGAAAATGATTATAGAGTTATTAAAATTGAAATCGAAGATCAAAAATATTTTTTCAATGTTTTGGCTACTAAAATAAGAGATGTAAACGCTAATTTAAACGGAATAATAGTTTCTTTAAGAAATATAACTAAAGAAAAAGAATTTGAAAATATGAGATTAGGCTTAATTTCAAGTGTATCTCATGAATTTAAAACTCCGTTGACCTCTATTATTCTTGGCCTTTCTATTTTAGAAGAAAAAATCAAAAATATTGATAGCGAAAATGAAGAGTTGGTTTTAACTATTAAAGAAGATGTCGAAAAAATTTCCAATCTCATTTCTAATCTTGTGAATCTAAGGAAAATAGATGATATAGACGCTTTTTATGAGTATGACTATGAAGATTTAAATGAAATTGTTAGAACAAGTGTAGAGCAGTTTGAATTTCAAGCTAATAAAGAGAATAAAAATATTTATGTTGATCTTCAAGAAATTCCAAACATTTATATAGATAAAGTGAAGATTAGTTGGGTAATAAATAACCTTATTTCAAATTCTTTAAAACATACAAAGGAGAATGACGATATAGCTATAAAAACTTATCAAAACGATAATGAAAATGTCATTTTTGAAATAGCTGATACTGGAAAAGGAATTAAAGCAGATAAAATTGAAAATATTTTTAAAAAATATTATTCAAGTAGAGAAAATAAAACGAATTATGTTGATGATTCTGGAATGGGACTAACTATATCTAAAGAGATTTTAGATAGTCATGGAGCTTCAATTGAGATAGAAAGTCAAAATGAAAAAGGGACTAAATTTATCATCACGTTCTCAAAAGGAGATAATAAAAATGAAGAAAATTCTGATAGCTGATGATACTAAAAATATTAGGAATTTGTTAGTTTTAGGTATGAAAAATAAAGGGTATGATGTAGAAGAAGCAATAGATGGGGAAGAAGCTTTAAGAAAAATCAATCACAATAAATATGATTTGATATTTTTAGATATCAAAATGCCAAAAATTTCTGGGACAAAAATATTGAAAGAGATGAGGAATAAAGATGATCATACAGATGTTGTTATAATGACAGCTTATGGAACAGTTAAAAATGCAATAGAATGTACAAAATTAGGAACAGTCGCTTATATTCAAAAACCTTTTACTTTTGAAAGGTTAGAAAATACTTTAAAAAATATGGAAACAGCTAAAATTAACAGCTATTATTCAAATGAAGAATTTACTAAAATCAAAGATATGTTTTCCATAAATCCTATTGATCCAGAAATATATAGAAAATTGGGCGATTTTATTGGGGGGAAAAAAGGTGAGATATATAAGGAGTTTTTTCATAAAGTTGCTGAAAAATTGGATAATTTAACAAATCAGAAATTGGAGGATTAAGATATGAAAGCAATTGAACATTTGAAAGATTATTTATCTACAGTAAATCCTGTTAAATTAGTTTTATTTGGATATGTATTTTATATAGTTTTTGGTTGGATAATGTTATCTCTACCTATTTCAACCGTGAATTTTGTAGGATCACTGGATAATCTTTTTATAGCCACTTCAGCTGTTTCTACAACAGGTTTAACAACGGTTTCTGTTTCTGATAGTTATACATTTTTTGGAGAATTTGTAATTCTTCTTTTAATTCAACTTGGCGGTATAGGTTATATGACTTTTTCATCTTTTGTAATACTAACAAGAAAAAAACAGTTACCAAAAAATGTTTCTGAAGTTTCACAAACTGTTTTTTCCATTCCTAAAAATTTCGTAATAGAAAAGTTCATTTATTCAGTTATATTTTTTACTGTCATAATTGAAACCATTGGAGCTTTTGTTTTGTATTTTATTTTTATTAATGAAGGAGTAGATAACGCGATTTGGCAGGCAATTTTTCACAGTGTATCAGCATTTTGTACAGCGGGGTTTAGTTTATTTAACAATAGTTTTGTAGATTTTTATAATAATTTTTGGTTAAATTTGACTATTTCAGGGTTAAGTTTTTCAGGAGCTATTGGTTTCATTGTTTTTGTTGACTATTGGAGAAAAATAAGAAGAAAAACTGAAGCAATAACCTTAACTTCAAAAATAATTTTGAGAACAACTTTTTATCTGGTTATATTTGGGACATTTTTAGTGTTTATTTCAGAACCATCTATAGCTGATTTACCTGCACATGAAAGACTTATTACATCATTTTTTCAGGTAATGACATCTATAACTACTGTTGGATTTAACACTATCAATGTTGGTGGTTTGATGAAATCAGTGTTGTTTTTTACAACTATATATATGATTATTGGAGCTTCGCCTTCTGGTACTGGTGGAGGACTTAAAACAACAACTTTTACAGCTGTTTATGGACTTGTAAAAAGTACTCTACAAGGGAAAGATGACGTTTATTTTTGGAAAGCTAAAGTTCCAAAATCAAGAGTTAATAGTGCCGCTGCTGGTTTTGTCTTTTATTTTGTAGTTTTAGCTTTAGGAGTTTATATACTTTCTTTAACTGAAAACACAGATTTTATTAGTGTTGCTTTTGAAGCTGCTTCTGCTTTAGGAACTGTTGGTTTGAGCATGGGGTTAACGAGTTCTCTTACTGTAATTGGTAAAGTTTCTATTATATTACTTATGTTAGTGGGAAGAACTGGACCATTAACTTTTGGTGCAGCATTGTTTGTAAAACCGAAATTGATTTTTGATAATAAAGAAACTGATTTAGCTATTTAAATATAATTATAAAAGAAGAATAAATACTTCTAAAGCTTTAGAAGTATTTATTTTATTATTCTTAAAAAATAAGTAAATTATATTAGAATAGAGGTATTTGGCTTTTTTCTGGCATGTTTTTGAAGAAACCTGTGGTTTTTAGTTTTTCTATTATTCTTTTACTTATTTTTGTCCTCTTTTTGAAATCTTCTATTGATATAAATTTTTTCTCTCTTTCTTTGAAAATATTCTCAGCTCCTTTTATTCCGATATTTGGGATCTTGGTTAAAGGAATTCTCAGATTTTTTCCCTCTATGACAAAATCAGTTATGTGTGATTTGTATATGTCAGGTGGAAGAAAATAGTACCCCTGTTTTTTCATTTCGTAGGCCGTTCTCAATACAGAATAAGTCAGGAATTTTTCAAAGTCGTGTTTGTAGGATATATCTGATAATTCTTCTATCTTTTTCATCATAAGTTCTTCGTTGAATATTGTATCTATATCAAATATTTTTGCTCTAACACTAAAATAGACTGAGTAGAACTCCAATCTGTAGTAAAGTTTGTAAAAGGCTATTTTATATGCCATGAACATATAGGCTACTGCGTGAGATCTTGGGAAAAGGTATTTTATTTTTATTAGTGATTCGATGTACCATTTTGGGACTTTTTTTGATGTTAATAAATTTAATTCTTCTTCAGTTAGTTTTTTGCCTTTTCTGACTTTTTCCATTATATTAAATGCTTTTTTCGATTCTATTCCATAGTGTTCCAGAGTTAGTAAAATGTCATCTCTACAGGAAACAACTTGATTTACAGATACTTGCTTTTTGAGTACTAACTCTCTTGCGTTGTTGAACCATATGTTTGTTCCGTGTGAAAGGCTGGATGTTCTGGCTAAATCGTAGAATGATTTTGGTTTCGTTTCAGATAACATCCTGTGTGCAAAAGGTGTCCATACTTCTGGTATTCCAAGAGTTCCTATTTCTACTTCTATTTCATCCAAATTTATTTTCAGTGGCTTTAGGGATGAAAAAAGTTCGAGAACGTCTTTGTCATTCATCGGGAGATTTTCATAGTTTATTCCTGTTAAATCTTTAAGTTTTTTCAAAAATGTTGGTGCATCGTGTGCTAAAGCATCTATTTTTAAAAGATCATTTTCCAAAGCTTCATAATCAAAATGTGTTGTTAGAATTCCTTTCTCTTTGTCGTTTGCCGAATATTGGTACGGAGTAAAATCGTTTATTTCGTTTTCTTGTGGAATTATTATCATTGCGCTCGTGTGTTGGCCTGTTGTCATTTTTACCCCGTTTAGTTTTTCAGCATAATAAAATATTTTTGCTATGTGGCCTTCTTTTTTTAGGTATTTTTCGGAGAATTTTAGTGCGGATCTTTTTGCTATTGTGTTTATAGTTCCAGCTTTGAAGCAGTGTTCTCTTCCAAATTTTTCTTCCAAATATCTGTGTATTTTAGTTTGATATTCTCCAGAGAAGTTTATGTCTATATCTGGAATTTTCTTCCCTTCAAACCCCATGAATATTTCAAACCTTATGTTATGTCCATCGCTTTTTAGATCTTTTCCGCATTTTGGGCATTTCTTTCTTTCCAGATCAAACCCACATATGTTTAAGTTATCTACGAAATCAACGTATCCGCATTTACAGTAATAATGAGGGGGAAGTGGATTTACTTCAGATATTCCAAGTATAAAAGCTATTAAAGAAGAGCCAACTGATCCCCTCGATCCAACAGGATATCCATCTTCTTTTGATTTTAAAATCATTTCTCTTGCAAGTAGAAAGATAATTGCATATCCATTTTGTATTATAGGATTTAGTTCTTTTTCTATTCTATCTTCTATAATAGGGTGAAGGTTTTCTCCGTAAATCTTTTTTGCTTTTTGGTAGGCTAAATTTCTGAGCTTTAAATTTTCGTCTTTTATTTTTGGTGCGTGTAATTTGTTATCAAGGGGGGATATATTTTCTATAGAGTCTACCAATTTTTTCACATTTCTAACTGCTATCTTTTTTGCCTTTCCTCTTTTTCCAAAAATCTCTATACCCGATTGAATCATTTCTTCTGTTGTTTTAAGATACCTTTTAGAATTGTATATTTTATTGAATTTTTTTAGAGTTTCTGTTCCTTTTTGCAGGGCGTTGTGAATTTCTTTATCTTTTTCATATATGTAATGGACATTTCCTGTTAGTATTACAGGTATATTTTCGTTTTCTGCTGCTTCAGTTATTTTTAAATAAAACTCTTTGAGTTTTTCTTTTGTTACTCTATCATCCTCTTTTGCGTCTAATGGCTGTATTTCTATGTAGTCAAAAAACTTAACTTTTTTTAGAAACATTTCCTCCTCCTGCTTGAGGTAGAAATACATCAAGATGTTCTTTGTACAAGCACTACCTATGTACATCCCTTCTCTATATTTTTCAATATCTTGTGCATTTATTACTGGATTCCTATCGTTTAAATTCATATGAGATTTAGATATTATTTTGTACAGATTTTTTAAGCCACTTTTATTTTTTACCAATACTGTTATATGAAAAAAGTCATTTAGAAATGGTTCAAATACTGTAAGTTCAGCACCAAATACAGGCTTTATATCATATCGTTTAGAAAGGTTCCAAAAAACTGGTATGTTTTGAACAGATTCGTGGTCTGTTATAGCTACATGGGTATGACCCCAATACTTCAATGTTTTTAATAGTTCTTCTATATCCACAATGGAATCTTGTTCACTTAATTTAGAGTGCAGGTGTAATTCGACTCTTTTTTCTATTGAGCTGTCTTTTTTTTCGAAGTTGAAATATTCTTTGTGAGCAATTACTGAAAAAGAGTAATCCCCATTAATATCGTCAAATTCAAAGTATCCTTCTGCTTTTATAATGTCGTATTTTTTGTATGGAAGGTTCTTTTCAAATATTTTAAGTATAACAGCGTCTTCGTTATCTGTTATAAAAACTTGTGTGTAATCTTTTTTATCGTCTTCATCGATGAGAAAGATTTTCCCATATAAGCTTATGTATTGTTTTGTTAATCTATATTTTAAAGCTTTTTTTACTGAAAGAATTTTATCTTTTTTCATGAAAACCCCTCCTTTATACTTATGTATAATTATACATGAAAAGTATAAAAATTTCAATAAAAAAAAGTAGTTTAACAAAAAGTTAAACTACTTCGCTTGAATTTTCTTTATAATAATCACAAAAACCGTTTAATGGACATTTATTACACTTCGGGTTTCTTGGCTTGCAAACTTGTTGACCAAAAGCAACCATTGATCCGTTTAAAGGTCCCCAGAATTCTTTTGATATTATTTCCATTATTTCTAATTCAGAATCTTCAGGTTTTTTTGTATCTATCCATCCCAATCTATTGGCTATTCTGTGAACGTGTGTATCTACTGCCATGGCTTCTTGACCAAAGGATACATAAAGTACTATGTTTGCTGTTTTTCTACCAACTCCAGGTAACTTGATTAAATCATTTATATTTTCAGGAACTTTTGAGTTGTATTGTTCTACAATTATCTTGGACAAATTTATTATTCTCTCTGACTTCTGTTTGTACATTCCTGCTGGTTTTATTAAATCATAGATGTCTTCTGGATTTAGTTTTGCTATTTCGTTTATGCCTTTGTATTTTTCAAAGAGCCTTATGGTTGCTTTTCGAGTATTTTCATCTTTTGTTCTTTGAGAAAGGACCGTGGATACTAATACGATGTATGGGTCAGTAAATTCATGTAGGTATGGAAAATTTTCTATGATTATCTTTGCTTCTTTGTCGTAATTTCTCATAATTCCTCCTTTGAGATTTTATAATTTAGTTAATTTATTATATAATAATTATATAGTTTATTATATGAGGTGTAATATGAATTTATTCATAGTGGATGATTCAGTATTGATTCAAAAAAAATTAAAGGATACAATAGAAAAAAATTTTGAAGACATAAATATATCTCTTTTTAATAGTTCCGAAGAATTACTGAATTTTATAGAGATGAAAATAAAAAAACCTGATTTTATTTTTTTGGATGTTATTTTGCCAGGAATCGATGGGTTGAAGACATGCAAAATTTTAAAAAAGCTTTCTGATTTAGATAGTTATATTTTTATTATGACTTCTCAAGATACCGATGAAACTTTGGAAAAAGCTTTTAAATCTGGCGCTGATGATTTTATTTTAAAACCACTTAGAGAACCTGAGATAATTGCGAGATTAAAAACATATATTAAATTAAAAAATTACATAGATAAATTAGAAGAGTTAAACAAAAGAGACTTTCTAACTGAATTATATAATAAAAGTCAGTTTTATGAAAATTTAAAAAAAGTAGTTTATGAGGAAGACGTTTTCTCTGTCTTATTTATTGATATAGACGATTTTAAACAAATAAACGATACGTATGGTCATATGACTGGAGACCATATTCTCGAAGAATTAGGCAAAATAATAAAAAAGTATGAGAACAAAATGATAGTTCCCTTTAGATATGGTGGAGAAGAATTTTCTATCCTGATAAAAAAATACGATCGTCAAAAAGCTTACTTAGTTGCAGAAGAATTAAGAAAAAAAATTGAAGATAAGTTATTTTATAAAAACATAAAAGTAACTATTTCTGGTGGTGTAGCTGATAATTCAAATATTGATAATTATTCTGATATAATAGAGATAGCAGATTCGAAGTTGTATATTGCAAAAAGCAACGGAAAAAATCAAATAGTGATATAAAAAGGAGAATAATATTGAAAGTATCCATACTTGCTACTGGAAACGAAATAGTTGATAAAAAGGTGGAAGAGACAAATTCTAAGTATATTGTAGAAAAAATTCGTAGTGAAAGTTTAAATATAAAAAATATTTTGGCTATTAAAGATGATAGAGAAAGTTTTTATAAATCTTTAAAGTTTTTATCCGAAGATTCTGATATTATATTTATAATTGGGGGGTTAGGACCAACCTTAGATGACATAACAATAGAATCAGTATCAGATTTTTATGGTCTTGAATTGATAGAGGATAGAAAGGTCAAAGAAAAGATCTTGAATTACCATAAAAATAAAGGGCAAATTAGTGAGTTTGGAGTAAAAAAACAATCGAAAGTTATAAAAAGTGCTGAAATATTTTACAATGATTTTGGAACGGCCCCTGGACAGGTAATAAAAATAGACAATAAGATGATAATTATACTACCAGGGCCACCACATGAATTTTCGAATGTTTTTGATAATATTTATGATAAATTTGATATTTTTAAAAATGATGATAAGATAAAATCGAATTTGTATTTTTATGGTGTTACTGAAATGGATTTAACCAAAAAAATTGAATATTTAAAAATAAAAGAAGATTACGGAATATATATCATAAAAAATTTGGGGTTAAGGCTTGATATTAACTATGATGAAGAGATTTTTAAATTCTTTAGGAATGAATACGGAAGTAGATTTTTAGGTACAAAAAATCTTTTAGAAAATTTTTTTGAAATTTTTATTAATAATAAATTGACCTTAGCATTAGCTGAATCATGCACTGGTGGGAAACTATCAGATTACATAACGAGTAAAAGCGGTTCTTCTAAATTTTTCAAGGGAAGTTTCATAACTTATTCAAATGAGTTAAAAAACAAAATTTTGAATGTAAATTTGAATACTCTTAATAGATTTGGTGCTGTTTCAAAAGAATGTGTGTTAGAAATGTCAAAAGGGTTAAAAAATATTACAAATTCAGATGTATGTATATCAATATCTGGAATTGCTGGTCCAACAGGTGGAACAAAAGAAAAACCTGTAGGAACTGTGTATTTTGGTTTAATTATAGATGATGAAGAATACTCATTTAAAAAAATATTCAATGGAGAAAGAGAAGATGTTAAAGAAAAGGCTGTGTACTATAGTTTATGGAAAGCACTTGATCTACTTCAAATGACAGGGAGGTTATCTAATGAGTGATATGGATGTTTATTTAAGTGTATTTTTGGAAGAGGCGAGAGAAAATGTCCAGAATCTTAATGACAATTTACTAAGTTTAGAAAATGATAAAAAAAATCCTGAAATACTAAATGAAATTTTTAGAATTATGCATACTCTAAAAGGGATGGCAGGAACATTAGGTTTTGATGAATTGGCAAAAATGTGTCATTCTATGGAAAATAGTCTTGATAATATAAGAAATGAAAAAATACAAATAAACGGTGATGTATTAGATCTTCTTTTTGAAGGGTTGGATGCTCTTGAAGATTCACTTAATGATATACAAGAAGGTGGAAGAGGGCATACTGACTCAGTAGAAAAAACTAATAAAAAATTTGAGATCTTGCTAAAGGAAGGAAGGATTTCAAAAGACTCATCTTTGAATGCTGCTTCTGAAGAAAAACCTCCAGAAGAAACAGAAAATAAAATTGAAAATTTATCTGAGGATGAATTTTTTATAGATATGGATGATCCAACAAAAGAAACTATGGAAAAGGTCCAAGAAAAAGCCAAAGAAGATGGCTTGAATTTTTATTTTGTAAAAGTTATTTTAAAAGAAGGTGTTCAACTAAAATTAGCAAGAGCATTCATGATTGTTCATAAATTTGAAGAAATGAATAGCGAAATAGTTTATTCAAAACCAACAAGTGAAGAGATTGAAGAGGAAAAATTTGATAGAGAACTTATTTTTGGGGTTATTTCGAAGCACTCAAAAAATAAAATAATTTCTGCTGTTAAATCTGTTTCTGAAGTGGATTTTGTGTTGATAGAAGATTTCGATGAGAAACTTTTTGAAAAAGAAGTAATCGAAGAGCAGGAAAAAGAAGAAAACAATAATGCAGATGATAAATCATCAAAGAAAAGAATTAAAACTACTCAATCAATCAGAGTCGATATTAAAAAGTTAGATGAATTAATGAATCTTATGGCAGAACTTGTTATATCAAGAAGTAGAATACTTGAAACACTTAAAAAGTACAACATAAAAGAAGTAGATGAAAGCTTGTCACAACTTTCAAGAATTACTTTAGACTTACAGAATATAGTTATGAAAGTTAGAATGGTTCCTGTGTCTTTTGTTTTCAATAGATTTCCAAGGCTTGTAAGGGATATATCAAAAGATTTGAAGAAAGAAATTAATCTTATAATCGAAGGAGAAGATACAGAATTAGATAGAACTGTTGCTGATGAAATCGGAGATCCTTTAATCCATTTAATAAGAAACTCATTAGACCATGGTATAGAATCTCCTCAAAAAAGAATTTCAAGAGGAAAATCAAAAACTGGTACAATAAAGCTCTCTGCAAGACACGAAGGCAATGGAGTAATAATTGAAATAGAAGACGATGGAAATGGATTAGATAGAGAACAAATAATAAACAAAGCTATAAGTAGAGGTATAGTTGATCAACAAAAAGCTCAATCTTTCTCGGATGAAGAAGTTTTTAATTTAGTCTTTGAATCCGGTTTTTCTACAAAAGAACAGGCTACAGAATTATCTGGTAGAGGAGTTGGAATGGATGTAGTTAAATCTACAGTAGAAAGTTTAAACGGGACTGTATCTATAGAATCTGAAAAAGGCAAGGGAACAAAAGTTACAATTAGGCTTCCTTTGACATTGGCTATTATTGAAGCATTGTTAATCACAGTCAATAAGCAAGTTTATGCAATACCTATTGCAAATATAGACACAACTCAAAAGATTAGTGATGGGGAGTTAAAAGAAGTACAAGACAGAGAAGTATTTATGCTTAGAGGCGAAGTTATACCTACAGTACGATTGAGAGAAATATTTGGTTATGAAAGAAAACAAAATAATGAGCAAGAAAATATTGTTATCATAAAAGTTGGTAATAAGAAGTTTGGAGTTATTGTTGATAAGTTGTTGGGTCAAGATGATATCGTAATTAAATCATTAGGTTCTTTATTAACTGATGTAAAAGAATTTAGTGGTGGGGCAATACTTGGAGACGGTAGCATTGCATTAATTTTAGATGTTGCGTCATTAATTTAACAGGAGGTATTTTTATGACAGATGTTCTTTCATTTCAAATTCATAATCAAGAATATGCCATAGATGTTGAAGAAATAGAAAGTGTAGTTGATATAGAAGAAGTAACCCCTGTGCCAAATTCAAAAGAATTTATCAATGGTGTTATAAATTTAAGAGGTAGAATAGTTCCTGTTGTTGATTTAACAAAAAAAATTAACATAAAATTACCTGAAGAACATGAATTTGATAATATATTGATATTAAAAATTGACGAACAAGAAATTGGTGTTTTTGTTGATGAAGTAAAAAATGTTTTATCAATAGATGAATCCAATCTTGAAAATATTCAATCAAAAAATGATGTCTACACGGGGAAAGTAAAAGGAACAATTAAAGTACAAAACCGTTTAATAATATATTTAGATATTAGAGCGGTTTTAAATTTAGAAAAAATAGATTAGGATAAATTTTGGGAGGTGCCTTTTTAATGGCTAAAAGCGTTTTAATTACAGATGATGCTGCATTTATGAGAATGATTTTGAAAGATACTTTAACTAAAGCTGGATATGAAATAGCGGGAGAAGCTGCTAATGGTCAGGAAGCAATAGAAAAATATAAAGAATTAAGTCCTGATTTTGTTACTATGGATATAACTATGCCAGTTATGGACGGTATTCAAGCTATAAAAGAAATAAAGAAAATTGATGCTGAGGCTAAAATAATTGTTTGTTCAGCTATGGGGCAACAGGCAATGGTTATAGAAGCTATTCAAGCTGGAGCAAAAGATTTTATAGTAAAACCATTCCAATCAAATAGAGTTATAGAAGCCATTCAAAAATTGGAGCAAAGTTAATGAATTTAGAACAAGTCAGTAATGAAGCATCCTCCACAGCATTGAGTAGCAGTGGAGGAATTTCTATCTTTTTTTGGTTGCTAACAATTATACTCGTTTTAGTTTTAATGGGGTTACTTTATTTTTTGCTTAACAGACTTATGAAGGGTGGTAAAAGGAATACAAAAATTGGACTCATTAAAAAATTTTATATTGATAAAAATTTTTATATAGGTATTCTAAAAATTTTTGACGAATATTATATGGTTTTATTCTCAAACTCTTCAAGTGAAGTTATAAAAAAAATAGACTACGATGAAATACAAGAATTGCTTGAAAATAAAAGTAGTTTTGTAAATACTTTTGCATCTGTTCTAAATAAGGAGAGTAAGGGTAATGAAAAATAAAGTTTTAAGAATTATATTAATTATAATTGTACTATTGATTTCTGTCTCTTCATTTACTCAAACAACTCCAGGGTTGCCAGATGTAACTATTAGTATTGAAGGAGATGCAACTAATTCTCTAACACCAACATTAGAAATAATTTTAATTATAACTGTAATTTCTTTAGCCCCCGGCTTTTTGATGTTGTTAACTAGTTTTACAAGGATAGTGGTTGTTCTGGGTTTTTTAAGACAGGCGTTGGGTACAAGGCAAGCACCCCCTAATCAAGTTCTTTTAGCTTTAGCTTTATTTTTAACAGTTATGATAATGTTTCCAGTTTTCACTAATGTTTATGACAATGCCATAGTTCCATATAACGATGGTGAAATAGGTTATGAAGAAGCTTTAAACGAAGGTTGGAATCAATTCAAAGAATTCATGACTAGTGAAATTATTGCCCATAAAAATCAAGATGATGTTTTTATGTTGGCAAACTATCTTGAGCAACCCGTTGAAGATATAAATGATACTCCATTTCAAATATTGGTTCCAGCATTTGCTTTGAGCGAACTGGAAATTGCTTTTAAAATGGGTGTTTTAATTTATATACCTTTCATTTTAGTTGATATGGTTGTTGCAAGTATACTTCTTTCTATGGGCATGATGATGATTCCACCAGTTTTGATTTCTTTACCTTTTAAAATTATGCTTTTTGTTATTGTAAATGGATGGGATTTACTAATAGGTAGCTTAATTAGAAGTTTTAGGGGTGTTTGAATATGACTGAAGAGTTATTTATTGAGGCTTTTGTTTCGGGGATTAATGTTTTCTTAACTACTATAACCCCAATCTTATTGATAAGTATTGCAGTTGGACTTATCATAAGTATATTTCAAGCTGTTACTCAAATTCAAGAGCAAACTTTAACATTTGCTCCAAAAATAATCGTTACTTTTTTGGCTATAGCATTATTTTTTGGATGGATGATACAAGAAATTGCTGATTATACCACAATGTTGCTTACAGAGTATATGGGAATGATTTAATGTGGAAATACTGTTAGATTACAAATTGTGGATTTTGTTTTTTATAATGGCAAGATTAGTGGGAGTAACTTTGTTGATACCTTATTTCAGCTCCACTTTTGTTCCAAATGTCGTCAAAGTTTTTATTGTTGTTTTTTTGTCCTATCTAATTCTTCCTACCGTGAATCAAGTATTTCCTATAGATGGCAATGTTTTAATGATTGTTTATCATATATTGATCAATTTTATTTTGGGAGTAACCATAGGGATAATGATCCAACTTGTTTTTTATGCGATCCAATTTGCAGGAGAGTTTATGGGTATCCAAATGGGTTTTGCTCTTGCAAACGTTTTAGATCCGAATTTAAATGAACAAGTATCATTAATTTCACAGTTATCTTTTTTGTTTGCATCTGTTATTTTTTTTCTTTTAAAAGGTCATATACTCATGTATGAACTTATAATTTCTTCTTTTGAAAAGGTTCCCGTATTGTTTAATTTAGATGGAGGATCTTATATAATATTTGCACAAAAGTTGGGTGATATATTAGTTATAGGTCTACAATTTGCTATGCCAATAACTGCATTTATGATTTTTATAAAGGTTGCATTGGGAATTATTTCAAGATTAATCCCTCAAATGAACGTTTTTATGGTAGGTTTACCACTCAACATTCTAGTGGGGTTTTTAATTATTATGGTGGTGATCGTAACATGGGAAGAAGAAATATCACAGATATTTTTAGAGATGTATTATTGGGTGAAAAAGTCGATGATTCTTCTTTCTCAATAGATTTACAGCTCTTCGCTGATCCGGATAAAACTGAAGATCCAACTCAGAGAAGAATTGATAAAGCAAGAGAAGAAGGCAATGTAGCACAATCAAAAGAATTTAATATGGCTATTAGTTTTTTAGGTGTAACCGCTTTACTATATTTTATAGGTAGTACACTTGTCGATGATGTAGTCAAAGTTTTTTATGATTATTTTGACCTTAATACTGAGATTATTGATCAGAATCTAATTACCTATGGAATGACTAAACATTTGGGTTTATATTTAAAGGTAGCAATTCTTTTTATAGGAGGAGCATTAATTTCATTGATGCTCGGCCTTATTCAAACCAGATTTCTTTTAGCTCCAAAAGCAATTAAATTTGATATATCAAAAATAAACCCTATTAAGGGATTTAAAAATCTGTTCAGTATGAAAAAGGTCGTAGAATTGCTTAAAAGTTTGGCTAAATTGGCGGTTGTTGGTATTTTATCTTACCAGATAATTGTTGGAAATATGGAAGCAGTTACGGGATTGGTTGATGAAGATATTTCTGCATCAATAACCTTTACAGTATCATTGATAATGCAAATTATGTTTCAGCTTGGTATAGCCCTTTTGATAATTAGCTTAATAGATTTTTGGTATCAAAGGTACGAATATAAGAAGAACTTGAGAATGACAAAAAAAGAAGTAAAAGACGAGTATAAAGACATGGAAGGAAATCCAGAAGTTAAGAAAAAACAAAAGGAATTTATGCAAAAAATAGTTTTTTCAAGGATGATTCAAGAGGTACCAACTGCAGATGTTGTTGTTACTAATCCTACTCATTATTCTGTTGCCATAAAATATGAATCTGGGGCTATGCCTGCACCAAAAGTTGTTGCAAAAGGTATGGATGAAATTGCGTTTAAAATAAAAGAAGTTGCTCGGGAAAATAGTGTTCCTATTGTTGAAAATCCAGTATTGGCAAGAACGTTATATAGGGATGTTGATATTGACGAGGAAATAACTGAAGAATTATATAAACCTGTTGCCGAGGTTCTTGCTTATGTTTATAATTTAAATAAGTCTTGAGGTGTTTACATGAATTTTAAAGGATTAGATGTATTAATTGCATTGCTAATTGTAGGAATGGTTCTTTTAATGGTTTTGCCGATACCATCTTTCTTACTTGATTTATTGCAATTGTTTAATATTGCATTATCTATTATAATTTTATTATCCTCTCTTTATGTAAAGAGAGCGCTTGATATATCTTCTTTTCCATCCTTACTTTTGATAACTACTTTACTTAGGCTATCATTAAACGTATCATCTACAAGGTTAATTTTACTCCAAGGTGAAGATTTTGACGGACAAGTTATTAGAGCTTTTGGTGATTTTGTCGTTGGAGGTAACTTCATAGTAGGTATAGTAATATTTTTGATTTTAGTTATAATCCAATTTTTGGTTATAACCAAAGGTGCAGAGAGAATTTCTGAAGTTACTGCCAGGTTTACGCTGGACGCTATGCCTGGAAAACAAATGAGCATAGATGCTGATTTGTCTTCTGGTTTAATTTCAGAAGAAGATGCCAAAACCAAAAGAGAAGAAATAAGAAGAGAAGCAGATTTTTATGGTGCAATGGATGGTGCCAGTAAGTTTGTTAGAGGAGACGCCATTGCAGGGCTTATTATAACTGTTATAAACGTTGTTGGTGGCCTTTTGATAGGTTCTATAACACATGGAATGTCTATTGGAGATGCTGCCCAATTATACACACTTTTAACAGTTGGTGATGGTTTAGTTGCTCAAATTCCTGCATTACTTATTTCTACAGCATCTGGTATGGTTGTGTCTCGTGCAGCTTCCAAAGAAAACTTTGGTAACGACGTTGTCAGAGAATTGACAAGTGATAAAAAAGTTATGAATATAACAGGCGGAGTTTTAATAACTATCGGGTTAGTATCCCCACTTCCTATTTTACCTTCATTAATTCTTGGAGGTGGCTTAATAACTATTGCATACGTAGAGAATAGGAATATGAAACAAGAAGTAGCTTTGCAGGGAGCTGGAGGAGGAAATGTTGACTCGTTTGCATCTTCAGATAAAGGTGAATCAGCTGAAGAGCAAAAAAGGTCATCTTCTCCACCTTTAACATCTCCTAATGAAGTATCAGAAGTTATTCAAAACGATACTATAGAGGTTGATATTGGTTATGGTTTGATACCATTAGCAGATCCTCAGCAAGGTGGGGATTTACTGGACAGAATAACCATAGTTAGAAAGCAAATTGCTTATGAAATGGGTATAGTAATAGCTCCAGTAAGAATAAGAGACAGCGTTTTATTGAGTTCCAATGAGTATATGATAAAACTGAAGGGTGTTGAAATAGGAAGGTTTGAATTGATCCCAGATAGGCTATTTGCAATAAATTCTGGTATGGCCTCTACAGAATTATCTGGTATAGAATCAGAAGAGCCAGCCTTTGGATTAAAAGCTTATTGGATAGATGAAAATCAAAAAGAAGAGGCTATAAGTTCTGGATATACTGTGGTTGATGCTCCAAGTGTTTTTGCAACTCATCTTTCAGAATTAATCAAAAAATATGCGCATGAAATAATAGGAATAAGAGAATTGGAAATTATAATAGAAGGTCTAAGAGTTAAAAATGCAACTTTAGTTGATACACTTGTTCCAAATATGTTGAAAATGCATGAAATTAAAAATGTAATTAAAGCACTTCTTTATGAAAATATTTCTATAAGAAATATGCCAGTTATTTTTGAAAACTTAATAGAAACTGCGGATAAACATGGATACGATTTGGAAAAATTAGTTGAAAATGTAAGAATTGGATTAGGGAGACAAATTTGTGAGGGATTAAAATCTTCAGATAATCAGGTACATGTAGTTGCTCTTGACTCTTCTGTTGAGAAGAAAATATTAGAATCAATTACTGAAGGTGAAGAAGGACGTTTAGTTGCATTGGAACCAGAATATAGTAATCTAATGATAGAAAAAATTTCTAAATCTTTAGAGAATATAATGATGAAAGGATATAATCCAATATTAATTTGTTCAAAAAGTATAAGATTTCCACTTGCAAACTTAATCTTAAGATTTGTTCAAAATATAAATATAATAGCATATGAAGAAGTTCCTTCTGATTTATCTTTGAATGTTGATGAAGTTATTACCATTTAGGAGGTATTTTTATGAAAGTAAAAAAGTATATGGTTAAAAATATATCTGAAGCAATGGACCAAATAAGAAATGATTTTGGTGACGATGCATATATTTTGGATACTAAAAAAGTGAAAAAAGGTGGTTTTTTTGGCTTTGGTGGAGAAAAATATGTTGAGGTAACCGTACTTAGCGAGAAAGAAAAAAATAAAAAAGACAATGATAATTATACCTCCCAATCGAATTCAATATATTCAATGAACGATATGGTTAATAGAAATAAAAGGTTGAATGATAGAATAAATTCAAATAAAAATGGTAATAGTGATCAAAATACTGGAGAGAAATTAGACATAAAAGAGAATGAAGATATGCAGTCTTTGCTAGAACTTATAAATTCACAAAGAGAAGTTTCTAAAAGTATAGATGAAGAAGCAAAAAGCTTTTACAATAATCAAAAAAACAATTATCAGAGTATAAAATATGATCAAGAAAAACAAAAAAAAGAGATAACAAAAAAGAGCCCGTCAGGCTATTCTAATCAAAGCTTAGAAAGGAAAAAAATAGATGAGAAAAAAGATAACTCTAATGAGAATTTAGATGAAATAAAAAACCTTATAAACAAGTTGAACAACAAAATAAACTCTGGAAATGAGTTTGTTTCAGAGTTAAAAGATAATTTAAAAGAGTCTGGTCTTAGTAAAGATATAGTAAATGAAATAATGGAAGAAGTAGATTCTGAAAATATTACAGAAAATTGGAAAAGTGATGTAACACTTTTAAATAAAATAAAGAACATTCTAATGAAAGATATCCAAATAAATAAAGAAGAAAATTTACAAGGTAAGATAATGTTAGTTGGACCAACAGGTATTGGAAAAACGACAACACTTGCAAAAATTGCAGCAATAATAAAAAGAAAGAATAAGAAAGTTGCAATTGTAACTATTGATACATATAGGATAGCAGCAGCAGACCAACTGAAGATTTATGCAGATATAATGGGTATACCTGCTTATGTTTGTTATACTCCAAAAGATTTACAGCTAACTATAGAATCTTTGCGAGAAATGGACACAATTTTAATAGATACTGCAGGAAGAAGTCATAAAAATGATCTTCAATTAGGAGAGTTGAAAGCTTTCATGGATACTGTTAATCCTGATAAAAAAATATTGGTTTGCTCTTCTAATGTAAATACTAATGATTTAATAGATATATATGAAAAGTTTAGTATTTCTAATCCAAATTCTTTGATATTTACAAAATTGGATGAAACCTCTTCATTTGGACAAATAATTTCTTTGTCTAAATATACTAATTTACCAGTTGATTATATAACTACAGGACAAAAGGTCCCTGATGATATTGAAAAGCCGGATTATGATAAATTAGTCTCAGAGGTTATCAAGGGGGTCGTGAAATGAGTCCGGGATACCAAGATCAAGCAGAAAGTTTAAGAAGTCAATTTAAAAAATCTGATACAAAAATTATATCTATATCTGGAGGAAAAGGTGGGGTTGGGAAATCAGTTTTTGCCGTAAATCTCTCTGCCGAATTAGCCAAAAGAGAAAAATCAGTGTTATTATTTGATTCTGATGCTGGGTTTGCAAACGCTGCAATATTACTCGGTAAAAATGTTAAATATAATATGAGTGATTACATAGATGGAAGAGCTACTCTTGATCAATGTATTCAAGAAACTAAATACGGTGTGGATGTAATAAGTTCTGGATTTGATTTTAAAGATTGGAAACTTTTTCAGAATGGATTCACTTCTTCAATGACAGAAGATTTCTTTTTAAAAGCAAAAGATCATGATTATTTAATTATAGATATTGGTGCTGGTTATTCGGATAAATTAAACTCTTTTTACTTGGCCTCAGATAAAATATTTTTAATCACAATACCAGAGCCAACTGCCATTGTAAATGCATACACCCTTATAAAAGCCCTGTCTTTTATAGGAGTACATTCAGAACTTGATATAATATTAAATATGATAAGAGAAAAAAGTGAGATAGAGCCTGTTAAACAGGTAATCAAAAAAACTGTTAGCAACTTTCTTGGAAAAGATATTGCTAATTTTTACGATGTTTATTATGATAAAAGAGTACATGACTCAATCAAAAGCCAAACACCCATAGTAAATCAAAACATAAACAACAAATTTAAAAAATCCTTAGAACTGATTGTAGATGACATCTTGAATATTGAGCCAAATAATGAAAAAAGCTTTACTAAAAGATTTAAAAATATTTTTGGGATGAGTTGATTATATGAAAAATGAAATAATTTACATAATATTAAAACTAGCACTAAGCAGGGGAAACTTAATAAAAGTAAGAAGTAAACAATTTTTAGATGAAGCAAGAATAATTTCATATAAAAACAAACGATTAAAAATAGTAAAGCCCACTTTCGATGTTAATGAAAATGATAACCTATTACTTGATATAGTGTATAATGGGACTTTTAAGTTAAATGGAGTATGTGTTGATAAAAACGAGCACGACATAACACTTAAGATTAAAGAAGATTTTCAATATATTACTAAAAGAAAAGATTTTAGAATTCCGTTGTTTATTCCTATTATTATTAATGATAAAATTAATGCAGTTTTAGTTGATTTTAATTCTTCAAATTATTTAGCTTTGTTAGCTTTTAAAGGAGAAATAAAATACGGAGATTTAATTTCAATAAAAACGAAAAATATAGATGATATAATATTAGAAGGGAAATGCGAAAAAGTAAGAGATGAATTATTCAATATGGAAAGGGTCGTTGTAAAAGTCAATTCAAAAAATTCACAAAAAGCTATTGAGATGTTCAACAAATTAATAGAATACTATGTCTAATGGGGGAATAATATGTCTGATTTTGTTGAAAAAGTTTCTGCCAAGAGAAATATATCTATAAATATGCCTATTGAAATAGAGGTAGATGAAGAATATTATGAAGGCAACTATAAAAGTATAATACACGAATATAATAGTAAGTCTGGTTATGCTAAAATAGGAATTCCAATGTATAAAGGTGCTTTAATAAAACTTCCAAAAGGCATTAAAATTAGAATTAGAATTTATTCAAATACAGCAGTATTTTTATTTAAAACTATCATACTACAATCGGGACAAGAAAATAATATAAGGTTTTTGGTAGTTAAAGTCCCTGAGGTTATATATAAAGTTCAAAGAAGAAAATATGTGAGAATTCCAATTTCCGAAGATGGATATTTCTATTTAAAAAAGGAATACGAAGAAATGGACGATCCACCTAAACATAAGTTTGTCAGTAAAGATTTTTCTGCAGGTGGACTTTCTATAGTTTCAGATTATGACCTTGTAGAAGGAGATAGAGTTTTCATAAATATGAATATAAAAGAAGGTCTTAAAATAGAAAACTTTGAAGCAGAAGTTGTGAGGAAAATTGGCGAAACAGATGTAGGAAGAAAAATTTTTGGTTTGGAATTTACGAACTTAGATACAAAAACAGAGAAAAAATTTGTTAAATTTGTTTTTAGGTATGAAATTCAATCTATGAAGAGGAACAGACTTTAATGGGGGGTTAATATGTCTTTATATGAAAAAATAAATAAAATGCATTTAGATGCACTTAAAGAATTTGGCAATATTGGAGCTGGAAATGCAGCTACTTCAATTTCAATGATGCTAAACAAAAAAACTGATATAAATGTTCCCGAAGTAAAGCTAATTTCTTTATCTGATTTATGGAAAATATTTAAGGATCCTGAAGAAATAACAGCTGGTGCAATGATTGGTGTTGGTGGAGAGTTAGATGGAGCAATATTATTTTTAATGGGAACTGAAGATATAAAAAAAGTTTTGGAAATGATGATGCTTCCAAAACCAGAAGATCTTACAGAACTTGATGAAATGAATAGATCTGCTATAGGAGAATTGGGAAATATTATGTGTAGTTCTTATGTTGTTTCATTATCTCAATTTACTAATTTAAACATTCATTCGTTACCACCTAAGGTTGTAGTTGATATGATTGCAGCCATAGTTTCTGAAGTATCTCTTATAACAACCGATGGTTCAGATTATCTTATATTGATAGAAACAAATATGAGTGTAGAAGATTTTGAAAAAGAAATTTCAGGATATATCATTTATATTCCAGATGAAGCTTCTTTGAATAAAATATTGAAAACTATGGGGCTGGGAATTGATGAAGAATAAAAAAATAATTGGTATAGGCGAATATACAGTTTCCAATGATAATGAAGAATTGATCGTAACCCTTGGACTGGGATCTTGTGTAGGGGTATGTTTGCTTGATAAAAAAAAGAAAATAGGAGCAATGATTCATGTCATGCTACCTGATTCAGGGGGAAAAGATACTCCTAAACCAGGTAAGTATGCTGATTCAGGTATAAAAATAGTATTGAATGAAATGAAAAATAAAGGCGCAAATTTATCAAGTATAGAAGCAAAGATAGCTGGTGGAGCAGCAATGTTTGGAAATTCCAGCAAAACTATGGATATTGGAAAGAGAAACGTTGAAGCTATAAAAAATATACTAAAACAAGAAAATATAAGAATAGTTGCAGAAGATACAGGGGGAAATAGAGCAAGAAGTATAGAATTTAATGTAAACAATTCTGAACTGATGATAAAAAAAGTTGGTGGTGGAGAAAAGGTTGAAATAAAAGTAATCTAAAAAGGGTGAGTATATGTATAAAATGGATAAAGACCAAATAGTCAGAAATTTTTTGCCCAAAATAAAAGCAATAGCTATTAACCTTCTTAATACACTTCCAAAAAGCGTTGATTTAGATGACCTTATTCAAGAAGGAGTTATTGGGTTACTACAATCCTATGAAAGGTATGATCCTACCCAAGGAGCAACCTTTTATACGTATGCTTTGACCAGGATAAAAGGTTCAATGCTTGATTATCTTAGAAAGATAGATTGGCTTCCAAAAGAGATTAGGCATTTGATAAAAAAATATGAAGAGTTTGTTTATAAACACCAGGATGAGAATTTTACTGATGAAGAAATTGCAAAAGAACTTGAAGTAGAACTCACTGATATTCAAAAGATTAAGTATTCTATTAACAAATCTCAGATTTTAGAATTAGATAATTATCTTCTCAATATAGGTGAAGATTTTATAGAAGCAAAGGAAAAAAATAATGAAAATGATCCTGAGATATCTGCTTATAAAGAAATTTTAGAAAATGAATTGAAGGAACAGATAAAAACCTTAAAAGAAAAAGAACAATTAATTTTGTCTTTATATTATGAAAAAGAGTTGACTTTTAAGGAAATTGGAGAAGTGATTGGGGTTAGCGAATCAAGAATATCACAGATTCATTCTTCTATAATTATTAAATTAAAGAAGAAAATGAATCAAGGAGATGATTGATATGTCAGAACTACATAATTACCAAATTATGGTTCAAAAAAATGTTCAAGCTTCTCAAAATATTCAAGGTATTTCTAATGCTCAAGATTCTTCAAGAATGATAAGCCTCTTCAATAAAGTTAAACAATTTCAAGAGAGTAAAAAGAAAGTTAATGAGAACAATAAAACAGAAAATAGTAAAGTAAATCCGGATGGGAAAAATAAAAATAACATTATGAATTTCAATTCTCAAAAAGAGAATAAAGATATAGATAAAAAAAATAATTTTAAATTTGATGAATATCGAGGAAATACTATAGACGTTAGACTTTAAAGGAAGTGAAATGATGATCGGATATTTTATGATTTACAAATCTCCCGAAGACAAATATTCTGGTGGTTTGATGACTTTGAATGACAAAGGACTTCCAACTAATTTCAAATATACTGAGCCGATAAAACCAAGTAAAATACAAAAAATAATTTATGGAAATAATTTAAAAAGTTTTTTGGCTTCTGAAATAATTGGTAAAAAAATATTAGAAGGTGAAAATGATATAGATTATTTTTTTATAGATGATAATGAAATTTTAGATTTTATAGATACTGATAAACTTCTCGTTTACATAAAAGAATCTTATTCTGATATGGAAAAAAGTGAAAAAGAAAACGAAACTTTTATAAATATATCAGATAAAAAAACATACAAATTAATTTTTTCCAAAAAAGCTGGAGAAGATCTGATTGGGAAAATTAAAGATAATGCTGAATATTTTAATTTATCTGAACCATTCATAAGATTAAAAGAGGCTTTAGAATTTATATGCTCTTCAAACGAAAGTCACAAGTAAAAGAAATGGACATTCAATTTTATCTTAGACCTAAAGAAAATAATATTAGTAATTTAAAAACAGCGGACATGAACAATATGAGTCCGCGTTTTGTTTGTGTTAATAATAAAATAGATAGATTTAACATTGAAATAAACAATGGATTGGAAGTTGAAAAGGTAGAAAAACGCAATTTATATGATTTGTTCGAAACGAAAAAAATTGAAGCTTTAGATATTGAAACAAACAAGCTATTGGCAAAAATTTCCTTTGAAGAACCTTTAAAAAATACTGTTAATTTTATATTTGACCTAAAATTATTTTATTCAGAAGGGTTTAATGCAACGGTATATAGATTTGATATTAATTACGATATAAAATTAAAAAAGGTAAAACCAAAAAAAGTAATCGAAAAATTAGCTATCAATCAATTGAAGAGAAATGTTAATAAAAATTACATAAAACAACTTGTTTTGGAATTGGTTCAAGAAGAAAGTTTAAAATTATCAAACGTAAAATTTTTTGGTTTTTTCAAGTCTGTTCCAATTGGTAAAGAAGTTTTTTACTCATGGAATAAAGGTAATTTAGTGTGTAAAATAGAAAAAAGCGTAGATCTATATCTCGATTCTATAGCTTTTATTGATGTTTCAACAGATGAGAAATATTTGAAGTTTATCCGGAGGTAATAAAATGAACAAAGATATTATAAAATATATAAAAGATAACCCTACAAATAAAACAAGAGTTTTTATTTTCCCTGAATACACCAATTTAGAAATAGAAGATGAAAATCTGAATGTTTTTCCTGATTATGATATTTTTCCTTTTGAAGACATAGACATCTCTTCGAAAATAAAGAAACAAAGACTGAATATTATGTATAAATTAATCAAAGGTAAAGATTTAAACCTTGTTACAACTCTTCATTCTATGACAAGATTCACTATACCACCAGAAAATTTTTATATAAAAAATTATTCTTATGGTGATAATTTCATTGATGAATTATATGAGATAGGTTATAAAAATGTTTTTGAAATAACAGAGCCATCAGAATATTCAAAGAGAGGATTTATAAGAGACATTTTTGTTCCAATATATAAAAACCCTATAAGGTTGGAACTTTTTGATGATGAAATAGAGAGGTTAAATTATTTTGATCCTTTAAATCAAAAATCTATAAAAAAGATTGAAAAATTTGATTTAGTTCCTGGCAGTGAAATTTTCTATGATCAATTTAACATAAATTTGATGAATGAAAGATTGAAATCGGAAATGAAAAAGTTTAAAGAAATTGAAGAACTAAATATAGATATGCTCAATTATTTTCCTTCTCTTTTTCATAAAAATAAAGCTACTTTGTTATCTTACTTACCAAAAGATACTGAGTTTATAATAATTGAAAAAGATAAAATTGTAAAGACTTTTACAGAAAAAGAAAGAGAAAATATAGAGATGTCAGATTCCAAGGTTAAAAAAGCCATTTACAAAAAATATTCAGGTATGAATATTCAAATATTAGATACTATAAATTATAAAGAATTAGACATAAAATTAAAAAGAAAAAAAGTGAAACAAACAGAAGATAAGGAAAAAGATTTAGAGTATTTACCTCTATTAGATTGGGAAGATTTAAAGGAAGATGATCTTATAGTACACGATGATTATGGTATAGGCGTTTTCAAAGGGGTTAAAATAAAGTCAACTCCCATAGGGAAAAGAGAATACATAACTATTGAATATAGCAATAAATCGAAAATATTTGTTCCTGTTGAAAGATTGGATAAAATTTCTAAGTATATTGGAGACAAGTCTAAAGTTAGAATTTCTTCTTTGAATGGGAAAAAGTGGAAGAAAACTAAAAAAGAAGTTGAGAAAAAAATTCATGAAAAAGTTAAAAAGCTTCTTGAAATCTATGCCCTAAGAGAGAATAAAAAAGGAAAGATAATAAAAGGAGATGAAGAGTTAGAAAAGAAGTTGCAAGAAACATTTCCTTATGTTGAAACAAATGACCAATTGAAGAGTATAGAAGAAATAAACAGAGATTTGATGTCTAACAAACCTATGGATAGACTATTAGTTGGTGATGCAGGTTTTGGCAAAACTGAAGTAGCCCTAAGAGCTGCTTTCAAAGCTATAATTGATAATTATCAAGTTCTTTTTTTAGCTCCAACGACAATTCTTTCTCAACAGCATTATGATACTTTTGTTGAGAGGTTAAAGGGATTTGGAGTTAACATAAAATTATTGAACCGACATATAACACCAAAAGAAAGAAATGAAATAATTAAACAAGCATCATTAGGTGAAATCGATATTTTAATTGGTACTCATTCACTTCTTTCAGAAAAAATCAAGATTAAAAAATTAGGCCTTGTTATAATAGATGAAGAACAGAGATTTGGAGTCCTTCAAAAAGAGAGACTTAAAGAATTAGAGCTGGGGGTTAATTTTTTAATGATGAGTGCTACACCTATTCCACGTACGCTGTATATGTCTATAAGCGGATTGAGAGAAATATCAACTATTTCAACTCCACCTTTCGGTAGAATGCCAATTCAAACATATATTGGTAATTACTCAGATAGAATAGTCAGAATAGCAGCATTAAGAGAAAAGTCAAGAGGTGGACAGATATTATATGTTCATAATAGAGTAAATGGGCTAAAGAAGATTTATGAATATTTAAAAAACCTTATTCCTGAAATAAAAATTGAGTATCTACACGGTAGAACTAACAAAATAGAGTTTAACAAAATAATTAATAGATTTTATAACAATGAAATTGATATGTTAGTAACTACTTCTATAATAGAAAATGGAGTAGACATACCAAATGTAAATACCATAATAATTGATGATTCTCAAAGATATGGTATTTCTCAACTTTATCAATTAAAAGGTAGAGTAGGAAGGTCTAAAAGAAGAGCTTTTGCATATTTCTTATATAAGGATTCACTTACTAATGATAGTAAAAGACGTTTAGAAGCTATGAAAAAATTTAATGAACCTGGATCAGGTTTGAAATTGGCCTTAAGAGATTTAGAAATAAGAGGATATGGTGATGTTTTAGGTATTGATCAAAAAGGGCACATAAATTCTATAGGTCTTCATTTATATAAAGATATCTTAGAAGAAACTGTCAATAAAATGACAGGAAAAGAAACTATAGAGAAAAAACAAAAAATCTATACTGAAATAAAAGGTATAAAAGGTTCACTATTGATTCCAGAATATTATATAGGAAATTCCATTGAAAGAATGAGAATTTACAGAAGAATATCTATTCTATCAAATTTAGATGAATTAAATGAACTGTATAAAGAAATTGAAGATAGATTTGGTAAAATACCTGAAGAGTTAACCAATTTATTTGATTATGCAAGAATTAGAATAAATGCCTCATATAATGGGATTAGGCTAATTGAAATTGGGGACAATTATGTTAAACTTGTATTTGACGAGGATGTTGTTCCAAGAAAAGAAGACTTTAATTTTAAAGTTAAAAGAATAAATCTTGATCCAAAAACAAATGAAATGATTATATATGGTATAAAAAATTTTAAAGAATACTTCAACAAAGTTTTGAAAATAGGAGAGAAAGAGAATGTTTAAAGATACAATAGTTGCTTTAAGTTCTTCATATGGAATATCTGCTATTGGTGTTATAAGAATTAGTGGAAATAATGTAGAAGATATAATAAGGAACCATTTAAGAAAGAGTTTCAAACCAAAAAAAATGTATTATAACTGGTTTATAGATAATGAAAAGAAAATTGATGAAATCACATGGACATTCCACAAAGGGCCTAAGTCTTATACAGGAGAAGATATGCTTGAAATATTTTGTCACGGTGGTCCAAAGATAATAGAAGAATTAATAACTATCTTAAAAAGATATTCAAGAGATGCAATAGAAGGAGAATTTTCAAAAAGAGCTGTATTAAATAACAAGATGGATTTAATAAAAGCTGAATCTATTAACAACATGATTCATTCAGAAACAGAGTTATCTCTTGATGCTTCAAGAAATCAAGTAACTATGGGATTATCAAAGGATATTAGTAAAATAGAAAAAGATCTCTTAGATCTCTCAACAGAAATAGAAGTAGAACTCGATTATCCAGATGATATAGCCTTTGAAAGTGAATCAGATACCCTTAAAAATAAAGTGGATAGCATTATAAAAGCTGGCAAAGAAATATTATTAAATGCAGACAATGGAATTATGGCTGTACATGGGATTAAAACAGCAATTGTTGGGAAACCAAACTCTGGTAAAAGTACGCTATTAAATGCTCTATTACGAAAAGATAGAGCTATAGTTACAGATATCCCAGGGACAACAAGAGATACTATAGAAGAAAATTTAAACATCAAAGGAATATATTTAAGAGTGATAGATACAGCTGGTATAAGAGAATCCGAAGATAAAATAGAGAAAATAGGAATTCAAAAATCTATTGATTCAATTAAAAACTCTGACTTAATTATATTTATTGTTGATGGATCAAACCCAAATAAAGATGATGAAAAAATATTTGAAAAAATTAATAAAGATTATAAAAACAAAGAGTTAATAATTGTTCTAAATAAAAACGATGATAAAAATTTTGTTCAACCATTTTTTTTAAAAAATTATCATTATATAAGTATATCTGCTAAAGAAGGTAATATAAAAGACCTTGAAGAAGAAATTTATAAGAAATTTATAAATAAATTGACTATAAAAAAACCATTACTTACAAATAGTAGACAAAAAGATATCTTGAAAGAAACCCTAAATCATTTAGAAAAAGCATCGAATAACATTGAAAATGGCATATCTAAAGATTTTATAATGTTTGATATAAGAAAGGCGTTGGAAAAAATTTATGAATTAAATGGTAAAAACTATAACGAAGAAATGTTAAATAATTTATTTTCAAATTTTTGTGTTGGCAAATAAGGAGTGGGTTAAATGAATATAATTTTATCTGTTTTATTTGGGTTAATTCCCTTATTACAATTTTTTATTCAAGGATACCTGTTTTTTGGGGTATCTCTATTATTATTAATAATTTCTTATTTTGTTATTAGAAGAAAAGGGGCTATTAATTTTATGATTGAATCAACTTTGTTGTTGGCAATGCAGGTTATTTTAGTGATCATTGATGTTTCAAATATATTTTTGTTTATATATATCGCTTTAGCTTCTGCACTTTTATATTTAGCTTCTATGGAAGACAGAAAAATTGATGAATTAAAAAGTTTTATAAAACAAGCTGGTTATGATCCTGAAACTTTTAATTTTATTTTTTGCTTTTTTGGTTTGGGTCAAATAAAAAATTTAGATGAACTAAAAAACCTTAAAAGCGCTGTTTTAGGATATGGAAAAGATGGCATTGCTTATAGTGTAAAAATGGAAACTGGAGATATAAACAGATTTTTAAGTTATGATGAGTTGAGCGATTATGGTATGTTTCGATTGGAAAAAGAACAAGAACCATATTTTCAAAAAACATGGGAGTTATTTTGGCCGAGCAGCAGACTAAGAACTTTGCATAAACCGCAATTAGAAACATTTGGACTGTTTTTCGTTGTTAAAGATGAAATTGTGACATTTTATGAAGAACCAGGATTACTATATAAGGTAGCAAATTACCTTGATGATAATGCATGATAGATGAAAAGAAATATTATGAGACTTTTAACCAGGCAATAAAAGAAGAAAGAAAAGCAGAAATCGAATCCACTATTTCAGAAATAAAAAATATATCAGGTAAAAAAAGAGAAGAAAAAGGAAGGGCAATTTTAAATCTTGATGGAAGGATTTCTGGATATGAAATAGGTGGTTTTACAGTAATAAAATATGGTAGAAAAAAATATATAGACACTAATATCTCTGTTGGAGATGAAGTTTTGATAAGCAAAGGAGATCCACTAAAATCTGATTATCTTGCAACGGTTACAAACATAGGAAATAGATATATTGAGGTTGTTGTAGCAGGCGGTGTTCCTTATTGGGCACTTAAGAATATAAGATTAGATTTATATTTTAATGATGTCACATATTCAAGAATGAAAGATGCCTTGAAAAGGTTTAGAAATAATTCTGAATATTTTCAAAATCTCAAAAATATTTTGTTGGAAAAAGAAAAGCCTACTATAAACAATTTAGAGTGTCAAATTGATTTTTTTGATGATAGACTAAATAAATTTCAAAAAGAAGCTGTAAAAAAATCTATTAAAGAAAATGATTTATTTTTATTATATGGCCCCCCAGGTACTGGAAAAACTAGAACAATAACTGAAATAATATTGCAAGAAGCAAAATTAGGTAAGAAAATACTTGCAACTGCAGAATCAAATGTTGCTACAGATAATTTGGTTGAATATTTAACAAAGATTCCTCACAATTTTAAAATTATAAGGATAGGGCATCCTGCAAGGGTTAGCGAAAGAATAAAAGATATGCTAATTTATAATGCCGTTAAGAATAAACAAAGTTATATTAATGCTCAGAAAATGAGAGAAGAGATGAATGAACTTATTGAAACAAGAAACAAGTATAAAAAACCAAATCCGAGTTTAAGGCGCGGAATGTCTGATGATCAGATAAAAAAACACGCAAGAAACAAAAAGTCTTTTAGAGGAATAAATCCAAAAAAAATGAAATCTATGGCTAAATGGATTAAATACAATGAAATGATAGATGAATTATACATGAATATTAAAGATTTAGAAGAATTTGCTTTAGATTCTGTGATAGAAGAATCTGATATTATAATCACTACAAATGCTACGGCTGGTTCAGATTTTTTAGAAGATAAAAATTTTGATGTTTCAATAATAGATGAAGGATCGCAATCTATGGAGCCATCAAGTCTTATAAGTGTCACTAAATCAAAAAAATTTATAATGTCTGGTGACCATAACCAATTACCTCCTACTATTCTTTCTGACAAAGCTAAAGATGTTCTATCTAAAACACTTTTTCAAAGAATGATAAATAAATATCCAGAGAATTCCTACATGTTGAAAATTCAGTACAGGATGAATGAGCAAATAATGGAAATTCCAAACAAGTTTTTTTATGGAAATGAATTAATAGCTGACGATTCTGTAAAAAATCATACTATAAAAGATTTGATAAATATTGACGATTATGATGATATTTTGGATCCCAACAAAACTGTTGTTTTTTTAAACACAAGTGCATCTGATAAAAAAGAAGAAGAACAAAAATTTGGTTCAAAATCAAGAAGAAATATTTTTGAGTCAGATGTGATAGTTGAAATTCTTGAAAAATTCAAAAAAAGAAATTTTGATTTAGAAAATATTGGTATTATAAGTCCATATTTTGATCAAATTGAGCTAATAGAAGAAAAAATAAAAAATAAATTCAACTTAGTTCCTGAAATTAGCACTGTTGATGGTTTTCAAGGTAGAGAAAAAGAAGTTATTATTATTTCAAATGTTAGAAGCAATGAAAACTCTGATATTGGATTTTTAGAGGATTATAGAAGATTAAATGTTTCAATAACAAGATCAAAAAGAAAACTTATAATAATTGGCGATTCAGAGACATTAAAGGAAAATGTTTATTATAAAAATCTAATAGAACATTTAAAAGAAAAAGATCTTTTTATAGATATAACATGGGGGTAGAAAATGAAGATATTTAAACTATCGATATTCGAAATAAAAAAAATATTTAGAAACCCAGGAATGCTTGTTTTGATAATTTTAATACCGATTATTATAGCTTATTTAGGAGCTTCTTTTTATCCAGAAAATTTAATGGGAGAACATAAAATTGGTATTTATAACCAAGATAATTCATTTTTAGGTAGATTTGGTTTTATTTTTTTGAAGCAGTTTTTAAAATGGGATAATACAGTTGAAATTAATTCAGAGGAAGAACTTCAGAGTTTCATAGCAACTCGAGATTTTGATTCAGTTTTGATGATCCCGAAAGGTTTTATAGATTCTCTTAGAAATTATGAAGAAAACGAACTTTATATTATTCCAAATCCGGATAAATTACAGGATGCTTTTTCTTTTTATACTATTGTAGACGCTTTGTTCAAAGAATTAAGTGGTATACCAGAGTTGTCAAGTGGATCTACTACCAATTTTTTACTTCAAGGTGGTATATCAGTTGATGAAAATAGGAAAAAGCCAGAAATTAAGTTGTTAATCCCTCAAGTTAATTCAAATGAACTAAAACTTTCAGAAAATTCAAGTTTAGGATTTAAAGATATATTTTCTCCAGTTGTTGCTGTTATTATGATCCTTTTATTTTCAATGATTGGCATTGGTAATAGTATTTCACAAACTAAGGAGAATGGATTGTTTGATATCTATAGGGCTAATGGTTTAAAAATTTATGAGTTTATTGGCTTTAAATTTATAGCTTATTTTTTAATTGGCCTTGTAGCAAGTATTTATTCTTGGTACATTTATAGGGCTTTTGGAGTTACTTCTGTTGCATCAGAAATAAACATATTGTTGATTATCTCTTTAAATGTATTTGTTTATACATCTTTAGGAATCCTTATATCAAGTATAACAAGTAATTCAAAGTCAACATCATTTTTTTTAACGGCTTTAACGGGAGGATTAGTCTTGTTTGGAGATGTATTAATACCTATACCAAAAGATTCTATAGTATTACAATTCTCTAATTTTTTACCGATTAAATATTCTATAGAATCTTGGAGAAAACTTTCTATTTTGGGATATTCAATGGACAATATATCAAAAGAAATTATATATTTATTGACATTTGGTTTGGTATTTTTGATTTCATCTTATACATTGATGTATATAAAAAATAAAAGGTAGTGATTTTATATGATAGCTTTTATTACAGATTGGGGAGAAGATAGTTATTATGTCTCTTCTGTAAAATCAGTAATAAAAAATATAAATAAAAATGCTGAGATAATAGATATTACGCATAATATGGGAAAATATGATATTTATTCCTATTCACACATTTTGCTAAGAGCGTCCAAAGAATTTCAAGAAAATACAATATTTTTGGTTGTTATCGATCCAACTGTAGGGAGTTCAAGAAAAGCCATTTTAGTAGAAACAAATCAACCAAAATATTATTTTATAGCCCCTGACAATGGAATTTTAACTCAGGTTAAAAGAAAATATGGAATTAATAAGATTATTGAATTAAATAACAAAAACTATTTTTGGAAAGAAAGTAACACTTTTCATGGTAGAGATATTTTTGGAGCATTTGCAGCTTATCTATCAAAAAACATAAATTTTAAATATTTTGGAAACGAGCTTTTAAAAATTAATGAGCTGAATATAAAAAATCCTTTCTACAATAAAAATAATATAATAGGACATTTTTTGTATAAAGATAGTTTTGGAAATTTAGAAACAGATGTTGAGAATAATAATACATTTAATTTTGACAAACATAGTAGTTATGTTATTTCTTTTGAAGGTAAAGAATATCCTTTAAACTATAAAGAATATTATTCGGAATGTGGTGACGATAAATTATTAATGCATTTTGACAGTTCTAATTATTTAGAAATTTCAATTTACAAAGGCTCGGCAGCTTCTTATCTTAATATAAAAAACTTTAATACTAAGTTTGAAATAAAGAAGATCAAATAATGCCATACAAATCCATATTAAAAAATAAAGAAACAAAAATAAACATTAAAAGATCAGAATTTATTGGTAACTGTTCTAAAGTTAACTCTGAGCAACAGGCTAAAGAATTTATAAAATCGATAAGCGAATTGTATAAAAATGCCAATCACAATTGTTGGGCCTATTTTGTAACTGATGAAAATCGAGAGTATTTCAACTACACTGATAATGGTGAACCATCTGGTTCCGCAGGGAAACCAATTTTTGGTGAAATTCAAAAAATGAATTTGAACAACATTGTTTGCGTTGTAACCCGTTTTTTTGGTGGTGTTAAATTAGGAGTAAGAGGTCTAATTGATGCCTATTCTAAGACAACTTTTGAAACTGTTAAAAACTCAAAAATAGTTGAATATCGAAACGCCTTTATTTATGGAATTGTTACTGATTACTCACAACACGCAGAAATAGAAAGATTATTGAAAAGAGAAATTGGATGGGAAATAATAGAGACGAAATTTACTGAAAATGTCTATCTTGAAATATCAATTGACGAGGAAAAAATTGAACCGATTAAAAATATTATTGAAAAAAAATCTATTAAATTAGATTTTCTAAGGCAAGAAGAAAAACCTTATAAAGTGAGGGATTGATATGAAACAAAGTTTATATAGAGTTTATAGACCTATGATTTTTGATGAAATATTTGGACAGGAACACATAAAAAGATATTTTAAAAATGCAGTTAAAAATGAAAACATATCTCATGCCTATATTTTTTCTGGGCCAAGAGGTACTGGAAAAACTACAACTGCAAGAATATTGTCAAAAATTGTAAATTGTGAAAATCCCAATGGATCAAATCCTTGCAATGAATGTTCTAATTGTAAGGCAATAAACGAAAATAATTTTATGGATGTTATAGAATTAGATGCTGCATCAAATAGAGGTATAGATGAAATAAGGCAGATAAGAGATTCTGCTAATTACAGACCTGTGAAAGGTAAATATAAAGTCTATATCATTGATGAAATTCATATGCTAACAAAAGAAGCTTTCAATGCATTGTTAAAGACATTAGAAGAACCACCTGAGCATGTTATATTCGTTTTAGCTACTACCAACTTGGAAAAGATTCCTGACACAATAATATCCAGGTCACAATTATTAAATTTTAGAAATTTATCAGAAGTTGATATTTCTGATAATTTGAAATTAATTTCTGAAAATGAAAAAATAAATATTGAAGATCAAGCAATAAATCTTATTTCAAGAAAAGCAAAAGGTGGAATGAGAGATGCTATATCTCTTTTAGAACAAGTAATGAAATTTTCTGATAAAGAAATAACTAAACAAGATATAGTCAATATACTTGGTATTTATGATGAACAGTATATAATGAATTTTATAAACGCAATATACAATTCTGACATAGATGAAATACTTGAAATTTCAAATGAAATATTTAACCTTGGTAAAGATCCTGAGTTGTTAGTTGAAGAAAGTATGGAAAAAATAATAACAATTATAGGAAATGATAAAAATGACAAATATTTCTATATACTTGAAAATCTTCAAAAAATACATAAAGAACTCAAATACAGTGAAAACACTAAGCTTGTTTTTGAGACTATGGTGGCGACATTTTCTTTTAATCTATCTAATATAGATGAAAAAAAGATGGAAAAACAATCAGAAAGCAATTTGGATACATTTGAGTCAGATCCTGCCGAAGAAAAGAAAATCGATAAAAATGTAACTCAAATTTTTGATTATTTCACTAAAAATCAGAAAAAAATTAACTTAGCTATAGTTTATGCTCTCAAATATTCCGAGTATAAATTGGAAGGTAATGAATTTATTATAAAAATTAAAAAGGATCAATCTTTGGAATATGAATTGATTAACAAGTATAAAAATGATATAAAAGTTGCCTTAAACAATATTTTTAATGACGATACACATTTGAATATTTTTTATGAAGGCAACATAAAAACTTATGATGAAAAACCAAAAAGCCAATCAAAACAATTATTTTGAGGAGTTACCATGATTTATGTTGTAGTATCTTCTAAACAAGAAAAAAGATTTATAAAAGAAAATTTAGTAAAGATAAAAGACTATTTTTTTGATATTTATGAGAATACAAAAATTAAATTAATAATATCAGGCATAGGAGCTTACAATGTAAGCTCCTCCATTTCTTATATCTGTAGATTATTTGAGCCTCAAAAAAATGACCTAATATTAAATTATGGATTTGCTGCTACAAAAGAAATAAAATATGTAAACAATATTTTTAGGATTAATACAGTAAAGGACTTTTGCTTAAATAAAAATATGTACTTTGACTTGACTTACGATTTGGGATTACAAGAAAGAAGTTTAGTAACAATGCCAAAACCTGTTGAAAATAATGAAATGGAAAAGAATATGTTGTACGATATGGAAGGCTATGCCTTTTATCAAATATCAAGAAAGTTTTTTGATAGACAAAACATTTTTATGATAAAAAAAATCAGTGATAATGGTAAAAACAATTTTGATTTAAAAAATATAGATTTAAATGATGGATTAGATAAAACATTTGAAAAGTTATATAATATAAGCGATGAGCAGGAGAAAATTTATAAAATAAAAGAACTCAAATACATAAAAAGCTCTATGATTAAAAGTAATTTCACCAAAGTTCAAAAAGATCTAATTATTAAAAAATTATACCAATTTTTATTAGATGGAAAAGAAATAAACAACTTATTGGATGAAATAATTAAAAAAGAATTTAATAATAAGAGAGAAAGGAATTGTTATTTTGAGCAAATTATTAAATCGTAGTTTTTCGCATATTTATGTGGAAAAACAAGTCGCTAATAATTACATTACAAAAAATATTTTATCTAAGTTTAAAGATTCTAAAGTAATTTATATTGATGATTACAAGGAAGTGTTTTCTGGGTTCGATCAAAATTTTTCAATTCAAAAACAATCTCAAAAAATCATAATTGCTGAAAAAAAAGATAATTTTATCTATCAAGGAAGTAAAATGTGTCACGATTTCAACAATTCTGCTTTTTTTTATGCTAACAATATAATTAACTGTCTTTTTGACTGTAAATACTGTTATTTAGGTGGTATGTATCCATCAAGTAATATAGTGGTTTTTGTAAATATAGAAGAATTTTTCTATGAAATAGAAAAAATATCAAAATCTTACAAGAATATTTATTTGAGTTATGGATATGATACAGATATACCAATTTTTGAAAATATATATCCTTTTATAGGTGAATGGATTAACAAAATAAATGAATTAAGTAATATTAAGATGGAAATTAGAACAAAATCAAATATCTTTCATAATGTTCTTTCAAATAAAAATATTGATAATGTTATACCTGCCTGGACATTAAACCCACAAAAGTTTATAGAAAAATATGAAAAGAAAACAGCTAATTTAGATGAAAGGCTGGTTTCAATAAAGAAGGTTCAAGATATGGGAATTAAAGTTAGATTATCTATTGATCCTATAATAATTGAAGGTGATTTTTTAAAAGAGTATAAACTACTAATCGATAAAATCTTTAATTTTTTAAATCATGAATTTATAAGAGACTTAAGCATAGGTTTTTTTAGAATTCCAAATGTATATTTAAAAAATTTAAAAAAGCATTCTAATTCGCCAATAATTTTTAATAATTTTGAGGTCATAGATTCCATAGCTACATATCCATTAAAAGAAAAAGAAACTGCAATAAATTCTTTGATAAATTATTTGAATAGATTTATAGAAAGAGAAAAGATATTTATTATATAAGGGAGATGGGAAATATGAAAAAAATCTTGTTAGTTAATATTTTTCTTATAATTATTAGTTTAGGATTTTCTTACGTTTATTTACAAGGTGAAAACGTCTTGAATTCTGGTGATCCAATTTTTATTAAAGGATACAACGAAAAACAGGTCTTTATGAAAGTCTATAATATAGAAAATGATATAAACGTTATTATGAATAGAGAAGTTGAAAATCAAGAAAGAAAAGTATACAAAACCAAGATATTAAATGCAAATAGTGAAGGGAACATAGACGAGAAATTTACTGTAAATGAAATAGGATTGTACTTTGTTGAATTCATTAAAAATAACGAGATAATATCTTCTGATTCATTTTTGGTTTCTGATCTTAATTTTATAGCTTTTTATGACGGCAAGAATTTGTTTCTTGATATGAGAGACAAAAATGGAAATCAAGTTAATTCAGATATATACATTAAAACTGAAAATGGAAAAACTACTATTTTAAACGATAAAAAGGTTTTAAATTATGAAATAGAAAATATAAGTGAAATTTATGTCAAAAGTAAGAAAGGGATAGCTTTTAAAAATTTCTATTATTATAGAAATAATTATCCTAATAATCCCATTGAATTTTTAAAAGATAAACCTATTTACAAAAACGATCAAGAAGTTAAATTCAATATATATTCTTTCGTCAGAAATGAAAATTATTATGTGTTAAAACCAAATGAAAAAATGAGCTATTTCATCTCTGATCCAGCGGGGAACAAACTTGTAGAAAAAGAAATAACCACAAATAATTTAGGAATTTATACAGATAGTTATTATATTTCAGAAAGTGCACCTTTTGGATATTATTCTGTCACAATAAAAACAAATGAAGAAGTTAAAAATACAGGTTTTATTGTGGAAAATTATGAGAAACCAACTTATGAAATTGAGATAAATAGAGATGATGTTTACTACAACAAGGATACAATTGATTATGAAATTGAGCTGAATTATTATGATGGAAATCCTGTTTCTAATGCAGAAATTAAATATTATGTTTATTATGGACGTTATCCAATGAATAGAGATAGACTTGTTTATGATGGAAAATCATTCACTAATGAAAATGGAGTATTAAATATCCCAATAGGTGTTGATATTAAAGAAGATGGATATTACACTCTTGAAATAATTTCGATTGACCAATCACAAAAGCAAATGGAAAAGAGAGATTATGTTGAAGTTCTCAAAGGTAAATACAATATTGAAATTTTAGGCAAAGAAGATTTTTATTTAAAACTCAACAATGGTTATAGACTTTCTTTGAAAGATAGAGAGGGAAATACAATTTCTGGTTTTGTAGACCTCACTATTAAAAAAGACGTATATGAAAACGAACAGTATAATGAAAAAATAATTCAAAAAGAATCTATAGAGGTACAAAACGGACTGGGTGATTTTTCTATTGAGAATCTATCCAATGGATTTTATACAATAGAATTTTCTTATAAAGACACTATTAAAAGCTTTTATCTAAATATATCTCCTAATGAAGATCAAGTAGAGCTATCTATAGAAACAAATAAAATAAATTCTAAAACTTATGAAGTGAATATTAATAAGCCGAAAGATATGACGGGATATATTTACTTATCTGGTTTAAATGTATATGAAAAAAAAGAATTAAAAAAAGATAAAAATAAATATGAATTTGAGCTACCTGAAAAGATTTTAGAAAGAAATGTATTTGTAGAGGTTATTGGAATTTATCAAGGCAATGTTTATAAAAGTTCTAAAGCCATTATGACAAAAGAGAACATAAATTATAATTTTGATTTATCAATTGAAAAAGATGTATATAAACCAGGAGAAGAAGTAACTATAAAAATAAAATCTCCTGAAAAAAGTATTTACAATATTTCTGTTGTAGACGACGCTTTATACGATGTGTATGAAGATAATTACGATATGAAAGATTCTCTTTATCCAGAGCTATATTCTTCGAATATCTTGTTATCAGGAAGAGAAGAATACTTTTACGTTAGGAGGCTATCTGAATTGTCTACGGAGGATTCTCATGTTTTTGCTTCTTACAAGGGATCAAGAGCGAATGAAAATGTTAGAGAATACTTCCCAGAGAATGCTTTGTGGATACCTTTTATAGAAGTTGATGGAGAAAAAGAAATTAAATTCAAAAATCCAGATAGTTTAACAAGGTGGAGAGTAAATGTATTAGGTATAAATTCCGAAAAAATAGAGGACAAAAAGATTAATTATACTTCTAAAAAGGAGTTTTATGTTACTCCGTATATTCCAGAAAACATTTCTTTAAACGATACAATGACTTTGAAATTATCGGTTACAAACAATTCTACCAAAACCAAGAATATTTCTTACAAAATATACAATCAAGAAAAATCTGTTTCTATAAATAAGTCTGAAGGAGAAATTCAATTAGATCCAAATGAAACAAAAATAGTGTCGTTTGATCTCAAGGCTATAGCAGTTGGTAAGGATAATCTAATATTTGATTTTGAGGATGATATAGTAAAACTACCTATTGATGTATATGCCAATGATATAAATCAAAATTTTGTAAAGATTATTGATTCTGATATGCAAGAAGTAAAAGTAAAAAAAGGTGATAGTTGGAGAAAATTTTCAGTTGAAAACATAATTAAAGACAATATAAAATTTTTAGATGAATATGAATATAGATGTACTGAACAAACAGTTTCAACATTAATACCTCTTTTAGTAGCAGATAAAAATGGCTATGAGATAGATGACATAGATAAAAAAGTTACTTCATCACTTCAAATTTTATACAAATATCAAAGATCTGATGGAGGCTGGGGATGGTGGATGAACTCAGAAAAATCAAATCTTTTAATGACAACGTATGTTTTAGAAGCTTTTCATATTATCCAACAATATGGTTATCAAGTTAGTCAACAAGTTGTTAATAATGGTTTGAATTATTTGAGTTCGAATACAATATCCGGTTATCAAAATTATGTTTTGAATTTATATGATTCAGCTATTAACTTACCTCTTAATAAGGTAGAAAAAATAGATTTGTTATTCATGTCACTTTATGATAAAAATGCTTTTGAATTACTTTTGGAAAAAATAGAAGAGAATAAAGATATGATAGCTTTTGAATTTAACAATTATTATAATACAGATTTAGAATTAAACTCTTATTTACTTTTAAGTATGATTAAAAATGGGTATAAGGATGAATCAATTATAAAGTTAATGAACACTATTGTTAATCTTAGATCAGGATATTATTGGTATTCTACAAAAGATACTGCTATAGCTTTAAGAGCCATTTTAGAAGCAAAGAACTATCTCAGTTTATCAGACAATGAGTCTGATTTCCATGAAGTCACAAAAAGTTCTGTTATTAGAAATAAAGGTTTAATTGAGATATTTTCAAATGAAAAGATTGAGGAAAACTTATCAAATATGGTTATCAACAAAAATTTTTATAAAAAGTTTAGTACTAAGTTATATAAGGGTCATGATGTTTACATAGTAGACTATTTTATTGATATTTCTAAAGATTTTAACGTCGAAAATATTAAATATATATCTAAAGACACCATTTTGAAAAAAACAGACCATGAGTACATTTATCTAAAAGATGAGGATTTTAAATACAGTGATAATATATACTATACCTATAAAGATTTAACGCTATACGTTTTCGGGGAAAAAATAGAAAATGCAAAAGAAGTTATGATTCATAAGGATGAAATTTATGTGATTGATACAAAAAATAACCTTTTTAAATATGAGAGTGGCTTGTTATACAAAAATGATCTTAATGTCTTGTCTATGACTTATCATAAAGGTAATTTTACTTATTTGTTCAAAAAAGATGGGGAAAAATATTTAAAATTTAACCAATATGATATTGAGTTAAGTGATGATATTTTTAGTTTGGATACTTTAAACGAAGAATTGTACCTTTTTGGAGATAAGACCTTTATATTTAATGAAGAAGACCTTACTTTATATGAAAGAGTTCCTATGGTATCGAAAAAGATAAAAGAGGATAAAAATGGTGAAATAACTTTTTATGGTGGTTTAAAATTTTCTGGGAACAATAGCTGGACAGATATAGAAGGAATTTACAAAATTAATTACAATAAAGAAAAGATAAAAGTAAAATCTGGAGATATTTTAAAATCAGAAATAAAAATCGATTCTAACATAAAAAACTACTTAACAATTGAAAGCTATATACCATCTAATTCTCAGTTATTAGAAAATTATCAAGAAAAAAGGATAACTGATTCTGGTAAATACTACAATTATTGGTACTCTGATTGGAGTTATTCATACACATCGTATAATTTTAGAAAAAATAAAATCACATTTTTCAATGATTACTATAACTCAGGTGATTATGATTACTATTTTAAAATACTTTCAACAGGAGAATATTATATAAAACCAGACTTTGGATACAACATGTACCTACCAAATTCTTATGGAATAAATACAAAAACAATTTTAAAGGTAGAATGATGAAAAAATTTTTCATTTCAATCTATTTTATTATAATTATTTTTGGTTTTTCTTATGATGTTTATTCTTCCGATAGATTTATAAATAAAGAAAGCAAAATATTGAAAATCCTTGACGACTTGGGATATAAAAAGATAAGTATGCAAGTAATTGAAACAAAAACTTTAAATGAATTCACGCAATTAACCAATTTGCCATACAGTTATTATAATGGGGCATTATTAGTAATCGACGGAAAAAAGTATATAATTATAACGCCTTTCAAATATTTTGATAATCTATTAGACGTTAGAAAAACAGTTAACCATGAAATATTACATTATTACTTAACGGAGAAAACTGATTTAACCAGCTATGAGCAAGAAGGGGTTATTTTATACCTTTTAAATGATTTCAAAAATGAAGAGGGATATAGTGAGTATAGAAAAATGGATTATTATGAGATAATTAATTATATAAAAACAAGAGAGCTTTATTAAGCTCTCTTGTTAATTTTAAAGAAATTTTCTAAGAGAATTCCAAATATTATACCAAGTATTATAAAAAGATAGCTAAAATAATTGTCTGTTAAAGGTAAAATTTTTAATCCACCGCTTAGAGTTAAAGCCAGTAATATGGACATAATAATTTGATAATAATTTTTAAGCAAATAACTAAGTAGTTTAACTATGAAGATAATTCCAAAAACTATTCCCGCTGCAACGGGTAATAAAATTGAAAAATCAAGATCTGAAACACCTTGTAATATAGGCTCATAAACTCCCATTATTAAAAGCATAGATGATCCACTTATCCCCGGTAAAACCATAGCTGAAGCTCCAATTATACCTCCAAAAAATAGATTTATAAAATTTACATTATTTTCTGCACTTCCATTCATGAAAAAGAATATTAAACTGAATATAACAAGAGATAATATAAAAGAGATTAAATTAGCTGTGTTTTTAATATCAATTTCCTTGAAGATTAAAAATAACCCGCCTAATATAAGTCCAACAAAGATGTTCATCAAATACAATTCGTAATTGTCAAGTAATAAAATAATAAGACTAGAGAAAGAAAATATTGCTATTATAAGACCTAAAAATAAAGGCACTAATAACAATAAAATTTTCTTTGAAAATTTAAGGGATAAAAATTCAGAAGCAGAAGTTAAAATGTCATCATACTTACCACTTATTATTGCTATTGTTCCAGCACTCACTCCTGGAACTAAATTGGCTATTCCCATCAATATTCCAAGTATAAAATTTTTTATAGTATTCATATTTTCCCCCTTATTAAAAATAAATGTATGTAAATATTGCTAATACAAGAGTATATAATGAAAATATTTTGAGTTTTCCATTAATAACACTTTTTTTAACCAAAACTAACCCTATTAAACCAGATAAAAATGCCACTATAGCACCGAATATTACATTTAAAGACATATCCACCTTTCCAATTTCTAAAATCCCGGCTCCAAATGTTACTGGAAGACTCATTAAAAATGAATACTTAACCGCGGACTTTTTTGTCATGCCTAACATTAAAGCTGCAAATAAAGTAGCTCCACTTCGTGAAATTCCAGGTAGAATTGCAAAAGCTTGAAATAAACCAATGATTAATGCAGTTTTATAACTAATATTTTTCATATCCTTTTGATTATTATTAAAAAAGTCTGATAAAAACATCATTATAGATGTTATAATTAAGAATGTAGCTACCATATCCACGGAATTAAACATATTTTTAAAAAAGTCTTCTAAAAGAAAACCAGCAAGAACTGCCGGAACTGTTGAAACGATAAGTTTAAAAACTAAAGATAATATTTCGGAATCTAGCTTGAAAATACCAATTAAAATGTCTTTTATTTCTTTAAAAACAAAAATAAATACGGCAAAAAATGTAGCCAAATGTAGTAAAGCAAAAAATGAAGGATCTTGTTCAAAACTAATAAATTCTGAAAAAATCGTTAAATGTCCAGAGGAAGAAACAGGTAGAAATTCTGTAAAACCTTGTATAATTCCTAATATTATCTCACTCATGATAACCTCCTAAAATATTTTCAAATTAAATAATAACATAAAAATTTGAACAAAAAGTTAATTGATAGAATGGTAGGTGATTTTTGTGATAAACAAAAAAGTTCTTGGAGAAAAATGTCCTAACTGTAATAACAAAATGATCTTTGTAACTAAAAGAAGGATGAAAGCTAAGAAAAAATACAAGATAAAAGTTTATTTATGTAAAAATTGTGGCAACACATATAAAAAGGTTATATAAATATTTTCTGAAATATAATAAAAATATTAATCTATTATTTCATTAATTATAGATATAGTTAATAAATAAGCAATAAATCGTTTATATTAAAAAATATCTTTTATAACAAGCTGTTTATAGCATTTTGAAATATAAAAAAAAACATGTATAATATATATGATTTATTTAAAGGGCGATTTTATGAATAAAAGAAACACATTAAAAAGTTTAACAATAATTTTGTTAATGTTAAGTATTATTATTTTTGTATATATAATATTTTACGATTATAATGACATATATAAAATAGAACTTAATGATCATAATAATAATAATTATTTAGACATTTTAGAGTTAAATATAGAAGATTCAAAATCTTTTTATCTATGGTTCTCTAATATAATAATTAATGTTGTGAATAATGATATGAAAATTCCTGATAGCTATTCTGATTGTGCTGGTTTGATAAGATATGCATACAAAGAATCTCTCAAAAAACATGATCAAACTTGGATAAAAGAGACTGGTTATAAAGGGAATATTTTTAAAGATATTAAAAAATACAATTATCCTGAAATACCCTTTATAGGTACAGACATTTTTTATTTAGGAGAAGATATTTTTGTCAAAAAAAATTATTCAAATTTTGCTTCAGCAAGATACCTTGTAGAATTTAACATGGATTACTTAGGTAGTAATATTGTTAATATCAAAACTGGTGATATATTAGCTTTTTTTCATCCTTATGACATAGAATATCCTTATCATCTCATGGTATATATTGAACAAAATAGGGAAAGGTATGTTATCTACCATACTGGACCAATATCTGAAAATAATCCAGGAGAACTAAGATTGACAAATTTTGAAGATTTGAAATACGCAGATCCTTCATGGATAGCAAACAAAGAGAATAAAAATTTTTTAGGTTTTTATAGATTTAAAATATTAAGTGATAATTATGAGTGAAATATTTATATCTGCAAAAGCAAAAAATTTTGGTGACCATAAAAAAGATTTTTATATAAAAAATTCATTCGAGTTCATTGAGAATCTTGACTTATTTATTTATAATATTACAAAAGTAAGCGATGCGATTACTTCTTTAAAGTTTAATTTAAATAGAAATGAATTTTCAGATTTTATAATAAAAGACCAAAAAAATTTTATTACAGATGAAGAAAACAAAGAAATATATCTTTTTGATTCTTTTGAAAAACCTGAATTACTAAAAGACCTAATTATTAAAGCAAACAAAGAAGTTTTTAATAGAAGAGCTAAAATAACAGAATTGATTAATCAACTTCAATATGACTATATGATACAAATTAATCCTTGGTATAAACATTCAAAAGCAAGACTTTATCTTTCGGATGAAAATGAAAATAAAGAATCATTTGGGCATATTGACTTGTTAAATAACAAACATTATATGAAAAACAATCAAGAGCTTCTTAATACTCTTATTAAGGATAAAAGAGTTAGAATTATATCAAAATTTTATAAAATTTCAGAAGGAATTAAATAGGTTTTTCAATCTATCGAAAGGGGGAATTTTCAGTGAACAAAAAAGAACTAGTAGATACTTTATCTGAAAAAGCTTCAACTACAAAAAAAATGGCAGAATCTTTTGTTGATAGCTTTGTTGAGGTAGTATCAGAACAACTTTCAAAAGGGGAAGAAGTTAAATTAGTTGGCTTTGGCACATTTAAAGTGCAAGACAGAAAAGCCAGAAAAGGAGTTAATCCTCAAACTGGTAAGTCAATTAAAATTCCTGCAAGAAAGGTTCCTAAATTTGTAGCAGGTAAAGATTTGAAAGAAAAAGTAAAATAATGAAAATAGTAAAAGGGCAGCGTTAAAGCTGTCCTTTTTTATTTAATAAGTTTAAGACTAATTCTTTTCCTTTGGGGATCAATTTCTATAATTTCAACAGTTACTATTTGATTTATACTTAAATATTCAGATGGATGTTTAACAAATTTTTCTGCTATATTTGATTTATGTATTAATCCATTTTCTTTTATGCCTAAATCAATAAATGCACCAAAGTCAGTTATATTGTTTACTTTACCTTCAAGTTTCATACCTTCTTTAAGATCTTCAAAATTTAAAATATCGTCAAAGAGTATTGGCTGTGGTAATTCATCTCTTGGGTCCCTTCCAGGTTTAAGTAAGTCATTTATAATGTCTTTCAATGTGTATATTCCAGTATTTAAAGATTCACTCATTTCATTAATTCGATTTTCATCATTTAAAAAAGAAATTAAATTACTTCTTATTTCATCATTTTTATTCAAAATGTCATCTTTTTTAAATCCAATATGATTTAATAATTTTTCAGCTATTTCATAAGATTCAGGATGGATGCTGGTTATTTCTAAAGGATTAATTCCACCATATATCTTTAAAAAACCCGCGGCCTGTTCAAATGATTTTGCCCCTATACCTTTTACATTCAAAATATCCTTTCTTTCTTTGAATGGACCGTTTTTTTCTCTATATTCAACTAATTTTTTGGCAATATTACTATTAAGTCCTGATACATGTTCTAATAATGCATAAGAGGCAGTATTAGCGTTAACTCCTACGTTGTTAACAACTGATTCAACAGTGTTTCTTAGCTTTTCTTTTAAACTTTTTTGATCAACATCATGTTGATATTGGCCAACGCCAATTGATTTTGGATCTATTTTAACCAATTCAGCCAAAGGATCTTGTACTCTTCTCCCTAAGCTAACAGCACCTCTAACTGTAACATCTTTATCTGGGAACTCTTTTTTTGCAAGCTTAGAAGCAGAATAAACTGAGGCTCCAGATTCGTTTGCAAAAATATATTTTAAATTCTTATCGTATTGTTTTATATATTGAACTATGAACTGTTGTGTTTCTCTTGAAGCAGTGGCGTTACCTATTACTATCAAATTGAGTTTATGGTGATCAATTATTTTATCTATAATCTTCATTGATTTTTCTACTTCATTTTTTGGTTCAACAGGAAAAATGGTAGTGTTTTCAAGTAGATTACCGTATTCATCTAAAGCAACTACTTTACAACCTGTTCTAAAACCCGGATCCATTGCTAAAATTCTTTTGTTTTTTAATGGCGGAGTTAATAATAGTTGTTTTAAATTTTCAGAAAATAGAGAAATTGAATTTTCTTCTGCTCTTACAGTTAATGTCTGTCGGATTTCTCTTTCCAACGAAGGAAGTAACATATTTTTTAGTCCATAGTTTAACCCCATGCTAATTATTTCATCATTTAACTTTTTGCCTTTTAGAAATTCTTTTATTTTGCTTTTATATTTTTCTTCTTCTAACACAACTTTAACAGAGAGAATATTTTCTTTTTCACCTCTATTAATAGCTAAAACTCTATAATCTGGAATTGCTTTTACAAGCTGGGAAAAATTGTCATAAACATCGTATTTTGTAAATTCTTCTTTAAATTTCTTTTTTTTATTTGTAGAAATTCTACCAAATTTGAAAAATAGATTTCTAAAATAATCTCTATTTTCTTTGTCATGAGCAAAGCTTTGACCAATTATATTTCCAATACCTTCTTTTATATCATCTTTACTTTTGAAATTGTCATTTATAAAATTTTTTAAATACTCGTCATCTATATCTTCTCCAAGCATAACTTTAATGGAAGCTGGTTCTAGTCCATTCTCTACAGCAATATCAGCTTTAGTTTTTTTTCTTTTTTTATAAGGAAGGTATAAATCTTCTACATCAGAAAGTTTTTCAGATTTTAATATTTTTTCTCTTAAAGAATCTGATAATTTTCCTTGTTCATTGATATTTTTAATAACCGTTTGTTTGTAATCTTCTAATTTCGTATAATAATTGAATTTTTCTTCTATATTTCTTATTTGTTCTTCATTTAAGTTCCCTGTAGCTTCTTTTCTGTATCTACTTATGAAAGGAACTGTGTTCCCTTCTTCAAGAAGTTTAATAGTGCTATTTACTTGTTTCTTATTAACGTTTAACTCTTCTGAAATCTTTCCATTTATGTCCATTCGATCACCTCATTAATATATTTTTATAAAAATCATTATAGTTATTAAAAACAAAATCAGCATTGTAATTTGATTTTATAATATCAAAATTCATAAAGACACTCGCTATATTAGAATTTTTAGCTGCTTCAATATCTAATTTCCTGTCTCCAATACCTATGGTTTTGTTTAGTGATAAACTATATTTGTTAATTAAGAAATTAAAACTTTCTGGATTTGGTTTTAATTTAAATCCATCATCAGAAGTAACAATTTCTTCAAATAAATATTTTAAATTATAAAAATCTAAAATATCAAGAGTACTTTTACTATCTCTATTAGTAACTAAAAAATTTTTACCATCATTTTTTTTGATATATATTAGCACTTCTTCAATTTTATCATATTTAATTCTATCTTTAGGTGAAATTTTAGAAAAATCATATAATATTTTATCTACAATTTCGTTATTAAAATTATATTCATTTTTTATGTAATCAAATACATATCTTAATGTTACTTTCGCTTTTTTGTAAACTTCCTCGTAATTTAGATTGACATTATATTCTTTCATTGTTTTTAATATACTGTTTATGGTTGCAGGATAAGTATCAATGATTGTTCCATCAAAATCCCAAATAAAATTTTTATATAACATAATTATCTCCTAAGTTTTTAAGCGTATTAAAATTATAACACTCATAAAGTGAAAATGTGAACATAAAAATACAAATGTTAAAATAAATATAACAATAGTTAATAATAAAAGAATAAAATATTAATATATGATAATGTGAAAAAAATATTTATTTATAAAAAAGGGGGGACAAAAATGCAAAAGTTTTTTGAAAAAGAGTTAATAGAAGAACTACATGAAATACAAGATACTTATGGTTATATTTCAGAAGAAGATATAGTAAGAATTTCTAAAAATAGAGATATTCCAAAAGCTCATTTGTATGGAGTTATAAGTTTTTATTCTATGTTTTATTTACAACCTACAGGAAAGTACATTATCCGTATTTGTGATAGCGTTAGTTGTAGGATAAATCAGTCAAAAGAATTAATAGAGATATTGCATAAAAAGTTGAGTGTTAAGAATGGAGAAACGACAAAAGATAAAAAATTTACTCTTGAAGTAGTAGAATGTTTGGGACATTGCGGTGAAGGACCCGTGATGACAATTAACGGTAAAATTTATAATTATTTGAATTCTCAAAAAGCACTGGAAATTATAAATAATTTAAAGTGAGGTGTAATTATGGAAAAATACTTTTTAAAAAATGATTTGGGAATTAAAATAGACGATTATAAGTTTAATGGTTTGAAAAATTCCCTCAATATTGAACCATTAAAAATTGTTGAAAAAATAAAAGAATCAAATTTGAAGGGAAGAGGTGGAGCTGGATTTCCTACGGGAGTGAAGTGGGAGTATGCAAACAAAATTAAATCTACTTCCAAAATAGTTATATGTAACGGAGATGAAGGAGAACCAGGAACATTTAAAGATAGATTTCTTATGGAAAATTTACCTTACAAAGTAATTGAGGGTATTGTGATTTGTGCGTATGCCGTAAAAGCCAGATATGGTTATATTTATATAAGAGGAGAGTATGAAAAAGCTATTGAAAATATAGAAAAGACGATTAAATATATGTACAAAAACCATTTTTTGGGTAAAAATATTTTTGATTCAAATTTTGACTTTGATGTTAAATTGATAAAAGGTGCTGGTGCCTATGTTTGTGGTGATGAGACTTCTTTGATAAATTCTATAGAAGGTGAAAGGGGAAGGTCTAGAATAAAGCCACCTTTACCCATTGAAAAAGGCCTGTATGAACAACCTACTATAGTCAATAACGTTGAATCATTAAGTTCAGCAGCAGAAATTATGAAATATGATGATAATCCTTATTTAAAAATGGGAACAGAAAATAGCAGAGGAACAAAATTGATTTCAATTAGTGGAGACGTTAATGGTCCAGATGTTTATGAAATAGAGTTTGGTTCATTGACAATAAAAGAAATAATAGAATTAGCTGGTGGTGTAAGAGGTAATCGAGTTGGAATTGTAATTCCAGGTGGGATTGCTACTGAATGTTTAACTGAGGATGAGTTAAATACTAAATATACATACGAAGATCTTGAAAAAATAGGTAGTTCTTTAGGATCTGGTGGAATGATAGTAATTAACAATCAAAGAAATTTATTCGAAATAATTAAAAACGTTTCAGATTTTTTTAAGAATGAAACCTGTGGAACATGTTTTCCTTGTAGAGAGGGAAATAAAAATATTAACGTAATTTTAGAGAAAGTATTAAATGAAAACATAATTACAGAGGAAGAAACTAAACTTATTAATGAAATAAAAGAAGCTATTGGACTTGCAGCTCGTTGTGGTTTTGGACGATCTTCTGTAAATTTAATCTTGTCTATATTGAACAAAAAATTGCTTAAGAAGGTGATTTTATGATTAATATTAAAATTAACAATAGAGAATACAGTTTTGAAGAAAAAATTACAATACTTCATGCCGCTAAAAAGGCTAATTTGAAAATACCAACACTTTGTTACAATGAAAAGTTAGCCCCTTATGGTAGCTGCAGACTTTGTTCTGTAGAAGTAAAAGGTAAAAAAACACTTATGCCTGCTTGTGTAACAAGAATAGAAGAAGGGATGGAAATCAAAACACATTCAGAAAAAGTGAGAAGAGTTAGAAAAATTATTATGGAGCTTATTATAGCTTCCCATGGTATAAACTGTAATTTGAATTGTTTAAATTGTTCCAGATCAGGAACATGTGAAATTAGAGAAGTAGCTGAAGAAATAGGAATAACAGAAATAAGAATACCTCCAATCGATAATTATGAACCAATAGACAACAGTAGTTTTTCTATAGTTAGAGAACCACAAAAATGTATAGTATGTAATAGATGTGTTAGAAAGTGTGCTGAGGTTCAAAATGTTAATATTTTGACCATTTCCAATAAAGGCCCATCAACACATATAACAACATTTATGGATAAAGGAATGGGAAATGTTGATTGTACTAATTGTGGTCAATGTATTTTAGAATGTCCAACAGGTGCATTGCATGAAGTTTACCATATGGAAAATGTTTGGAATTTGTTAGAAAATGATGAATATATAACGGTAGTTCAAACCGCTCCCGCTGTTAGAGTTGCAATTGCAGAGGAATTCAAACAAAAACCAGGAACAATTGTTACAGGTCAAATGGTAGAAGGTTTGAAACTGTTAGGTTTTGATAAGGTTTTTGATACTAATTTTGCTGCAGATCTAACAATTATGGAAGAAGGAACTGAATTCATTAATAGATTAAAGAATAATGGAAAACTTCCATTATTCACTTCTTGCAGTCCTGGATGGATAAAATTCATCGAACATAATTATCCTGAATATTTAGATAACTTATCTTCTTGTAAATCCCCACAGCAAATGTTTGGTGCAATAGTAAAAAATTATTATGCAAAAAAATTAGATATTTCACCAGATAAATTAAAAGTTGTTTCAGTTATGCCTTGTACAGCAAAAAAATATGAAAGTCAGAGAAATGAAATGAGCAAAGATGTTGATTTTGTTCTTACAACAAGAGAATTAGCAAAAATGTTTAAACATGCAGGAATAGATTTATGTAACTTGCCTGAGTCGAAATACGATAATCCTTTAGGAGAATCAACAGGTGCTGCGGTTGTATTCGGGACTAGTGGAGGAGTTATGGAGGCAGCTTTGAGAACAGCTTATGAAATTATTACTGGCCTTGAATTGGAAAATTTAGACTTTAACAACGTTAGAGGAATTAAAGGAATTAAAGAAGCAACAATTAAAATAGGTTCTAAAGATATAAACATTGCAGTTGCAAATGGTCTTGGAAATGCCAGGATTTTGATGGAAAAAATTAAAAAAGAAGAAAAGAAATATCATTTTGTTGAGTTTATGGCATGCCCTGGTGGATGTATAGGTGGTGGTGGACAACCAATTCCAACAGATGAAGAAACTTTGATAGAAAGAATGACTTCATTATACGATATTGATAAAAATAGTAAAATTAGAAAGTCCCATGAAAATCCTTACATAAAAAAATTATATGAAGAATATTTAGGAGAACCAAATGGAGGAATAGCGCATGAAATATTACATACTCATTATACTGTAAGAGGTTAAAAACGGGGTTTAAGCCCTATGTTTTTAGATAATTTTTACTATATTAGAAAATTATTTATCTAATCAAGAATAATATCTTTAAATAACTTAAAAATGATGATAACCCATGAAAAATATTTCATGGTTTCATGTTATAATTCATTGAGGTGATTTAAATGATGAAATTACTGAAAAGTTTTGTAAAATACCCTGAGTACGATATTATTAAGTCAATATTAGAAGAAAACGGAATTGAAGTTCAATTAAAGCAAACAGGAAACATAGGTGTGGCCTTTTTTGGAGATTCTACAAACTGCGATATATATGTACCAGAAGAATACTATCAAAAATCTTTAGAAATCATAGAACAATACAAAGAAGGAGGTTTTAATAATGGCTGATTTAAAAAAAACACCGTTAAATAAACAGCATAAAAAATTAGGGGCTAAAATGATTGATTTTGGTGGTTGGGAGATGCCAGTATGGTATAGCTCAATTATTGAAGAACATAATACAGTAAGAGAAAATTGCGGACTTTTTGATGTTTCTCATATGGGAGAGATAGATATAAAAGGTGAAGAAACAAAGAAGTTTGTAGATTATATTCTTACAAATAAAATACATGAAATGAAAGAAAAGGATGCCATTTATACTCCTATGCTTAACAAAGATGGGGGTATAATTGATGATTTGTTAGCTTATATGATAAATGAAAAAAATTTTTTATTAGTTGTAAATGCATCTAATGTTGAAAAAGATTTTGAATGGATTAAAAGTCAATCCAGAAATTTTGATGTAGAAGTAAAAAATGTTTCTGATGAATGGGGACAAATTGCTATTCAAGGGCCTAATTCAGAAAAAATCCTACAAAAATATGTAAAAATAGATTTAGATAAAATAGGTTTTTATAAATTTGATTACGAAACGATTGATGGTGAAAAAGTTATCATTTCAAGAACAGGTTACACTGGTGAAGATGGCTTTGAATTATATATGCCGGAAAAAATTGCTGAAAAAATATGGATTGATTTAATTGGATTAGTTATCAAAAATAACGGTAAACCTTGTGGACTTGGAGCAAGAGACACTTTAAGATTTGAAGCAAAACTATTGCTATATGGAAATGATATGGACGAAACAAAAACACCATTGAATGCTTCATTAAAATGGACTGTTGATTTTGATAAAGATTTTGTAGGAAAAGACAAATTGTTAGAACAAAAGGAAAAAGGCTTAAATTGGCATTTAAGAGGTTTAGAGATTAACAATAAAATGCCTGTAAGACATGGTTATAAAATATTTAATGAAAATGATGAGGAAGTTGGTTTTATTACAAGTGGAGTTAAATCTCCAACATTAAACAAAAATTTAGCTCTGGCTTATTTGAAAAAAGGAAACACAAAAATCGGAACAAAATTATTTGTTGAAGCAAGAAATAAAAAATTAGAGTCTATTGTTGTCAAGACACCTTTTTATAAAGGAAGTTCTAATCCATCTAAATAATATTGTGAGGTGATTTTATGCCAATGTATCCATTTCTTCCACATACTAAAGAAGAAATAAGAGAAATGCTTGATGTAATAGGGGTTAATAATGTAGACGAATTATATTCTGATGTTACTAATTTATACAAAGATGAGTTAAATATCCCAGAGTCAATGTCAGAAATTGAGCTTAACCAACATTTGAAAGATTTAGCCGCAAATAATAGACATATAAGAGAATATGGAACTTTTAGAGGGGCAGGAATTTATGCTCACTATATTCCATCATTAGTTTATCAAATTGGAGCTAAAAGAGGTTTTTTAACTGCTTATACCCCCTATCAAGCAGAAGTATCTCAAGGAACTCTGCAAATAATGTATGAATTTCAAACAATGATGAGTGAATTAACTGGTATGGAAGTATCAAATTCTTCTATGTATGATGGTGCTACATCGATGGCAGAAGCCATTTTAATGGCTTCAAGAGTAAATAAAAAACAAAAAACTCTTATATCAGAATCTATACATCCAGAATATAAAAATGTTTCAGAAACATATATTAAACCCCAAAACATTGAGTTTGATTACATAAAATATGACGAAAAAACAGGTAGATTGGATTTAGAAGATTTGAAAAATAAAATTGATTCTAAAACATCCTCAATTGTGGTTGGGTATCCAAATTTCTTTGGTATAATTGAACATTTAGATGAAATAAAAGAAATGTTGCCTGAAAAAGTTATGATGATTGTAGTAGCAAACCCAATCGCTTTAGGAATGCTTGAAGCACCAGGTAATTTAGGAGCTGATATAGTAGTCGGAGAAGGGCAGCCATTAGGAAATGCCCCTGCAATGGGGGGACCAAGTTTTGGATTTTTTACTTCCAAGAGAAAGTATATTAGGCAAATGCCAGGCAGAATAATTGGTGAAACTGTTGATGAACAAGGGAAACCTGGATATGTAATGGTTTTACAAACAAGGGAACAGCATATTAGAAGAGATAAGTCAACTTCAAATATTTGTTCAAATCATGCCCACAACGCTTTATTAGCAACTATCTATTTAAATGTAATAGGAAAAAGAGGTTTAAGAGATATTGCTTACCAAAACTATTACAAAGCTCATTATTTAGCTAAAAAACTTTTGGAAACAGAGAAATTTGAGCCTTTTTTCGAAGCTGATTTTTTTAACGAATTTACCATCAAGTATAATGGTAATCTAAAAATATTGAATAATAAATTATTAGATCAAAATTATTTTGGGCCATACGATTTAGAAAAGAATTATGATAAATTTAAAAATGTTGCATTATTTTGTGCTACAGAATTAACTTCTAAAGAAGATGTGTTATTTCTAACTGCTTTTGTGGAGGGATTAATATGAGCTTAATATTTGAAAAATCATCAGAAGAGAGAACTGGCTTTAGAATTCCAAGGTTAGATATAGAAAAAACAGAAATAGAAATAGATAACAAATATATAAGAAAAGAAGAACCTAAACTTCCACAAGTTCACGAGTTGGAAATTGTTCGTCATTATGATTCCTTAGAAAGATTAAATCACTCAGTTGATAAAGGATTTTATCCACTCGGCTCTTGTACCATGAAATATAATCCGATTTTTGCTGATGAAATAGCAAATTGGGAAAGGTTTAAATTTATACATCCTTATCAAGATTTAAATACAATGCAAGGTTCTTTAGAAGTAATGTACAATTTACAACATTATTTAGCAGAAATAACTGGTATGGATAATGTAACCCTACAGCCAGCTGCCGGAGCTCATGGTGAGTTAACTGGAATGCTAATTATCAAAAAGTATTTAGAGGATCAAGGATATAAAAATAAAACAAAGGTTATTGTACCAGATTCTGCACACGGGACCAATCCTGCAAGTGCAAAAATGGCCGGGTTTGATGTTGTAGAAGTTAAATCTAATGAGTATGGTAGAGTTGATTTAGAAGAGTTTAAAAACATTATGGATGAGGATGTTGCAGCTGTTATGCTAACAAATCCAAATACATTAGGGTTATTTGAAAAAGACATATTAAAAATTTCTAAAATAGCTCATGATCATCATGCTTTATTGTATTATGATGGTGCAAATTTAAATGCTATTATGGGTAAAATTAGACCTGGAGACAATGGCTTTGATGTAGTTCATCTAAATTTACATAAAACATTTTCGACTCCTCATGGAATGGGGGGGCCAGGAAGTGGACCAGTAGGTGTTAAAGCTTACTTAAAAGAATATTTACCTGTTCCAGTAGTTGAGCACGATGAAGAAGGTAAATTTTATTTCAATTATGATATTAAAAATAGTATAGGCCAAATGAGGAGTTTCTATGGGAATTTCTTAGTGCTATTAAGAGCTTATGTATATATTCTTTCAATGGGAAGAGACGGGCTAAAAAAAGCAAGTGAAATGGCTGTATTAAATGCTAATTATATGAGAAAAAAACTTTCAGAATTTATGACTGTTGCTTACCCAGGTTTATGTAAACATGAGTTTGTAATAGAAGGATCTTTTTTAAAAAAATATAACGTAAAAACTTTAGACTTTGCAAAAAGAATGTTGGACTACGGAATACATCCTTCGACTATATATTTTCCTTTAATTGTAAAAGAAGCGATGATGATTGAACCAACTGAAACTGAATCAAAAGGAACCATAGATGAAGTGATAGATATATTCAAAAAGATAACAGAAGAGGCAAAAAAGAATCCAAGGTTGTTAAAAGACGCACCGTTTTCTACACCAGTAAAAAGATTGGATGAGTTAAAAGCAAACAAGGAATTAAAAGTTAGATTCTAATAAAAAAGAAGGTGAATTAAAATTCACCTTCTTTTGGTTATTCTAAACATTCATTGCAAACACCAAAATAATTGATTTCAATTGAATCGACTTTCATTGAATTTACATATTTAGGAAACTCCAATTTTAAGTCGTCTTCTATGTCTATTACTTTACCACATTTTTTACAAATAAAGTGCGAATGCGGTTTTGTATTAGCATCATACCGGGATCTGTCCTTAGATTTTATTTCTTTTACTATTCCAGCAGATTGGAACATTTTTATAATATTATACACTGAAGTAAAAGATATATTCTTACCGTTTCTAGTCAAAGTAGTATGTATTTCGTCAATAGAGGGGTGTTTTTTTGAATTTAAAATAACTTCTGCAACCTTCAGTCTGTTAGGGGTTACTTTGATATTGTACCCATTAAGAATATTGACGATTTTGTCTTTATCATAAACCTCTGTCATTATAGCCCTCCTCTCTATTATTATTATAACATAAAATTATAAGTAATTCAAAAAGTTACGAAAATTAAAAATAAATTAAAAAAATTAACAATAAATAAATAAAACTGAAAAAAATCTATTTTTTAAATATTGTTATCATAATTAATTATAATATAACATATTAAGTAATATGTCTTATAATTAAATATCTTATATAATATTCAACCTTTTTTTAATGAAAATTTATTTTATTAAATGATATAATAAAATGGAAGAATTTTTTTAACCATTTTTGGGAGGGATATTATGGAAAAAATAAAAAGAATAGGTATTATAACAAGCGGAGGAGATGCTCCGGGGATGAATGCTGTAATTAGATCGGTCACAAGAACTGCAGTATCCGAAGGTATTGAGGTTTTTGCATTTTTTAGAGGATATGCAGGTATATTAGATAAAGAATATAAAAAATTCAATTTCTCTGATGTTGGTGGAATTATGGAGAAAGGTGGAACTATACTTAGAACTGCAAGAGTACCAGAATTCAAATTACCAGAAATCAGAAAAAAAGCAGCAGACAATCTAAAAGAGTTAGGAGTAGAAGCTTTAATTGTTATTGGCGGAGAAGGTAGTTTAACAGGTGCAAAACTTATGTCTGAAGAAAATGATATTAAAGTTATAGGAATACCTGGATCTATTGATAATGATATTTCTGGAACAGATATGTGTATTGGTGTTGATACTTGTTTAAATACTTCAGTAGATTCTATTCAAAAATTAAAAGATACTGCTTCATCACATGAAAGAGCTTTTATAGTTGAAGTGATGGGCAGAGGATCAGGTTACATTGCTTTAATGTCCGCATTAGCAACAGGAGCGGAAGCTGCAATAATACCGGAAAATCCTGTTGATTATAAAGCTTTGGGTGAAAGATTATGGGAGGAAAGAAAAAGAGGTAAGATTAATTCAATTGTTGTTGTAGCTGAAGGTGCAGCTAGTGCATACACAGTTGCAAGACATTTAGAAAACAGAATTGGTTTTGAAACACGAATTACAATTCTTGGGCATATTCAAAGAGGCGGATCACCTTCGGCCTTTGATAGGATTTTGGCTTCAAGAATGGGATATGAAGCAATTCAAGCTCTTTTGGAAGGCGAGTCCAATGTTATGATTGCTTTAAACAGATCGAGTATGGAAAGAGTTGCCATAGATAAAGTGTTGACTGAGAAAAAAGATTTAGATCTTGACCTCATTAAATTAACCAATACACTTTCTTAAGGAGTGATTTTATGTCTGAAAAGAAAACCAGAATTGTCTGTACAATTGGACCAGCTACTGAATCAAAAGAAATGATGAAAGATTTAATGAAAACGGGTATGAATGTTGCAAGATTAAATACTTCTCATGGTGATCCAGAAATTCATGCTAATAGAATTAAGAGGCTAAAAGAAGTAAGAAAAGAGTTGAGGAAACCTTTAGCTATACTTTTAGATCTTGAAGGGCCAAAAATGAGAACTACTACATTTAAAGATAAAGAAGTTGAATTAATAGATGGAAATGAATTTGTTTTAACATCAGAAGATATAGATGGAGATGAAAAAAAAGTTGGTTTAACTTATAAAGGTCTTCCAGAAGATGTAAATAAAGGAGATATTATTTTACTTGACGACGGTAAAATAAAATTAGAAGTAATATCTACTGATGGTGTCAATGTGAAGACAAAGATAATTAATGGTGGGGTGATTAGAGATAGAAGAGGTATCAATATTCCATCTGTTGATATAAGATTACCCGCGCTAACTGAAAAAGACCTAATGTACCTTGAACATGCTGTAGAATGGGGAGTTGAATATATAGCCCAATCTTTTGTTAGAAAAGCAGAAGATATAAGTCAAACAAAAGAATTATTAACAAAATTTGGAGCTCCAGATATACCAGTGATTGCAAAGATAGAGACATTACAAGCGATAGACAATTTAGAAGAAATAATAGATAAATCAGATGGGGTAATGGTAGCAAGGGGAGACCTTGGAGTAGAAGTTCCAGTACAAAAAGTTCCATTATTACAAAAGCGGATTATAGAGATTGCAAATGCTCAATCAAAACCTGTAATTACAGCAACTCAAATGTTGGAAACTATGATAGATAATCCTGTTCCTACAAGAGCAGAAGCTACTGATATTGCAAATGCAATATTAGATGGAACAGATGCAGTGATGTTATCAGCCGAGACTTCAATTGGAAATTATCCATTACAAGCAGTCCAAGTCATGGTTGACGTTTCTTTAGAAACAGAAAAATATATAAACGACTATTCTTCTAAATTTGAAAAATTTGTAAACTCAGGGGGAGATGCTGCAACTAATGCAATATCAAGAGCTGCTGTAGATACTGCGAAGGAACTTGGCTTATCAACAATTATTGCAACAACTTATAGTGGCTATACTGCGCGTGCAATATCAAGATTTAGACGTGATTTAAATATTATTGCTGCTAGCCCAAGAGAAGAAACATTCAATAGAATGGCTTTAGTTTGGGGGGTTACTCCAGTAATAATGACTAAATTTATTGACACAGATTCTATGCTTGACAATGTATCAAATATCGCAAAATCATTAGGGCTTTGTAAAAAAGGTGATGAAATAATAGTAACTGCTGGAATTCCGTATGGTTTTTCAGGCACAACCAATTTATTAAAAGTTCATAAAGTTTAATTGGCGTGGTTGTTACCACGCTTTTTGTTAATTGATAACTAGTTATGTTAAAATTACATAGAGGTGATAAAAAATGAAATTAGATGATTTAACTCCAAAAATGATTGTTAAAGAATTGGATAAGTATATTATAGGTCAGGATGATGCAAAGAAGAAAGTTGCTATTGCTTTAAGAAATAGAATTAGGAGACTAAAGTTAAAAGACGAATTAAAAAAAGATGTTATCCCAAAAAATATTTTGATGATAGGTCCAACGGGTGTTGGTAAAACAGAGATTGCAAGAAGACTTGCAGAAATAGCGAGTGCTCCATTTGTAAAATTTGAAGCTACAAGATTTACCGAAGTGGGATATGTCGGTAAAAATGTAGAAACTATGGTGAAAGAACTTGTAGATGTATCTATTAATTTAGTAAAAAAAGAAATGATGGAAGATGTTAAAGATCAAGCGGAGGTTATGGTTGAAGAAAGAATACTTGATGCTCTTGTTCCTTCAAAAAAGAAAAACCAAAATAAACAACCATTGATGAATATGCTTTCAATGTTTGGGCAGAATAATCAATATGTTGACAATGATTATGAAAAAAATAATGAAGAAGAAAATGAACAAAACAAAAACAGGAAAGCCGAGTTAAGAGAAAAATTGAAAAATAAAGAACTTGAAGATGTAGAAGTTGAAATCGAAGTAGAAGAAGACCAAAAACCTATGTTTGGCGGAATGGGACAAGAATTTGAAGATATGGGATTGCAATTAGGTGAAATGTTCTCAAACATGATGCCAAAAAAGACAATTAAGAGAAAAATGAAAATATCTGATGCAAGAAAAGTGCTTCTACCCATAGAAGCTGAAAAATTAGTTGATCAAGATAAGATGCAACAAGAGGGAATGGAGAGAGCACAAAATAGGGGAATAATATTTTTAGATGAAATAGACAAGATAACAGATAATAATGAAAAATCATCTGGAGCTGGGGTATCAAGAGAAGGTGTTCAGAGAGATTTATTACCAATAGTAGAAGGTACAAATATAATGACAAAATACGGCCCTGTAAAAACTGATTATATTTTATTTATTGCAGCCGGAGCTTTTCATACATCCAAGCCTTCTGATTTAATACCAGAGTTACAGGGTAGATTCCCTGTTAGAGTGGAACTAAATGATTTAACAGAAGAAGACTTTAAGTCAATTTTAACAAAACCACAGAACGCTATAATAAAGCAATATATAGAGTTATTGAAAACAGATGGTGTTACAATTGAATTTTCAGAAGATGGAATTAATTCACTTGCACACATCGCCTTTGAATTAAATGAAAAAATAGAAAATATTGGTGCAAGAAGATTGTACACAGTAGTTGAAAGAGTTTTAGAAGAAGTATCTTACGAAGCACCATCATCAACTGAATATTCACTTAATATAGACTCTAAATATGTAAAAAATAGATTAGATGATGTAGTCGGAGATGAAAATTTAAGAGAGTATGTTTTATAATTTTCTGGGGGTTTTTTATGATAAAACAAAACAGAGTTCTTATCATTGAAGAAGATGAAGCAATTATAAGATTATATAAAAGAATGGTTGAAAATAATACAAAAGAACAAATTCATATAAAAGTTTTAAATGATGTAGAAAGTATAGATAATTTTATTGAAGATTTCGATATAACTGAAAAAGAAAAATATTCTTTGGTTTTATCAGAAATTGAAATAAAAGGAACTGATATAACTAAAAAATTAGAAAAAATCAAATTACTTTTGAGAAATACACATTTATATGTTCTTAGTAATAATATTACTATTGAAAGACTAAAAAGTTGCTTGAAATTTGGGGCAGATGATTGGATAGAAAAACCAGTTACAAATGAAGAATTTGATAAAATAATGTATAATTCATTATTCAAAGGATATTATTATGAAAAAAGAATTGAAGATTTGAAAAACGAAATAATTAATTTGGATGTAAATAATAAGATAGAGTATTATAAAATAAAAAATCAAATTTTGAATTTATTATGGGAATTTCCTTCAAATCCTATAGGACATTTTTTATTGGCTGATTTATACAATAGAACTGATAAAAAAGAACTTGCTAAAAAACATTATAATGCTGCAAATGTATTGGAAAATGATGATTAATAGAGGAGAATCTATATGTTTAGAAATAAAAAAAATATTAAATATATAGTTATAATAGGGTGTGGAAGATTAGGTTCAGAGTTAGCTTTAAAATTTTCCAAAACACATAATGTTGTTGTTATTGATAAAAATGAAGAATCATTTTATAGATTGAGTAATAGAAATTTTACTGGTTTTACTCATACAATTGATACAACTGATATAGAAGCATTGAAAAAAATGAAATTAGATAAAGCTGATTTAGTTTATATTGTTACTCCTGATGATAATTTGAATTTTATGTTAGCATATGGAATAAAGATGATGAAATATGATATAAAACTCATTGCAAGAGTTAATGATCCTGTTAAAAAGGGAATCTTTAACAAAGCAGGAGTAACTTTATTTTGCCCAATAGAAAATTCTGTAAATGATCTTGTTGAAGATTTTGAAAGAATCGAAGGGAATGATTGATTATGTCTAGAAAGTTATTCTATATCTTTGAAGGTAAAAATTTAGCTTTTTCTCTTGCTAAAAAATTACTTTTACTTGGAAATGAAGTATTTTATATATCAAATGATGAAGAAAATATTAAAATATTAGATGGGTTAAAAGCTTATCATAAATCATTAGAATTAATTAATAATGACCCTACAGATATCAATTGGATAAAAAACTTAGATATGTCAAAAAAAGTTGGAGCAGTCATTGTAATTTCTGAAGATGATGCTTTGAATTTTGTAATTACTTGGCTTCTGAGACAATTTTATGAAGATGTTAGAATAATGGCTTTGGTTAATTTTCCTGAAAATGAATTTATGTTTAAAAGTATAAATGTTAGTACATTAACCCCAATTTCCTGGATGGAAAAACTAATAGAAGCATCACTTAATTACGAAGATATCACAGATTTTTTTAATCCATATGTAGATAAATTATCTATTTTAGAATTAACTATTAACAAAGGTGATAAATCATGCGATAAAAAATTAAAAGATATAAAATTACCTAAAAATACAATTATTGGAGTACAAGTAAAATCTGATGGTTCTATTTTTGTTCCTCAAGGAAATTCGGAAATAAAAGATGAAGATAAATTAATAATTTTTGCTTTAAAAGAAGAAGTTCAGGCTACAAAAGAAGCACTGAAGTAGGAGTTGTTTATATGCCTAATTATTTAATATTTTTGAAATCAAGATATAAAAGTATTTTTAAAGCAACAGGAGATGTATTATTAGCTTTATCTATTCTTATATTTGCACTAAGTATCTTAACTTTATTAATGAAAGAATTTAACATGTTTTACCCATTTTTTTCTACATTTTTAATAAGTTTTGGAATTAGTCTTTTAATGAAATTTTTTACAAGAAAAGATAAATACGATTTTCTTAATATACAAGATGCTGTTATGATAATATTTTTAGTATGGACATCAGCAATTGTTATTTCATCTTTACCATTTATTTTTTCAGGGTTATTAAATTTCACACAAGCTATTTTTGAATCTACTTCAGGGTGGACAACTACAGGGTTATCTATGTTTCTTGATGTTGAATCATTACCAAAAATAATATTATTATGGAGATCTATTATTCAATATATTGGTGGAGCAGGTTTTGCATTGATTATGGTTGTTACTGCTGGTGCGATGGGTGCAGGTTTATATCAAGCTGAAGGTAGAACAGATAATTTAGTTCCTAATTTAAAAGATTCTACAAAATTAATTGGAACAATATACATATCTTGGGCTTTAATTGGTATTGCTGCCATATACTTTTTTACTGATTTGAATTTTTTTGAATCTTTAAATCAAACATTTACAGCCCTTGCTACTGGTGGATTTTCAACTAATAATGCAAGTATTGGTGGATTTAATAGTGTACCTCTTGAAATTATCATTATGGTATTAATGATAATGGGTGGAACTGGATTTGGAGTTCATTATGCTGGTATTTTATTAATTAAAAATAGTTATAAAACTTTTAAAGATTTAAGAAATAAAAAAATAGATAAATTAGAATTTAGAGATAGAATAAAAAGAGAACCTTTTTTAAAAAATCCAGAACCAAAGTTAATGTTATATATTTTAGTTTTTAGTTTTATTTTAGTAACTCTTTTTTCTACCATAAAAATTTTTAATGGTTGGGATAGTATAAGGCATTCAGCATTTCAAGTGATATCCTCTTTAACAGGTACAGGTTTTGCCTCGACTTCTTTGTTAAATTGGAATCCATTTGGTATTTTCTTTTTAACTATATTAATGATACTTGGTGGTATGATGGATTCGACTTCTGGTGGGTTGAAATTGTATAGGGTTTATATTGCTTTTAAAATGATTATAATAGAAATACAATCATATTTTAAACCACAAGGAGTAAAGTTTCATTTTGAATTGTATAAAGGAGTATCAAAGAAAGAAATTGGATTAGAATCTCTTAAAAATGTTTTATCAATATTTACAATGTATTTTATAGTATATTTTATAGGAGTATTCGTATTAGTAAGCCATGGTTATAACCTTCAAGATTCCTTGTTTGAATATGCATCAGCTTTATCAGCTGTAGGATTATCAGTTGGAATAACTACTCCTGATGCTCCAAGTGGAGTATTATGGATAGAAATATTTGGAATGTATTTAGGTAGATTAGAATTTTACGCAATAATATTTGCTTTAATGAAATTATTTAAAGATATAAAAGATATAATAAAATGGGAGCGATAAAGCTCCCATTATCTTATGTTCATATTTGATTTTATTTCTTCATTTCTTATTTTTCTTTTGTGTTTAGCACCGTAATAATTTACTCCCCATACTCCACTAATAATAAGAATCATTCCCACTATATAATACCAATATAATTGTTCTCCCCTGAAAAAAAATCCAGCAAGAACAGTAATAACTGTTGTTAAATTTGCAAAAATAGAAGATTCAACTGCAGTAACTTTGGATAACATATAATTTATTAAAAAGAAAGTTACTGTTGAAGATAATATACCTAAATAAATAGCTGAAATTATAACTTCAGGAATTAATATATTACTATAATCAAAATCAAAACTAATAATATATATGAAATTATAAATTATAGCCCCACTAATCATCATAAAAAAAGTAATTTCAGAGGGTTTAAAATTAACAGATAATTTTCTTGATTGTATATTAAATAAAGAGGCACAAATAACAGCTAAAAACATCAAAAAATCACCTAAAAGATTTCCTTTTAAAGAATTAACTCCCATGATTAAAAATACTCCTAAAAGTGATAAAAATATAAATACATATTGAATTTTCAATGTTTTTTCTTTTAAAACAAAATGTGATAATAAAGCTACAAAAATTGGTATTGTTGAAATAATTATTCCAGATTCAGATACGGGAATATATTTTACTCCAAAATTTTCGAAAATAAAATACAATCCTGGTTGAAAAATTATCAAAGGAATAAGTTTATGATATGGTTTTTTGGCTATTTTAATTACTCCAAGGATTAATAAAAAAATCATTGACAAAGAACTAACTAAAAACCTGAAAGACAGAAATTCTATTGGTGAAACAAAATCTAAAGCATTTTTAGTAAAAAGAAAAGATAAACCAAAAATTATTGACATACCTAACCCCGCAGATATTACTTTTACTCTATCTTTATTTATTTCCATAAAAACCCCCCAATAACAATTAATTTATAAGATTATACCACATATAAATTAATCACACAAACCATAAATATATAATACTTGAACGACTATTTTTTATCATATATCAAAAAAAACTATAAGAAATATTTCGTTTATATATTTCACCTTTTTTAAGAATATAATTTTTATTGAATTTGTTTATAAAATCTGGATAAAACTGTGGTTCTAAACAAAAACCACATCTTTCTGATGAATTATTAGCATAATAATTCTCTTGAATAAAATTTCCTGAATAAAAAATCAGTGAAGGTAAATCTGTTTTTAATTTCATATGGATTTTCTGATCTCTATTTAATATTTCAGCGTTGATAATCGAATTACTTAGTAAGTAAGGATGGTCATAGCCTTTCTGATCTTTAAGAAAATCATCATTTAAGTTTTTTGATATTCTTTTGAATTTATTGAAATCAAGAGTACTATTTACACTGAAGATTTTTCCCGTAGGAAGTGAATCTTTATTTAATTCAAGATAAAAATCTGAATTTATTTTCAAGTAATGATTTCCTATATCTTTGTTAAGATTTTTGTTGAAGTTGAAATAAATGTGATATGTTGGATTGAAAATTGTATCTTTATCAGTTGTTGCTAAAATATTTATAAATAATCCATTATTTTTTATTTTGAAATGTATTTTTATATCAACATTACCTGGAAATTGGTTTTCTTCTTCAACTAATTTTAATTCCAATTCTTTATTACTGATTAAATTATATTCAAAAACTTTTTTTGATAAACAATAAGAACCACTATGAAGATTAATATTTTCGTTATTCTTCTCAAGAAAATAGCTTTTATTATTAATTTTAAATGAAGCATTAGAAATTCTTCCTGCATTTCTCCCCACAAAAGCTCCTGTATAAAGAGTATCATTAATATAATCTTCAAGAGTATTAAAGCCAAGGATTGTGTTTTTACCTTTAAAGAGTATATTTTTTATAATAGCTCCATAATTTAATATGTTTATTTTAAGATCCTTGTCTTTAAGTTCAAAGATAAAAATGTCTTTTCCCATAATCCGACCAAAATATTTTTTCATATATAAAACTTCACCACCTTTTATAATACTTGAACGATTATTTATATTTCATAAATAAAAACATAAAAAAAATTGAAGCAGTTTATTACTGCTTCAATTCTACTATAAATTTACTACCAATCATCCATTTTGAATTAAATTTAATTTTATAATTTGCGATCTCACAGAAATATTTAACTACAGCAAGGCCTAAACCAGATCCTTTAGCATATTTAGGTGATTCATTTCCTCTGAAAAATCTTTCAAATATTCTTTTCTTTTCATCTTCTCTTATACCAATTCCAAAATCTTCTATTATAATTTCATTTTCGTTTATTGTCAGATTTATTTTTGAGTTTTTATATGAATATTTTACAGCATTTGAAATTAAATTTCTTAGAATTGTGTATAGTATAAACTTATCGCCATGTAATACATCAGCTTCTATATTTTGGTTTATTTCTATATTTTTATTAAGAATCTTACCGTTTAAATCATTTATCACCTCTTCAACTAATGGTTTAGTATCTAAAATCTCAGGTTTAATAACATAATTACCCAATTGTGCCATTGACAACATCGTAAGTTGAGAGATTATATTTTCAATTTTATTAATAGAATCACTTATTTTATTTACATAATTTTTAAATTTATCATCCTCTAAAAAATCGTTTAAAATATGGGCATTACCTTTTGCAACAGATAACGGAGTTCTTAATTCATGTGATAACGAAGATATAAAATCAGATTTTACTTTATTTAATAATTGAATTTCTGTTCTGTCTTCTAAAACCAATATTTGTTGGTTCGGTTTATAAGATATTCGACAATATTTTGAATTTCCGGATAAAAAATAAATGTTATCTTCAGTTTGGTATTCTTCATTGTTTAAAATAGCTTTTATTAAGTTATCGATATCCTCATAAGTAATTATATTTAAGATATCATGGGCTTTTGAAAAACCCCATTTTTTAGCTTTTAAATTAGAATTTATTACAGCAGTATGTTTTACTTGTACTACTGCGTCTTTAATTGTGTCGAATATTTCAAAATACTCTTCATTAATCATATTAATCATCCTTTATTTAATAAATCTGCGTCAGGATTAAATTTATATCCAACCCCTCTGATTGTTTTAATCCATTCTTTTCCAATTTTTGACCTAATCATTGATACGTGAACATCTATTACTCTATCCGTAATAAAATTATCATCAAACCAAATTTTCGAAATTATATCATCTCTTGTATATATTCTTTCTGGTTTTTTTGCCAATAAGTATAAAATCTCAAATTCTTTAGAAGTAAATTCAATAACTTCATTATTATACTTAACTGAATAATTGTTAGGATAAATTTCTAAATTGCCATACTTTATTATCTCATTGTCATTTTTTATTCTTTTTAATAGTGCTCTAACTCGAACAACTACCTCTTTTGGGTTAAAGGGCTTTGTAATATAGTCATCTGAACCCGATTCAATTCCCCATATTTTATCTCTGTCAGTATTTTTTGCAGAAATTATAATTATCCCCATATCTCTATTCATCATTCTTATTCTGGGTAGTTCATCAACTGAATCGCCATCAGGAAGCATGATATCCAAGAGCATTATATCAATAGATTTTTCTCTATTTAAAACATTTCTCATTTCAGATAAAGTTTCAGCCTCTAAAATATGAAATTTTTCTATTTGCAAATATGTTTTTAAAATGTCTCTTATATCAGGATCATCTTCAACTATTAAAATCGTAGGCATATAAAAGCCTCCTATTCAAAAATTATCAAAGAAATTCATGAATTTCTTTAGATGTTTCAATATAAACAGTTTCTTCACATAAATTAGTTGCATGATCGGCAATTCTTTCTATATCCCTTGCAATTAAAATATATGGTACAATAAGCTCTTTATCAAAATCTTTATCTTCTATCTTTTTTATGGCATCTTTTCTAATTTCATTTTCAATTCTATCAATTTCATTATCTGTTTTCCATGTTTTTACAGCTAAATTTATGTCTCTTTCTCCGAAAGCTTTAAAAGCATCTTTCATCATTTGCAATGATATCCCAAACATGTTTTTTATATCTTTATTCATTATAGATTTGATATTTTTATCAGTATATTTTTTTGATTTTTTAGCTATATTACAAGATAAATCTCCTATTCTTTCTAAATTATTCGAAAATTTTATCATAGTCATTGAATATCTAAGTTCTTTTGCTAAAGGATTGTATCTAGCTATTATTTGGTAAACAGAATCCTCAATTTTTCTGTTTATATCATCAATTTTATCGTCTAAATCCAAAACTCGGTTGGCAAGTTCTAAATTTGAATCTTCTAATGACTTTATAGACATTTCAAATGATTCAAGTACCAATGATAATAATTTTGATATGTCAGCTTTTAAAATTAACATTTCATTTTCTAAATGATGTATAGAATCCATACTAACCCTCCTATTAACCGATTCTTCCATTTAAATAATCTTCTGTTAGTTGTACTTTAGGAGCTTTAACCATGTTAGGTGTTTCTCCGGTTTCGATTAGTTCTCCTTGATACATAAAGTACATATAATCAGAAATTCTTACTGCTTGGGCAAGATTATGCGTCACTATTATTATAGTATATTTTTCTGATAATTCTTCAATTAATCTTTCTATTTTTTGTGTAGCGATTGGATCAAGAGCTGATGTGGGTTCATCTAATAAAATTACTTCTGGATCTATAGCAATTGCTCTTGCAATACAAAGTCTCTGTTGTTGACCACCAGATAAAGAATAAGCAGATTTATCCAACTCATCTTTAACTTCATCCCAAAGAGCAGCATCTTTTAAGGACTTTTCAACAACATCTTCCAATTTATTTTTGTTTTTTATTCCGTGTATTTTCAATCCAAAGGCAACATTTTCAAATATACTCATGGGAAAAGGAACTGGTTTTTGGAAAACCATTCCCACTTTTTTTCTAAAAACAGTTAAGTCCAAATCTTTATCATAAATATTTTTTTCACCATAATACATATCTCCATCCACTTTATAGGTAGGGATCTCATCATTCATTCTATTAATACTTCTAAGAAGGGTTGATTTTCCACAACCAGAAGGTCCTATAATAGCAGAAATTTTATTTTTATAAAAATTTAAATTTATATTTTTTAAAGCTTGTTTTTCTCCGTACCATCCATTAAAATCTTTAGTTCTTATTATAACATCATTATCCATTTGACTTCCTCCTAAATGCAAAAGCTATTGAATAAATTGCAATAATTATAAGTAATAAAAATGCGGATGATCCTTTTGCCATCCACTGAGCATCTCTACCATAGGCAATAGTAATATAATAAATGTGTGTTGGCAAAGTCATAACAGGTTGCATTATATTTGATGGGAAATAGGTTGAATAGAAAACAGCACCTGTCAATAAAACCGGAGCAGTTTCACCAATAACCCTACCCATTCCAATAAGTACAGCTGTAATAATTCTATTTTTTGATGCAGGAACTAAAATTTTATAAATTACTTCAGTTTTTTTTGCTCCTAATGCTAAGGCAGATTCCCTTAGAGTTCCTGGTAAAGAAGATAAAGCTTCTTTAACCGAAGAAGCAATTATTGGCAGAGTCATTACTGCTAATGTTAAACTACCTGATAAAATGGAAGTTTTAAAGCCTAACGTAACAGAAAATAACGATAACCCAAAAAGTCCATAAACTATTGAAGGAACTCCAGATAAAGAAGTTATTGCCGTATCTAAAATTCTTGCAAGCCTCGTATTTCTTCCAAACTCAGCCAAAAATATCCCCGTTAGAATCCCTATTGGTAAGGCAAATAATAATGTTAGACTAATCATAATTAAGCTTCCTAAAATAGCAGGCCATATACCACCTTCTGTCATTCCATTGGAAGGATATTTAGTAAAAAAATCTATACTGAAATATTGAACTCCTTCTATAATTATAGTAGCAAATATACCTATAATAATTAAAAATATTGTATAAGAAATTATTCTAAAAATAGAAGATATTATTAAGTCTTTCTTCAATGTGACCATCTCCTGGTTAGTCTTCTAGATAATAAAGTTAGTAAAAAAGAAATAACTAATAGAATTAATCCAGCTACAAAAAGTGCTGAATAATGAATACTACCAAGTTCAACTTCTCCCATTTCCCCAGCAATTGTTGCTGTTAAAGGCCTTACGGGATCAAAGATGGACTTTGGAATAAGATTAGCTCCTCCAGCTACCATTAAAACAACCATTGTTTCCCCAATAACTCTGTTTATAGTTAAAATTATTGAATTAAATATTCCAGAAATAGCCGCTTTTGAAACTACTCTAAAACCCGCTGTAAATCTTGATGAACCGAGGGCTAAAGCACCTTCTTTTAAACTAATATCAACAGAGTCTAAAGCTTCTTGCATCAATGAAGCAGTATATGGTAATGATAATATTGCAAGGCCAACTGCTCCTAAAAATAAGTTCTCGGCATTCCAAATATTAAATTCATACATTATAGGAGAGATATAAATAATTAAAAAAGTACCAACAATTACCGATGGAACTCCAGATAATAAATCAACAGCGGATTTTATAATATTTTTTTCATGATATTTTGCATAATCATACATAAAAAAGGCTACAATATAGCCTAAAGGTAAAACTATAACTGATGCTAATAATGTGATTAAAACAGAAGCAATTATTTGAGCCAACATTCCATACTCTGCATCTTCATATGTAGGATACCAATTCGCACTTGTAAAAATCTCAGCCCCGACTTCAGTCAGAGCTGGGATTGATGCTTGTATTATAAAATAAAATAGTCCACCAAGTACGAATATCCCCAGAGTTGCTACCAATGTTATCAAGTATTTGTTGAATGAGTTCTTATATTCTCTTCTTGTCATATAAATTCACTCCTTGAGGATAATTCATTTAAATATAACTAATTATTTTCCGTAAGCAGCTACATAACCTGCTTTTTCAACTAATTCTTGACCTTTTTTAGAAAGTCCAAAGTTAACATATTCCTTTACATTTCCTGTTATAAAACCATCAGTTACATCAACAAACATAAATAAAGGTCTTGAAATAGGGTAAACTGAATTTAAAATGTTATAAGCAGTTGGTTGAACTCCTTCTACAGTTAAAACTTTTACTGAGTCATCAACATAACCTACACCTGCATAAGCAATCGCATAAGCATTTTGAGATACTTGGTTTATTTCAAATTGTGTTGATGGTCCCATTTTTACTGTTGGATCCATTTTTTCACCTGATAAAGCTATATTTGTAAAAGTCTCATATGTTCCTGAAGCTGTGTCTCTTGAGTATTTAATTATAGGTCTGTTTGGTAAATTAGAATTAAGTTGATTCCAAGTTCTTATTTGACCTGTATATATTGATTTTAACTGATCCAAAGTTATATTGTCTATTCCTAATTCTTTGTTAACAACAATTGCTATTCCATCATAACCTACAACTATTGGCATGAAAAATTGTCCATTTTCGTTCATTTTTTCAATCTCAGAACTTTTCATAAATCTTGATGAATTTGCTACGTCTGTAGTTCCATTTAATAATGCTGCAATTCCAGTTGATGAACCTGCGCCTTCAAGAGTGATGTTTAATTCTGGTTTTGATTCTTTTAAATCTTCAATCCAAAGTTGTGCAATTGGGAATACTGTGTTAGATCCTTTTATTACCAATGTTTCTGCAAATGAAACGACAAATAATGTTACTACCAATAAACTTAATAAAACTTTTTTCATTCATAAAACCTCCTAAATAATTTTTTCGTAGTTGTGTTTCATAACTTTCATCTACATAATAATTTTTTATTATTTGGATTATATTAACTAATATTAAGAAATGTTAAGCTGAAAAATCTATTCTCTATATACCTTTTAAAAAAGCTATGATATAATTAAATAAAGAATGATTGATTATTTGGAGTGATTACTATGGACATAATAAAAGACTATATAAAGGAACTAGAATCCATTTTAGGCCATAAGTTAAATAGAAAAGATAGGGATAGATTAATAAAAGCATATAAATTTGGAGAAGAAGCACATAAAGGACAAATGAGAGATTCTGGAGATCCTTTTTTTGAACATCCAAAAGAAGTAGCTTTGATTTTGGCTGGGTTTAGAATGGATATAGATACAATAATAGCGGGATTGCTTCATGATACAGTTGAAGATTGTGATGTTCCAATAGAAAAAATTGAAAAAGAGTTTGGAATTGATGTTTCAAGAATTGTAAACGGAGTTACTAAAATAAGTAATTTGAAGTTAAACGAAAGACTATCCAGAAGTGATATGAAATCAATTGAAAAAATAGAAACAATTAGAAAGATGCTTCTTGCAATGTCAACAGATATAAGAGTTATAGTGGTTAAATTGTCAGATAGATTACATAACATGAGAACTTTGGATTTTGTAAAAAGAGATAAGCAAGTTATAAAATCAGAAGAAACTTTAAAAATTTATGCACCAATAGCACATAGATTGGGGATAAATAAGATAAAAGCTGAGTTAGAGGATTTATCTTTCAAATATTTACATCCAGATATATATACAGATTTGGATCAAAAATTGAAAACAAAACTTTCCAACAGACAAAAAAGTATAGATGAATATGCCGATACTGTTAAAGAAGAACTCAAAAAACATAGAATAAAAGCAGATGTTTCTGGAAGAGCAAAGCATTTATACAGTATATGGAATAAAATGCTTAAAAAAGGGAAAACTTTTGATGATATTTATGATATTATTGCACTTAGAATTATTACTGAGAACCAAAATCAATGCTATGCTTCTTTAGGAATCGTTCATTCTATGTGGGCACCAATGCCAGGTCGAATTAAAGATTATATAGCAACACCAAAATTCAATGGATATAAATCTTTACACACTACTGTAATAACAAACAAAGGAGAACCTTTAGAAATACAAATTCGTGACTGGAATATGCATGAAGAAGCTGAATTTGGTTTAGCAGCACATTGGGCTTATAAACAAGGAGTTAGTTCTCAAAAAGTAAAATTTTTACAAAATCTTATGGAACTACATAAAGACATAGCTCAAAGTGCTTTTGATATAAAAGATATTGAAACAAATTTACTTTCTAAAGAAATATTTGTTTTTACCCCTCAAGGGGAGATAATTCATTTACCAAAGGGAGCAACACCTATAGATTTTGCATATGCAATACATACAGATATAGGGAATCATTTTGCTGGTGCTAAAATAAATGGTAGAATCGTTCCAATTTCATATAAATTGCAAAATTCAGATGTTGTTGAAATAATAGTGAATAGAAATTTCAACGGTCCCAGTATTGATTGGATTAAACATGCCAAATCACCAAGAACTGCCAGCAAGATAAAAAAATTTTATAGACAAAAAAATGAAAAAATTCTTGTTGATAGAGGTAAAGATAAATTTAGAGAGTTGGCAAAAAAGCTTAATATATCAATAGAAGATATGTTAAATAAATTAAAAGAAGAAGCTTTTTTCATAAAATATAATATAAAAAATGATGAAGATTTATATATAAAAATTGAGCTTGAAGATGTAAATATTCAAACTATAAGGTCTTTTTTTGTAAAAGATAATGAAGAAAAAGAACAAAAAATACCAAGGTCAAAGTCATCATTATCTACGCCTTCAGTTATTGTCGATGGAGTTGAAGGCATTGACACTCATTTTGCAAAATGTTGTACGCCTGTACCTGGAGATGATATTATAGGTATAATAGGAAGAAGAGGTATCGGAATTCACCGAACAAATTGTAAGAATATTCGCGGAGTTAAAGAAGATAAAAAATTAAACGTTGAATGGAATACTTCCGAAAATCAAACAAGTTTCGTTGCTATATTATCTTTGGACATGGAAAGTAAAAAAGTTATGAATTCTGTTAGAGATGTTTTAAAAGCAGAAAAGGGTTATATTGAAAAATTTGAAATTTTAAAACAATCTGATATTTTAACTGCAAAGATTAGGCTAAAGGTAACTAATATAGAACATTTAATAAGAATAACTCACAAAATACAAGACATAAAAGGAATATTTAGCGTTAGGAGGATGTAATTTGAGAGCGGTAATTCAAAGAGTAAATTTTTCTAAAGTAACAGTAAATGAGCAAACTGTTGGCGATATAAATAAAGGTTTTATGGTTTTAATAGGTATTGGTGAGAATGATACAGAAAAAGATATCAAATGGGTTGCTGATAAAATTTTAAATTTAAGGGTATTTGAAGATTCAAATGGTAAAATGAATTTAAGTTTATTAGATGTAAAAGGTGAACTTCTTCTTATACCTCAGTTTACTCTTTATGGAGATTGTAGAAAAGGAAGAAGGCCATCATTCAGTAATTCTGCTTCACAACAAAAAGGTAGAGAATATTATGAAAAAATAATAGAGTATATTGAAAATAATTATAATATAAAGATCAAAAGAGGTAAATTCCAAACTCATATGAAGGTAGATCTTCAAAATGATGGTCCAGTTACTCTGTTATTAGATTCTGAAAAAAATTTTTAGGGGGTATTTTTATGAAAGAAATCGAAATCACAGTCTTTGTTTACAGTGAAGAACCTTTTGATGCTCATATTTCGGAAGAAGGAGCAGAATATGGAGTTAATCAAACAAATGTACACAAAATTTTTAAGGGTTATGAAAAGCCACCTAAAGGTACCATTGTTAAGTTTAAAATGCCAGATGGTGAAAAAAAATATGTTAGACCATGAAAAAATTAAATAAAAAGCAGAGCTTAAAAGCTCTGCTTTTTATTTAAAAGTATTGTATTCTATTTCGTCTATTATAGAATAGATGTCAAAAGGTGATGTTCCCTTTATTTCAGTTTTCATTCCAAAAAAGGCTCTCCTAAAATTTTCATTTGAATTACCTGTTCTTATTTCGTTTGAACATTCTATTATCGCAGCCAGCAAATCTGCAGTTCTTACGAATCTCCCGTATTCACCTTTAAAGGGATTGATTATTAATGGCATAATATTTTTTATAACATCATTAACTTGTTTATTTTTTAAAGACCAGCTTAAAACATAATCCTCCTCTATTTGAGTTATAATTTTATCTAACTTTTCTACTTTTCTTTTTGTAGGACTTATAACATCTCCTGTAAAAGCTTCAGGCAAATCATGGAAAAGAGAAGCTGTTATTATATTAAACATAAGCTCGTTATCAACATTTTCTGACAAAGATAATATATATGAAGTAAACATTACATAATACGAATGAGCTGATACAGAACTATTTATATTTCTATGCATTTTATTCCATCTTTTAAGATTGGTTAATCTTATTATTAAATCAAATAGGGCTTTATTATATTGATCTATTTTTCTTTTTAAATCTATATTCAAATTAAGTTTTTGAAGTGAACGTTCGTTTTCAGAATAAGGTTCTTCATAGAATTCTTTAAAGACCCTTTTATTTATATTTATTTCATTTTTTGCAGTGATTAGTCGTAAATATTGTTCTATTTTAATATTTTCTTTTTTAAGATTATATTCCTGGGTAATTTTTGACATTATGTTATCATCTTTTACAAAATCTTTCAGTTCTTCTTTTGAAATATCAAGAACTCTATCCCAAATATTAGGATCTTCTTCTATTATTCTCTTTTTAGTATTTAAAGGTATATCAGACAAAATTATCTTTGGGATATTTTCAACTATTTTATTATGCATAAGTTTTAATAAATCTTCTCTGTCTTGATCATAAAATGTAAAAAAGCTCAACATTGCATTAGAAAAAGAGCTATCAGCTTCATTAAATCTAACTATCGCCGGTAAATTACTCCACCTATAAATTGTAAATAAATCAGACATTTTTATAAAGAATTTCCCCAATCCCATAAAAAATCCCTCCTTACGTTTAATATAATTATAGTATAATATTTTAAAATAATCAATTAAAAACCTTGATTAACGATATTCATCCGGCTTGTGTTTTCCCTTTTAATGTATTATATTATAAAATATAATTATAGGGGGTATGTAAATGAAAAAATATATCGGAGCTATTGATCAGGGAACAACCAGTTCAAGATTTATTATATTTGACAATGAAGCTAACATCATCGCAAAAGATCAATTGGAACATGAACAAATTTATCCTAAATCTGGTTGGGTTGAACACGATCCAATTGAAATTTGGGAAAAAACTCAAAAAGTAATTATTGGTGGAATTTCTAAATCTGGAATTTTTCCAAATGATTTGGAAACAGTTGGTATAACAAATCAGAGAGAGACCACAATTGTTTGGAATAGACATACTGGGAAACCTTATTATAATGCGATCGTATGGCAAGATGTTAGAACTAAAGATATCTGCAAAAAAATTGAAGAAAAATATGGTGAATTAATAAACAAAAAAACTGGCTTAAAAGTTAATACATATTTTTCTGCAAGTAAAATCAAGTGGATTTTAGATAATATAAAGGGTGTAAGAGAAGATGCGGAAAAAGGTGACGCGATATTTGGTACGATAGACACATGGATTCTTTGGAATTTAACTGGTGGGGTTAGAAACGGAAAGCATATCACTGAACCTACTAATGCTTCACGTACGCTTTTAATGAACATCGATACATTAGAATGGGATGAAGAGCTTTTAAAAATTTTTGACATCCCTCAAGCAATGCTTCCTGAAATAAAATCATCTTCTGAAGTGTATGGTAAATGTAAAGGTATATTAGAAAATATTTCAATTGGAGGTATTCTTGGAGATCAACAATCTGCTTTATTCGGTCAAACATGTTTTGAAAAAGGCGATGCAAAAAATACTTATGGTACAGGATGTTTTTTGTTAACGAATACAGGAGAAAATAAGATTCTTTCTGGAAATGGTTTGCTAACTACTGTTGCATATAAAATTGGAGACAATAAAGTGCATTACGCTTTGGAAGGTTCAATAGCTATAGCTGGAGCTCTAGTCCAGTGGTTAAGAGACAATTTGGGAATAATAGAAAACTCTTCTCAAATAGAAGAGTTAGCAGAAAAAGTCGAAGATAACTCAGGCGTATTTTTCGTCCCAGCTTTTAGTGGTTTATTTGCTCCCTATTGGGAAGACACCGCAAGAGGAACCATAGTTGGCATGACAAGATACACCAACAAAAATCATATAGCAAGAGCAGCTCTGGAATCAACTGCTTTTCAAACAAGAGACGTAATTGAAGTTATGGAAAAAGAAACTGGTGTTAAGATTAAAGAATTAAAAGTTGATGGTGGTATGGTTGTAAACAATTTATTAATGCAATTTCAATCTGATATTTTAAATGTTCCTGTTATTAAGCCAAGAGTTACAGAAACAACTGCTTTGGGTGCAGCATATGCTGCAGGATTGGCTGTAAATGTTTGGAGTAGCACAGATGAATTGAAAAAACATTGGAGCATTGATAAAAAATTTAAAAGTAAAATGAAAGAAGCTAAAAGAAAGGATTTATATAAAAATTGGAAAAAAGCTATAGATAAAAGTATTGGGTGGATTGACTAATTAAAAGAGGAGTTAAATTATTTAATTTAACTCCTCTTTTAAATTATTTAGGCTCTTTTTTGTTTGGTATTATTATATTAGCAATTAACCCTATTATGGCTGCAAGAGCAACCCCTTTAAATTCAATATTACCAAAAGATATTGTTGCTCCACCTAATCCAATAACAAGCATTAATGAAACTATTGATAGATTTTTTGAGTTAGTTAAATCAACTTTATCGTTTACAAGAGTTCTTATCCCAACTGATGCAATCATTCCAAAAAGAACAATTCCAACCCCACCAATAACAGATTGAGGTATTGTTCTTAAAATGATACCAAATTTAGAAAGAAAGGAAAATAATATGGCTAACAAGGCTGCTCCTCTTAATATTGCAGGGTTATAATTTTTTGTTAAAGCTAAAACTCCTGTATTTTCACTATATGTTGTGTTTGCTGGTGCTCCAATCATTCCAGCAAAAGCTGTTGCTAATCCATCACCCAATAAAGTTTTATGCAAACCTGGATTTTTAACAAAATTTTTTCCTACAACAGCACCATTTGTAGTAATATCTCCAATATGCTCCATAAATGTTGCAAATACTACAGGTACAGTTACAGAAATTGCATAAATTGAAAATTTAGGAGCCATAAAATCTGGTATTGCTATCCAAGAACTATTACTAACTGCAGCAAAATCTACATTTCCAGTTAAAACAGCTACAGAATATCCTGCAATAACTCCTATTAATACGGGAATCATGCTCAAAAATCCTTTGAAAAAGTTTGAAAATATTATTACGGTGAAGAGTGTGGATAAAGCTATTAACCAATTTGAAGAAGCCCATTGTATGGCTACTGGGGCTAAAGTAAGGCCTATAATTATGATCATAGTTCCAGTTATAACAGTTGGGAAGAGTTTTCTCAATACTTCGTAACCTATTAGTTTTACAATAAGTGAAAAGACAAGATAAGTTAAACCTGAAATCATTATCGCGCCAGAAGCATATGCTAAATCACCAGTTGCATCTTTTATCATAAGCACTGGAGCTATAAACGCAAAACTTGATCCTAAAAACACCGGTACTATAAATCCTGTTAGATAGTGAAATAGAAGTGTTCCAACACCTACAGAAAAGAGTGTTACAAGTGGATCAAACCCCGTTAGAAGTGGAACCAAAATTGTAGCACCAAACATAGCAATAAAGTGTTGAAGAGACAGAATAAACTTCTTTGAAGTTATACCTTTTAAACTAAATCCTTCTTTAACACCAATAGTTTTTTCGTACTCAACCATATTAAATTCCTCCTTTATAGCCTCACTGGACTATTTTTAAAAGTTTCTAAAAATGAGAATACACTAACTACTTTAACAATTATTGAAATTAAAGTAAATGTTATTCAATTTTTATCAAATATAATATCGTATTTTTCATTGTTTTTTAAGAAGATATCAAAAAAATCCGGATCGAAATATTTATAATGATTTTGCATTTGAATCATCTTCTCAAGAGCTTCATCATGGCTTACAGTTTCTTTGTAAACTTTTTTCCCTCTTATTGAGTCATATACATCTATTATAGAAACTATTCTTGCAGAAACTGGTATTTTATCTCCAATTAAAGAAAAAGGATATCCTCCTCCACCATATCTTTCATGATGATACAATGCTATTTCCCAAGCTATTTTTAACCAGTCGACACCTTGCAAAATTTCCGCTCCATAAAGCACATGTTTTTTTATAATTTCATATTCTTCTCTGTTCAATTTACCAGGTTTATTTAGTATGTTAGAAGAAACTAAAACTTTTCCGATATCGTGCAAAGGAGAGTATAATCCAATTTCATAAGAATATTTTTCATTAAAACCAATATCCAGAGCTAATTGTTTTGATAAATTACCTATTCGCCTTGTATGACCACTCTTACCAGAATCAAATTTGTCAGCTAATATTCTGAGTTTGGAAACAAATTGAATTTTTGATAATTTAACTTCTCTTCTCATAGCATTTTCAGAAGATATTTTGTTTTCATAATTAGAATATAAATCTAAAATATAATTAACATAATTTTTAATATCAGGATCAAAAGAAGATTTTTTATTTTTTATATATATATTGTATTCGGAATTCAGATTTATTTTTTCAAATTCGTCCAACCTTTCATCGTCCTTTGAGATATTAACCTCTTCACATTTAGTTTCATTCTTAATTAATTCTTTAAGATGTTTTATAGTATCTTGAGTTTTAATGTTTTTAAACAGTTTTTCTTTTGTAGATTTTTTCATCATAAGATAAATGTTAAAAAATATAAACAAGATTAAAATTAATATGATGTATAATCTACTTATAGGCATATACAATAATAAGCCTATTAAGAAAGAAAATAATAAATTTATAAATAATATATTTGACACAAAGAAAACCCCCATAATTACATTATAATTATATTATAAAGTATTTTTCATATTTTAGCAAGGTGAGGTGTATTAATGAAAACTCTTTTTATTACTGGAATTACTGGATCAATTGGTACTCAAGCACTTGATGTTTTAAATACATTGAATGATTCTATTAACTTAATTGGAGGTTCAGTTAACTCAAATTGGAGAAAATTAAAAATAATTATAGAAAAATATGGTCTAAAATATGCAGCTTTAGCAAAACCAAGTAATGAAGTACCAAATTTTTATAAGGGATGTAAAATTTTTAAAGGGGATAATTCTACAGAAAATGCCATAGAAAAAGCAAATGCTGATATATCTTTAATAGCAACTTCAGGGGCTGCAGGATTAGCTCACACCATACAAGCTTCCAAATATTCAAAAAGAATTGCACTGGCAAATAAAGAATCTTTAGTTCTTGGAGGAGACTTGATTTTAAACCTTTTTAAAAAAAATGGCAATGAACTAATCCCTGTTGATAGTGAACATAGTGCTATTTTTCAACTTGTTCTGGGTGAAAATTCCATTGATGAAATATATTTAACTGCTTCTGGTGGTTCTTTAAGAGATAAACAACCTTTTGAATTAAAAAACATTACCAAAGAACAAGTTTTGAATCATCCAACATGGTCCATGGGAAAGAGAATAACTGTAGATTCAGCAAGTATGGTTAATAAGATACTTGAAGTTATAGAAGCTTACTATCTATTTAACACAAATAAAATTAAAATTTTTATAAATAGAAACTCTCATATTCACTCTATGGTCAAATTTAAAGATGGAGTTATAAAAATGCATTTTGGAAAACCGAATATGAAAGTTCCAATTGCTTATGCTTTTACTTATCCTGACAGATTATATGAATATGAAATCCCAGATATTATAAATACTGAAATCAACTTTGAAGAACCAGATATACAAAAATATCCTGTTTTAAAAAATTTAGATAGAATTCTCGGAAATCATTCATTGCATATTGCTCTAAATGCATCAGATGAAGTAGCGGTTGATTATTTTTTGAAGGGGAATATCAAATACTTAGATATAAACAAAACTATTAACTATGTAATAAATGAAATTGAAAAAAAACAAATAAATATAAAAAATTTTCAAGATATTTTTAATTTAGATAATGAATGCAGAAAAATTGCAGAAGAATTTATTAAGGAGGAACTTTAATGGCTATAGTATGGTTTTTAATAATTTTTACAATAATAGTAGTTGTTCATGAATTCGGTCATTTTATATTTGCTAAAATGTTTAACACAAAGGTTTTGGAATTTTCTATAGGGTTTGGTCCAAAGTTATTTTTTAAAAAAGGTAAAAAAACAGATTTTGCTATAAGGGCTATCCCTTTGGGAGGTTATGTTAAATTAGCAGGAGAAGATGAGCTCGAAAACATTGAAGATAATGATGACCCAACATTACTTTTTAACAAAAAGCCATGGCAAAAACTGTTAATATCTTTTGCTGGTCCATTGTTTTCATTTTTACTTGGTATAATAGTAATTGCAGGCTCTGGATTAATATATGGTTTACCCCAGGTCCAAATTGAAAATGTATTACAAAATTCCCCAGCAGAACAAGCGGGCTTAAGTTCAGGCGATATCATTAAAAAAGTTAATAATGATTATGTTTTTGATCCTCAAATTCTGAATTTGGAAATAAGAGAAGGAAAAACAATTACTTTAGACATTATAAGAGAAGGTAAATCATTAGAAATAGAATTAACTCCTCAAAAAATCCCCGCAGAATATATGGTTCAAATATCAAATATTTCTGGGAGTACTTCTATAAATGAACTAGATAAAATAAATGGTTTAAATCAAGATATAGAAGTTTTAAACAAAATGGAACCAGGTGATCCCATTTCATTTTCTAATAAGGATAAAACTATCCGAGGTAATATTGTTAATATACAAAAAATGGAGTCTAGGTATATTATTGGAGTAAATTTTGATATATATACCAACATCATAGCTAAAGATTATCAAATTTTTGAAAAAGACGATCAAATTATAGAAATAGAAGGAGAAGCAATTGATAATGGAATTGATTTTGTAAACACAATTAGTAGGTTGAATATACCTGAAAATGATATTATGGTTGAATTATCTGAAAATCAGTTCAGCATTATAAAAGCATTTACAGAAAATACAATAAATCTAAAAGTTTTAAGAAAAGATAAAATAATTGAATTACAATCGAATAAAGAAAATCTCATAGAAATATTTTCTCAGCCAGGTATAGTGAAAATTTCTGATAATAGGCTGAAACCATCTTTAGTTGAAATAATTCCAGTTTCTTTTGGATGGGCCAAAACTCTTATGGAATCAGTAGTTCAAGTTATAAAACAACTTTTCACAGGGCAGACTAATACAAATGAAATTGCTGGACCAATTGGAATAGCAACAATCATAGGGCAAGCTTCAAAAGCTGGATTTGAATCTATTTTAAATATACTGGCATTGATAACAATTAATTTAGGAGTTATAAATATACTACCATTACCAGCTTTAGATGGAGGAAGAATTATATTTTCATTATATGAAATAATTGCAAGAAGAAAAGTAAATCCTAAGATTGAATCTCTAATTCATGCTATTGGATTTATAATATTGATGGGCTTAATGATTTTTATTGCTTTTAACGATATTACAAGATTTTTTAATTGAGGTAGATAATATGTTTTCAAAAAAAGTTGTAAATGTGGGTAATGTGTCAATCGGTGGGAATAATCACGTGGTTATACAAACAATGACAAATACTAATTCATCAAATTTTGAAGAGACTATAAATCAAATTAAACAATTAAATGCAGCTGGTGCTGAATTAGTAAGAATCTCTGTTAGGAACGATGATGACGTAAAAGTATTAAAAGAGTTAGTAAAATCATCTCCCATTCCATTAATAGCTGATATTCATTTTAATTATAAAATAGCTATAGAATCGATCAAAGCGGGTATTTCAAAGATTAGAATCAACCCCGGCAACATAGGATCAGACTGGAAAGTAGCAGAGGTTGTAAAAGTAGCAAAAGAATATGATATTCCGATCAGAGTGGGGTCAAATTCTGGATCTTTAGATAAAAGATATGAAAATGATACAATAGAAATGGCTATGGTTAACAGTGCTTTGCATCAAGTAAGATTGCTTGAGAAATATGAATTTGATAAAATAGTTATATCTATGAAATCATCTGATGTCAAACAAACTTATTTAGCAAACAAAATTATATCTAAAAAAATTGACTATCCTTTGCATTTGGGAATAACAGAAGCTGGGGTATATGAAGATTCAATTATCTCTTCTTCAGCTGGTATAGGTGCCCTATTATTAAATGGTATTGGAGATACAGTTAGGATTTCTATTTCTGGTGATCCAGTTCAAGAAATAATAGCAGCTAAAAAATTGCTAACCACTCTTGGCCTAAAAAATGGTATTAAAGTAATATCTTGTCCTACTTGTGCCAGAACAGAAATTGATATTGAAAAATTAACAAATAGAGTTAAAAATATAGTAAAAGATTTTGGGGACATAGATAAAAACATAACTATAGCAGTTATGGGATGTGTTGTGAATGGCCCGGGTGAAGCTAAACATGCTGACATAGCCATAGCAGGAAGCAAACAAACTGCTGCTATTTTTAAAAAAGGAAAATTAATAGAAAATGTAAAAAAAGAAGATATTGAAAAAAGATTAAGTGAGGTTATAAAAGAATACATAGAGGTGATATGATGTATATCAACCCAACGGGGAACAACAAATCTGAAAACACGAAAAAATCAAAAAAAACAAAAAGAAAAAAAACTACTTCTTTAAAAAGTAGTTCAATTGAAGATGGATTTTTTGATATATTGACTGATACAGAGTATAAAATAACAGAAAGAGAGATTAAAAAACTCTTAGATGAAATATTGAATTTTGGAAATAGATTTGTAAAATCTCCAACTCAAAGTAATCTGAAAAATTATAAGCAGTCAATTAAAGAATTTTTAAAAAAGATCGAAAAAAAGATATATAAAGTTAAAGAAGACATAGACATGGAAAATGGTTCACCCAGGCTTCATGTAATAGCAGAAGTGGTAGATAACAAAATAAAAGAAATCACAGAATCAGTTATGAACAAAGAAAAAAATACTTTATTCTACGCTTCAAGAGTTGAAGAAATAAATGGACTTTTATTAGATTTATATAGATAAGGGGATAGCTATGAGCTCAATTTTAAATTTAAATTTAGATAAATTCGCTGGTAAATCAATTTGTTTTTACTCATCTGAAATTTTTAACAATAGAAAATTTATTGAAGACAAAATATCAAAAATTAATGACTTTAACAAACTTGATTTGCTAAATTTAGAGCCAATAAAAGGCAACATTAAAATAGATCAAATAAGAGAAATCCATGAATTTCTAAAATACAAGCCAAACTATTCAAATATAAAAATTGTAGTTATAAATGAAATTGATAAGTTAAATGAATCAGCAGAAAACTCTTTATTGAAAATTCTTGAGGAGCCTCCAACTTTTGCTTTAATAATAACTCATACAAATTCCTGGAACAATTTATTACCAACTACAAGAAGTAGATTAACTCGCTTTGATATTCCTATAAAAAATTTAGAATTTGAAAAATTCAACTCTATAAAAGAAAATAATATTAAATTATTCCAAATATATAGTGCACTTGGTTATGAATATGTTTATTATTTTAACAACTTAGATGAAAAAAGCCTTACGGGTTTTATAAGAACTGTAAATGAAATTGATTTTGACAAGGCATTAAAATTTTTAATCTCTTATAAATCTGATACAAGATCAAAAGTGTTTTTTATATTTTCATATTATTATATTTTGAAGAAAATTATAACTGAAAATTCAGATGAAATATTGAATAAAACTATTTTAAAATTAAAGGGAATAAAGAATTCTTTAGATAATCCAATAGAATTTTTAAAAATGATATCGCTTTTATCTAATATTTTAATCCACGATTCTTTAATTTCAAAAATGACAAACAAATGGAAATTTATGTATAATTATGATTTGATTGAATTCTTTGGAATAGAAGATTATAAAATTGATTTAGAATTATTATTTGATACTTTTGAATATAATAACAAGATTATTAACTCTTCGGTATCAAATCACAATTTTACTTTGGAAGTTATTACACATTTCATAAGAATAAAAGAAACCTACTCAAAAAATTAGGAGGAACAAAAAATGCCTGAATTGAAAATAAATGTTTATGGTGTAGAGCTTATGAAGAAAGATAAAATGTATTTTTTTCAACCTAATGGACCTGAAGACGAATACAATATCAATGATCTTGTTTTGGTAAACTCTGATTTAGGTCTTGAAGTTGGAAAGATTATAGCTCCTTTAAAAGAAAGAAATTTTGATGATTTAGATGATGAACCAACTCCTATAATAAGAAAGCTAACTGAAGAAGATAAAGAAATTCATGAAAATATTTTGAAAGACGCAAATGAGGTTAAGAAATTCACCCAAGAAAAATCAGAAGAACTTAATTTACAAATGAGAGTTTTAAAAGCAAAATATACATTTGATAAATCAAAATTGATCATCTTCTTCGGTGCAGATTCAAGGGTTGATTTTAGAGAATTGGTTAAGATACTTGCTAAAAAGTACAAAGTAAGAATAGAGCTTAGACAAGTTGGCATTAGAGATGAAGTTAAAATGAAAGGTTCATTAGGGCTTTGTGGACAAGTAGCTTGTTGTGCCAGATTCTTAAGGGAATTTTCATCAATTAAGATGGAACTTGCTAAAACTCAACAAATGATGATTAATACTGCAAAAATATCTGGAAGATGCGGAAAATTATTATGTTGTTTAAAATATGAAAATGAGTTTTATGAAGAAGTGTTGAGAAATGTTCCGAACGAAAACTCAACTATTGAATATGACAATAAACCTGCTAAAGTAATAACTGTAAATGTTTTTTTGAAAGAGGTTACTCTTCAAATTATTGAAGAAAACCAGCCAATATTGATAAAAGTCCCTTTTCAGTATTTTAATAATTTAGATGAAAAAATAGTAAAAGAATAAAAATTGGAGGTGTTTTGATTGAAAAATAGCTTAAGTGAATTAAAAGAATTAGCAAGATTATGTAGAGGGGATATTTTAAAAATGACATCGGTAGCTTCTTCTGGCCACCCAGGTGGCTCAATGTCATCAATAGAATTATACCTTTCTGTTTTTAATAGAGCAAATATTGACCCAAAGAACCCCTTTGATGAAAAAAGAGATAAAACAGTTGTCTCTCATGGTCATACTTCTCCTGGTGTTTATTCTTCTTTAGCGAGGTTAGGCTTTTTTGCTATAGATGACGTTATTTCAGGATTTAGACATCCTGGTTCAATTTTTGAGGGACATGTAACAAGGGGAATACCAGGCATTGAATGGTCCACTGGAAATCTTGGTCAAGGTTTATCAGCTGGTGTTGGCTTTGCATTGGCTGCTAAGATGAAAAATGAAGATTCAAAAGTTTATGTTTTTTCCAGCGATGGAGAAAGTCCTAAAGGCCAGATTTCAGAAGCCAGAAGAACTGCAAAAAAAGAAAATTTAAATAATTTAATTGTTTTGGTCGATTACAATGATATTCAAATTTCTGGTAGAGCGAGAGACGTTCTTCCTGTAAATATAAAGGAAGAATATAAATCTGCTGGATGGAATGTTTTAGAAATAGATGGCCACAATTTAATTCAAATTAATGAAGCATTAGAGATTGCAGAAAATAATAAAATGGGGCCAACAGTCATTATTGCTTCAACTATAATTGGTAAAGGGGTTTCATTCATGAAAAATAGGCATGAATATCATGGTTCGCCTTTATCCGATGATGAATTAGACAAAGCATTAAAAGAATTAAACATTGAAAATGATATCGAGAAATATAGAAAAATGAGAGAGAACCTTGATTTAACAAAAACTAAAGTTAGCTATCCAAATATAAAATTGGATGTTGAAAAAGGGAAACCAAGAATTTATCCCAAAGATAAAAAAATTGATAATAGATCTGCTTTTGGTAATGCATTAGCAGATTTAGCAAAAGAAAATAAAAATAAATTTCCTATTGCTGCTTTAGACTGTGATCTTTTTCCTTCTGTAAAATTGGCAGCTTTTAAAGAAGTTAATCCAGAAGGGTACATCCAAATTGGAATTCAAGAACACAACGCCGCAACAATTGCAGGCGCATTGTCAACTTCTGGTGTTTTAACGTTTTTTGCTGATTTTGGTGTTTTTGGTTTAGACGAGCCATTTAACCAACAAAGGTTAAATGATATTAATCATACTAATTTGAAAACAGCGATTACACATTCAGGAACAGATGTTGGAGAAGATGGTAAAACCCATCAAGAAGTTAACTATATAGGACTAACAAGAAGTTTATACAACACCAAACTCATAGTTCCAAATGATCCAAATCAAACTGATAAAGTTGTAAGATATGCAGCTTCCACAGATGGGAACATCATTATAACAATGGGTAGATCAAAATTAGATATCATATTAGATGAAAACGGAGATATCTTTTATGGAGAGAATTACGAATTTAATTATGGAGATATAGATGTTTTAAGAAATGGAGAAGATATTACAATAATTACATATGGTACTTATACAAATAACGCTGTAAAAACCGCAGACAATCTAAGAAAGGAAAATATAAATATTAATGTTATTGGAGTTCCAACTCCTTTAGACTATGATGAAGAGAAAATTCTTCCATTTCTAAAAGATAAAATAATCATTACACTTGAAGATCATAATTTAGAAAATGGAATTGCAAATGAATTATCAAAAACTATAGTTAAAAATAATGTATCTGTTAAAGATTTTATTAATCTTGGTTATAAAGATTATGCTGCATCAGGTTCTTCTAAGCTAATTCAAAAGCAAAATAGTTTGGATGTAGACAGCTTAACAAAAATGATTAAGGAGTTATATTAGGATGAATCAAAACGATGTAATGACAAAAAAAGAAAAAAATATAGTAAACAAAGCAATAAAATCGTTAAAACTTCCAGAAAATATGGATAAAAATATTCTTTTTACTGCTTTAAGTCATACATCTTTTGTTTTTGAAAAAGAAAATAAAGGAAGAAAACTAAATTCAAATGAAAGATTAGAATTTCTCGGAGATTCAGTATTGGAACTCTCGATCTCCGAGTTCCTTTTTAATAAATATAATCTTTCTGAGGGAGATATGTCGAAGATAAGGGCAACTGTTGCCTCTGAATTAATTTTAACCGAAGTAGCCAAAAAAATTCATTTAGATAAATTTTTATTCTTAGGTACTGGTGAAGAAAAACATGGTGGTAGACAAAAACATTCTATTTTAGCTGATGCAACTGAATCGTTGTTTGCTTCGATATATCTATCTTTAGGTTTTGACTATGCAAAAGAATACATTTTAAAAAGATTAACCCCTTATATAAAAAAAGCTATTAAAGGAGAACTATTTTTAGATCATAAAACAAAATTACAGGAAATTACTCAAGAAGTTTATAAAGCATTACCAGTATATGAAGTTCTAAACTCTCAAGGCCCATCCCATATAAAATATTATAAAGTTGCTGTAAAAATTAACAATGAAACACTTGGAGTTGGAGAAGGGCATTCAAAAAAAATTGCTGAACAATTAGCAGCAAAGGAAGCCTGTGAAAAATTTTTAAATGGAAGTAATAAAAATGAAAAATATTGAATTTGTTAAGTTAACTCATACCAAATCAATTTCTACAACAAAAAATTATTGCTTTTTAAATTGTAAACACTGCAATAAGCATTATTTAAAAAATATGAAGTCAGTTGATGAAATAGAAGAACTTGCAAAAGAAGGTATAAAATCATTCTTAATTAGTGGTGGTATGAATAGCAATATAGAAGTTCCTATTATTCCTTTTTACGAAAAACTAAAATATTTAAAAAATAAGTACAATTTAAGATATAACATACATACTGGAATTGTTGAAAATTCATATGAATACCTTTCTAAATTAAGGGATCTTCATGATTCTATTTCTTTTGATATTGTAGGTAAAGAAGAAGCATATAAAAATGTTTACGGAAATAATTTTTATAAAGAAATGATCTCAAGTTTTGATACTCTCATAAGTGAAAACTTTAATGTCAAACCACATATAACATTAGGCTTAAATGGTGGAAAAATAGAACATGAATTCAATTCATTAAATATTTTGAAAAAAAATGCAAATAAAATTAAGAATGTAATATTCATTGTTTTTATACCTACGAAAGATACATTTTTTGAAAACAAAAAACCACCAAATTTAAAAGAGATAGAAGATATTTTTAAAACATTTAAAAAAGAAATGCCAAACACAAATCTAACTCTTGGCTGCATGCAGCCTAAAGGGTTTTATAGAAAAGAGTTACAGGTTATGTCCCTTAAATATTTAGATAAGATAACCCAGCCCTTACAACATACAATAAAACTTGCAGAAGAAAATAACTATAAAATAGAATATTCTTTTGAATGCTGTGCTTTATAACGTTGAAAAATCAAATGGAGGAATTTTATATGTACCAACCTTCTTATATAAAATTATATGAAAATGGTGAATTGCATAAAAGAAGAGATATATTATATAATCATATATATAAATGTACATTGTGCCCTATGAAATGCAATGCTAATAGAAATGTTAATAACGGAGTATGTGGCGCTAACGACAAGATAAAAATTTCTGAATACGTTTTATATCCTGGAGAAGAACCACCAATAACTGGTGACACAGGTGCAGGAGGAGTATTTTTTAGTAATTGCAATATGAGGTGTGTTTACTGTCAAAACTTTTTATTTTCTCAAAAAGGTAACGGCAAGGAAAGAACTGTTGACGAATTAGCAGATATTTTTATTAATATACAGGAAGTTAAAAAAGCTAAAAACTTAGATTTGATAACTGCCACTCCATATCTTCCTTTTATTTTTGATGCATTGATCATTGCAATAGAAAAAGGTTTTAACTTACCAATTGTATGGAATACAAGTTCATTTGAAAATCCTGAAACTTTAGATTTATTAGATGGCGTAGTTGATATATACCTACCAGATATAAGATATACCAGTAATATTTTAGGTAAAAGATATTCTAATGTAAAAAACTATTGGGATTATGCCAAAAAATCGATTAAAATGATGTATAATCAAATAGGAAATATTTTTCATACTAACGAAGAAGGAGTGCTATTAAGGGGGTTAATAATAAGAATTTTAGTTTTACCAAATCTTACAAACCAAGCAAAAGAAGCTTTGAAATTTATCAAATATGAATTATCTGATGAAATACATATTAGCCTAATGGATCAATATGTACCTGTAAATGAAATTAAAAAATATCCAAAATTAAATAGATTTCTGTACAAAGAAGAATATGAAGAAGTTGTTCAATATATGGGGGAATTAGAACTTAACAAAGGTTGGGTTCAACATCATAAATTAAAATCTTTTCGGGGTGAAGAAAATGAATAATAATGAGTTGATAAAATCTATACTAGACCAATTACAAGAAGGAGTAATCGCGGTTGATGAGCATGAAAATTTGTTTTTTGTCAATGATTCTGCTTGTAGAATTTTAGATTTAGAACGAGAAAATGTTTTGAACAAAAATGTTGTAGAAACTGTTCCAAACACCAGATTACACATTATTTTACGAACAGGTGAATCTGAATTAGATAGATTGCAAAATCTTGGAAATAAAGTGATAATTACATCCAGATTTCCTATAAAAAACGATAATAACGAAACAATTGCAGCGGCAGCTGTATTTAGAGATGTAACAACAATTCAAAAGTTAGCTGAAGAAGTTACCAATCTTAGAGAAATTGAAGCTATGCTTACCTCAATTATTGATTCAACTACTGATGCAATTTCGGTAGCAGATCAAGAAGGTAGAGTCATTATGGTAAATAGGGCCTACACCAAAATAACTGGGCTAACTCCAAGAGAAGTCATTGGTAAACCCGCTTCTATAGATATTGAAGAAGGGGAAAGTCTTCACATAAAATGTGCCAGAGAGAAAAAACCTATTTTCAACGTGAGAAAAAAAGTAGCTGGAAGCAAGAAAGATGTACTCGCATCTGTAACCCCATATTTTGTAAAAAATGAATTTAAAGGGTCTGTGGCTGTTATTCATGATGTATCAGAAATACAAAGATTGATGAATGAACTTGAGGCTACAAAAAGGATGCTTAAAAAAGAAAAGGCTAGATACACTTTTGATGATATAATAAGTGAATCTAATGAAATGAAAAATGTTATTAAACAAGCACAGAAAGCATCGCTAACAAAAGTTAATGTATTAATACACGGAGAGTACGGTGTAGGAAAGGAAATATTGGCTCAAGCAATACATAACTATTCTGAAAGAAAAAATAATACGTATTTAAAACTTAATTTATCAATGATTCAGAAAAACAAACAAAATCAAATGTTGTTTGGAGATAAAAGTTATATAGCTTTGTCAGATAAAGGGACTTTGTTTATAGAAAATATACATGAAGCTTCAGAAGAAATTCAAGAAAAACTCCTAAAATTTATTAGAGATAACGAGTTTGAAAGCGAATATTTCAGCGTAAAACCTGATGTAAGGTTTATCTTTTCAACAACAGAAGACTTAAAAACTTTGATAAGCCTCGGAAAATTTTCAAAAGAATTATTTTACAAAATTTCAGTTGTTACCATTAACATTCCTCCATTAAGAGAGAGAACAGAAGACATCCCAAAATTGGCAAGACAAATATTATATTCTTTAAATCAGAAATATGGTAGGGTTATTTACGACTTTACTGATGATGCTATTAACAAATTGAAAGATTATTCGTGGAATGGTAATATTAGAGAACTCGAAAATGTAATTGACAGATCAATTTTAAACCTTGAAAGTAATGATTCTATAATTACATCTTCTCATGTTCCTGAAATAACAGAAAATAAAGAAAATAATTCGGGAACATTGAAAGAATTAGTTGAAGACTTTGAAAAAAGAATTATTATGGAAATATTAGAAGTCTGTCATGGCAATAAAACAGAAGCTTCCAAAAAATTAGGATTAACAGTTAGAAATCTTTACTATAAACTAGATCGATATGGAATAAAATAATTGAGGCGATTTCTATGAAATTTAAATTTTCTTTACAAAAAGTTCAAGATTTAAGAGAAAAATTAGAAGAAAATGCAAAAGAAGAATTGGGTAAAAAAATACAACAAAGATTGATAGAAGAAAATAGGTTAGAAGAGATCAACAATGAGATAAAAGAATACAATAAACTCTTTGACTTATATCTTAAATCCCAAATATCATCAGCTAAGATTCAAGAGATGATAAGATACCGACAATCTTTGAACAATAAGAGAGATTTACAAGTTAGAATTTATCAAAAGTCTCTTTTAGAAGAAGACAAATCCAGAAACATTTATTTAGAGAAAAAAATGGATAAAGACATATTAAACAAACTAAAAATAAGAAAAAAAGAAGAATACGATATTGAACAGAAAAAAAATGATATCAAAGAATTGGATGAAATAGCACAAACTATGTATTTAAACAAAAATCAAGAGGGCTAATAAAGCCCTCTTGATTTTTAGAAATATAACTCATACTCTTGAGGAGTGGGTGCATTATAAACGTAGTTAGCTTCTTTCCTTTTTATTTTTATCCATTCTTCTATCAAAGATTCAGGGAATACCTTTTCTAAATATTTATGATCTTGTTTTAATCCATTTAAAACTGCATCTAAATCTAACGGAAATATCTTATCTTCCATATTATCTGTAGAATTGTAACCTCTTTCTTTGGGGTCTAATTTATTTAAAATCCCATCTACTCCAGCGAGCACCATTGCTGCAAAAGAATAATAGAAATTACTAGTTGCATCTCCTGTTCTATATTCAATTCTAACTGCATTTTTCTTCAAGTATCCAGGAACTCTAATTGCTGCAGATCTACTTCCTTTTGCGTAAGTTGCGCTAATTGGAGCTTCAAATCCTGGTACTAATCTTTTATATGAGTTTGTACTTGGATTTGTAAAGGCTAATAAAGATCCAGACAAAGCATGATCAAGTATTCCACAAATATAATTTAATCCAATATCGCTTAATCCATGTTCTTTGTCACCAACAAATAGGGATTTACCATCTTTTACTAAAAATTGGTGAACATGCATACCATTTCCTGGCATTTTGTAAATTGGCTTTGGCATAAAAGTAACATACAAATTCATCTCATTGGCAACTTGTTTGATCACCCATTTAGCGATACTTATATTGTCAGCAACTTCTTCGAGGTCCATAAAATTCACTTCAATTTCAAGTTGAGCTATACCAACCTCATGATGATGATATTTAATAGGTATACCCAAACCTTCTAATATACTTACTATTGTATTTCTATAGGTAAAATATTTTTCTTCTGGATAGAGTTTATGGTAACCAGAATCGTGCGGCATTCTGGGTAAGGATCCAAAAGACTCACCTATTCCTTCTGAGCTGTTCAAAGAATAATAAGAGTGATTATGCGCTGACGAATATCTAACTTCATCAAAAACATGAAATTCTAATTCAACAAGTAGTTTTGCAGTATCTGCAATGCCTAATTCATTTAAATATTTAACTGTGTTTTTGATAACATTTCTTGGATAATGTTCAAAAGATCTTTCGTTATCAAAAGGATCTACAACATCACAAAAAACATGAAGAATTTTAAACCCATCTTTTTCCTCAACAAAAGCTTTATTCATATCAGGTATAGCCACCATATCAGATTTGGTAACTTTAGCAAAACCTAAATTTGAAGCATCAAAACCTATACCTTCTTCAAAAATATTATCAGTAATATAACTTTTTGCTATGGATACATGTCTCATATTTCCTGATATATCAATCATCATCATGTCTAAAAAATCAACACTTGATAAATCTCCATCATACTTTTTTAAAATCATATAATCCCTCCTATTTCTCATTATATAGAAATTTTATCAAATATGAAATATTTTTCAAACTCAATTTAATATAGCTTATAGTTTTTCTAAAGCGATGAGATGGATATAATGAAATTATTTTCTTATTTTATTAAAAACAGATTTTAATAAAGTATATAAATTTAATATTTTTGTTTTTTTAATCTGTTAAAATATTAATACACAATAATAAGAAGGAAGGTACAAAATGACTAAAATATTTAACATTGATACTTTTAATATTGATCTAAAAATAATAAATGAAGCAGCAGAAGCGCTTAAAAATGATGAAACTGTGATATTTCCCACAGAAACTGTTTATGGATTAGGTGCAAATGGTTTGTCTGTAAATGCTGTAGAAAAAATATATCAGGCAAAAGGAAGACCATCAGACAATCCATTAATTTTACACATAGCAAAATTAGAAGATATTTTAAAATATACTTATTTTCCATATGAATTATTTGAAAAGGTTGAATCTCTTGTACCAGGGCCTATAACTTTTGTTTTGAAGAAAAAAAATGTAGTACCTGATATTGTTACTGCTGGTAGAGATACAGTCGCAATAAGAATACCTGCTCATCCAGTAGCAAATAAAATAATAGAATTTTCTGATTTACCCATAGCCGCTCCCAGTGCTAATTTATCTGGTAAACCTTCTCCGACCTATCCAGATCATGTTATAGAAGATATGGATGGAAGAGTAGATTACATCATTTCATCAGGAAAACTTGAGTTTGGTATAGAATCCACAATAATAAATTTGACAGAAAAAATTCCTACTTTATTAAGACCAGGGCCCATATCTCCAGAAAAAATTAAGGAAATATTTGGAGATATAAAGATACCTGATTTTGTTTATGGCAAAGCTGATGCTGATATTGCGATTGCACCAGGGATGAAATACCGTCATTATGCCCCAGAGAGTAATGTTGTAATATTTAATGATTTAGACATAAATATTGATAAATATAAGGAGAATTCAATTTTTTTAATTTTAAAATCGAATGAAAAATTGGCTAAATCAAAAAAATTGAATTATGATATAATATCAACCGATGAAAATCATTATGAATTTGCTATAAATCTTTTTTATATGTTAAGAAAATACGATAAAAAATATAAAAATATTATGGTCCAATCTATTGAAGATAAAGGTATTGGTATTGCTATAATGAACAGGCTAAGAAAAGCTGCTAATAAAAAAATATAACGGAGGAAGTGAGTATGTTTTTACTAATTGATGTAGGAAATACTAATATGGTTATAGGATTATATGAAAATAAAAGTGGCTTTGATAATCTAAAAACTATCAGACTTGGGACTCATGGGTTTGAAACTGAAGATGAATTGTTTTCTCATATATACAACTTATTAAAAATAAATGATATAAACATTGAAAGTATTGATTCAATATCAGTCGCTTCAGTTGTTCCATCTGTAAACTATATAATCAAAAAGATGGGAGAAAAGTACTTTAATTCAAAAACATATTTTGTTGATCACACTAAAAGGGTATTTAATATAGAATACAAAGCACAATATCCACATGAAATAGGTCCTGACAGAATAGCAAATGTTATTGCTGCAAGAAAGGAATATGGTGAAAATGTAATTGCGATTGATTTTGGAACCGCTATAACAGTAGACATAATACAAAACGGTGATTTTGTAGGTGGCTCAATAACTCCAGGCTTTAAAATATCTATGCAAGCTTTATTTTCTAATACAGCTAAACTTCCGCAAATAGAGTTAGATATACCTAATTACAATAAAGGTATTAATACAATAGATAATTTACAAATAGGTATTATAAAAACCACAATTTATGGCTTAGAAAAATTAATTGAAGAAATTCAAAATGAAGATCAAAATATTTACAAAATAATAACAACAGGTGGCATGGCTAAAAACTTAAAAGGGAAATCAAAATTGTTTAATAATTACGTTCCTGATCTTACTCTTAAGGGAATTTATTACTACATGATGAGTGAAAAAGGTGAACTAAAGTGAAATTTCTAATTGTAAATCCCTGGATTTATGATTCCGCCGCATATGATTTTTGGCTAAAACCTATGGGGTTGCTCTATATTTCTGCTATGTTGAAAAAGCAAGGCCATCAAGTTCAATTTATAGATAATTTAGATAGACATACTAAAGGTATAGAAAAATATAAAAAACCAAAAGACAAATATTATGGAACTGGAAAGTTCTACACAAAAACTGTTGAAAAACCAAAAATAATAAATTTTATTGACCGAAAATTCAAAAAATACGGTATGCCAGAAGAATTGTTTGAAGAAAAGTTAAAATCGATAGGTAGAATTGATGGAATAATAACTGGCATAACACTTACTTACTGGTATTATGGTGGGAAAAAAACTGTTGAAAAAATTAGAGAATTCTATCCCGATACACCTTTGTTTTTAGGGGGCATTTATGCTAACTTATATCCAGATCATTCTAGAAAAACATTCAATGATCTAAATACACATATTATAAACGGTAATGGTGTTCAATCGTTAAACCAAGTATTAAAATATTATAACACTGAAATGATAAATGATTATGATTGGTTTGAAGAAATATTGCTGGATTATTCTGAATATAAAAAAATATCTTATGCTGTTATATTATCTTCTATTGGTTGTCCTTACAAATGTACTTATTGTTCAACTCCAAATATGTGGAGGTTCAAATATAAATCCCTTGATAAAATAAGACAAGAACTCGGAATGATACTGAAAAACCACCCAAACATTAAAAACATAGTGTTTTTTGATGATGCTTTTCTATTAAGACCTGATCTTGAAGATATGCTTTTTATGTTAAAGGATTTCAATGTTAACTACCATCTACCAAATGGGATCCATGCTCATAGAATAAACCAAAAATTATCCGATCTTCTAAAAGAAGCCGGTTTTAAAATAATAAAACTTGGTTATGAGACTTCAAATCCAGATATGCAAAAGAAAACAGGAAATAAAGTTACTAATTTAGATTTAATGAACGCTGTTAAATGTTTTAAACAATCAGGATTTGATATGAAAAATATTGGTGCTTATATAATTTCTAATCTGCCTGGCCAAAAAATCAATGAATTATATGAAGCCATAGACTTTTGTTTGGATTTAGGTATAAATCCAAACATTAATGAATATACACCTATACCTGGTACCAAAGATTATTTAGAATTAATTGAAAAGAATATTTTACCTAAAAATACTGATCCTCTTTTGTTAAACAATACTTATATTCCCTATTGGTGGGAAAAAGGAATAAGTAAACAAGAACTTGAAAAAGTGAAGTTATATCTCAAACAAAAAAAGAAGGCGATTGAGAATGAGCGAATTTAAACAAGAACTAAACTTATTAATAGAAGAACTATCAAACATAGAAAAAAGCCTTGATGATGCCATTAAAAGTGATGATTTTATAAAGTACAACTCTATCATGGATTCAAGAATGAAAACTTTTAAAAAATTAGAAAACTTTTTTGATGATGAAAAAGTAAAAAATATATTAAAAGACATAATCAAAAAAGATGAAGAAAGAAAAAAAATTGTTGAAGAAAAAATCTCAAACTTAAAAAAAGATCAAATGAATTTACAAAAGGGTAAAAACGCGATTAAAAAAGGGTATTATAATGTTCAAGAAGGATTAAGAAGAAAAAAAATAGATAAAAGCGGATAAAAACAATTATCACCAATAAAGCATAATTATTACCAATTATGCTTTATTTTTTTATATATAAGAATTAATGAAGATTTGACTTTTATTTTTATTTTGACTATAATTATAGTCAGAGAGGTGAAATATGAATTTAGATGACATAAAATTTTATAGCATTGCCATAGCAAAAGCAAAATTTTCCGAAGTAATTGAAAAATCAAAAAAATCAGATATAATTATTACAAAAAATGGAAAACCTGAATCTATTATTGTTAACTACGAAAAGTATAACAATATTCTTAAGTTTATAGATGAAATAAAGGATTTATCTCTTTTAGAAATAGATGATCTTGAGGAATATAAAAATTTCAAAAAGTTTTTTAAAGATTTTGATTTATAACACTCGGAGGTGCTGAAAATGGGAGACGTTGTATTAACAAAAGTAAACAAGATTTATCCTAATGGATTTCACGCTGTTAAAGATGCTGAATTTACAATTGGAGACAAACAATTTGTAGTTTTGTTGGGTCCTTCTGGATGTGGTAAAACAACAACATTGAGAATGATTGCGGGGTTAGAAGATATTTCAAAAGGTACAATTAAAATCGATGGAAATGTTGTTAACGATGTAGAACCTAAAGATAGAGACATTGCTATGGTTTTTCAGAACTATGCTTTATATCCTCATATGTCAGTATATGATAACATGGCTTTTGGTTTAAAATTAAGAAAAATGGATAAATCCGTAATTGATAAAAGAGTTAAAAATGCTGCGAAAATTTTAGATATTGAACATTTATTAGAAAATAAACCAAAACAACTTTCAGGTGGTCAAAGGCAGAGGGTTGCAGTTGGTAGAGCTATTGTTAGAGACCCTAAAGTGTTTTTGTTTGATGAACCTTTATCTAACTTAGATGCTAAATTAAGAGTTCAAATGAGAGCTGAGCTTAAAAAACTTCATTTAAGATTAAATGCAACAATAGCATATGTTACTCACGATCAAGTTGAAGCTATGACAATGGCAGACAAGATTGTTATTTTAAAAGATGGTTGGGTACAACAAATCGGTACACCACACGAAGTTTATCATCAACCAAGAAATGTTTTTGTTGCCGGTTTTATTGGTACACCTGCTATGAATTTTATGACTGTAAAAGTTATAAGAGAAAACGGAATATGGTTAAAGCATGAAGGCATAAATCTTAAAGTACCTGAACAATACGAAAACCATTTTGAAGATTATATTGATAAAGAAGTTCTTTTTGGAATTAGGCCTGAAGATATATATGATAAAGCTTTCTATGAAGAAAAAGAAGGAAATCACGAAGGCAACGTTTTAAAAGCAAAAATAGAAGTTGTTGAACCTCTTGGCGCTGAAACTTTATTACATGCTGCGATATCAGATCAATCATTTACAGCAAAAGTTACCCCAAGAACAGAAGCGGAAGCAATGCAAGAAATGGAATTAGTTTTTGATATGAATGCAATGCATGCTTTCGATAAAGAAACTGAAGAAGCTATATTTTAGATTGAAATAAATAATAAACCCGGAATTCCCGGGTTTATTTTTAATTAATAATTATATTTTTTTTATTTTAATGATTTTGATATAATAATTACGTTATTTTTAAATAAAATTGTAAAGTATAAAAATGTTAAATTTGGTTTGGGGGGATTTTTAATGGTAATTAAGTTGGAGTTCAAGCCGGTTAATAACGAAATGGTTGATTTACCTGTTCATTATAACAGACCACTACAAGGGATGTTTTACAATTTAATGTCAGACGCTATTCCTGAATACCATGATGATGGGACTTTGATTGATAATAAGAAGCTTAAACTCTTCACATTTTCAAGGATTTACCCTTTGAGCTCTTTCAAGGTAGAGCATAAAAGAATGAAATTCTATGGTTCTTTTGTAGTCTATTTTGCATCACCTATGCAAGAGATTATCGATGCAATATTCAAATCTATTGAATCTGAAGAAGTATTTAGAGTTGAGAGAAACTATTTTACTTTGAAAAAGACTGAAATGGTTATCGAAACCACTAATGAAACCCTATTAGTTAAAACACTTTCTCCTATTACAACTTATTCTACTATAATTTTACCTAATGGAAATAGATACACGCACTACTTTTCGCCATACTCTACCGATTTTAAGAAGCTTGTAGAAGAAAATTTAAAAAGAAAAGCCAACGCCCTTGGAATAGAAACTAAAAGAAAATGTTTATCAATAGAACCTTATGGTATTACTGAAAAAAATGAAAAACTCCTTTTTTATAAAGGAATAATCATCAAAGGCTGGACAGGGTATTTTAAGTTAAAAGGAAACAAAGAACTAATATCATTGACTCTCAACTCAGGGTTAGGAGCCAAAAATGCACAAGGTTTTGGAATGGTAATTCCAGCTGATAAAGACAATTATACTACACAATTAAGCCAAGAAGAGAAATTTGCTTTTAGATAAAATAGTAGGGGGGTTATAATAATGGGGAAGAACGCGGTTTATGCTCAATCCGGTGGAGTAACAAGTGTTATAAATGCTTCTGCTTATGGTGTAGTTAGAAGTTCTTTTAAATCGTCAAGCATTGACAACATTTATGTTGCTATTAACGGAATTAACGGAATAATTGGTGAGAATTTAATTAACATGAAAAATTTACCAAATAAAGAAATTGAATTACTCAAATATACTCCTTCAAGTACTTTTGGTTCATGTAGAAGAAAAATTAAAGACGATAACGATCCAATTTTTACCACAATTTTTGAAATTTTTAAAAAGTATAATATAGGTTTTTTCTTTTATAACGGGGGTAATGATTCTATGGATACCGCAAATAAAATATCTAATTATGCTAAATCAATTAATTATGATTTAAAAGTTATTGGTATTCCCAAGACAGTAGATAATGATCTTCCTTATACGGATCATACTCCTGGTTTTGGTTCGTCTGCAAAATATTTAGCTACTTCCATTTTAGAAGGAAGCATAGATGTAAAAAGCATGTCTAAAGATTCAACTAAAGTATTTGTTCTTGAAACAATGGGAAGGCATGCAGGTTGGTTAGCTGCATCAACTGCTATGGCTAATATAAACAACAAATTTGGGCCACATATAATACTTCTTCCAGAAGTACCTTTTGATAAAGTAAAATTTTTCAATAAGATAAACGACTTTATAAATGATGATGGTTACTGCTCTATTGCTGTATCAGAAGGAATAAAATATCCTGACAATAATTTTGTTTCTGATTTAGGATACAAAGATAATTTTGGTAATAAACAATTAGGATACGCAGGAAAAGTTATATCTGATATGGTCCATAACGAATTGGGGCTTAAAGTTCATACTGCAATCCCAGACTATCTACAGAGGAGCGGAAGACATTTATCTTCTTTAACCGATGTAGAAGAAGCTATAAAAGCTGGAGAAAAAGCTGTAGAGTTTGCCACTAATGGAATAAGTGGTTATATGGTGATCTTTGAAAGAGTATCAAATAACCCATACAAGATAGACTTCAAGTTAGAAAAATTGAATAAAATTGCAAATGGTACTAAATACCTTCCAAAAGAATTTATTTCTGAAGATGGTTTATATGTAACTGAAAAGTTTTTAGAATATTGTAAACCTCTAATAGAAGGAGAATTCACACCTCCATATAAAAATGGAATTCCTGATTATTTAAAATTAAATATTTATCAATAAACTAAAACCAGCTCTTTAGCTGGTTTTAGTTTAAGTATTTATAAATAATTTCAATTAATTTTATCTCCAAATCTTTTATGTCATTCATGTCTTGTACTGAATTATTTATTAATATGGTAAAAATGTAAAAATTATTATTAGAACTTTCGAGAATTCCCGATATTGCAGAATCAGTGAACAATGTGCCGGTTTTTACCCATAAATTCGATTTATTATATCTATTATAAAAAACACCTTTTTCAAAAGAAGTTGTTAATAAATATTTTGTTTTTTCAAGTGAAACTTCATCCACGATTTTTAAGATAATTTTATTCATTATCGATGGGGTTACTAAATTATATGTAGATAGCCCTGTGCCATCAGTTATTATAAACTCTTTATTTATAAATTCTATTTTTTCATTGATTTTGTTTATTATGTCTTTATATGAATAATTCATTCCCATATCCCATTCGTTTAGTAAATATCTGAATAAATGTTCTGATATGAAATTATCACTTTCTCTATTCATAAATTCTAAAATACTTTCCAATTTTTCAGAACTGTTAGTAAAAAAGGGATTGTAATTTTCTGGGACTTTATCTTCATATATTTCGCCTTGAAAATTTATTCCTAAATCATTTAGTAGATATACTGTTAAATACTTTATTCTATCTTTTTGACTTTCGTATGTTGTTTCTTTTGATATGGCATTGTTATTAGTCCAGATATTTAATGGAAGGATTTGTGGTTGTGGGTCGTTCCATATCCAACCCTCTCCATATCCAACTTTTTTAAAATAAGTAAAGTCAAATATTAGGTCACCATATATAGTATCAACACCACTTAATTTAAGCTTGTTAAGAAAGCTTTTATACTCTTCAACAGTTAAAAAAGGATCTCCTTTCCCTTGTATATATACATTAGAATTTAGCTGACTTTTTGGAGTTTCTTCTAAATAGATATAAGTATAAAAATTCTTATCCAAACCAAATTCATCTATTGACAGATATGTGGTTATCAATTTTGTTAAAGAAGCTGGACGAAAATATTTTTCAGAATTTATAGATACAACATCATTTCCTTTAATATCATCTATATCAATGCCAATAAAATAATTATTTTTTTCAATAATTTCTTCTAATCTATTCAAAAGATCTTCATTAGCTAACACATTAGTAATATCTGTTGATTCATTTTTGGGCTTGTAATTATAGTAGAATTCTCCTGTAGCAGAAAAAATAAGAATAGATAAAATTAAAGATATTAAGATAAAAACTTTTATTTTCATGTTATATCTCCTTATAAGTGAAAATATAAGATTTTATTTTTCCATTTAATATGTCTATTTTTGAATAGGCCTTCATGTCAAAATATTTTTCAAAATCTTTTAAACTAGTTATCACGGTAAGTCCCCAACCAGAAAATTCTTTTTTTAAGTATCGCATCTGATTAACCAATTTAATAGCTTGTTTATTATCTTCTAACCTGACTCCATATGGTGGATTGGTAATTATAACTCCCTTTTCATCAAAATCATTTTTTACTTTTTCCATACTTGATTTATAAAAGGATATGTTCAAATTTAAACCTATGTTATCATAATTTTTTCTTGATGTTTCTATCATATCGTCTTCTTTATCTGTTCCTATTATTTTCGGATTATTAAATATCTTATTTTCTTCATTAATTTTATTGTTTTCAATTATTTCCTTGAACTTTTTCATCTTCTCAAAGTCATATTCTCTTAAGAACCCAGCTGGTATACCTGCAGCAATTAATCCTGCTTCTAAAGGAATTGTTCCACTTCCACAAAAAGGATCTATTAACGGAGATTTTTTATTCCAGCCAGAGTTTATTATAAGCGCAGAAGCTATATGTTCTTTTAAAGGGGCTTTGGAAATAAACTTTCTATAATTTCTCTTGTGTAAAGGATCCCCAGATAAGTCCATTGCAACAACTGCTTTTATACCAAAGATAAAGACTCTTAATTTGTATGTATTTTTACTCTCCATCATAAAATCTATTTTATACTCATCCATCATACTTTTATAGACAGCTTTTTGGGTTAGAGATTGAAAGGTTTTTTGTGATTTATGATATTTACTGTTCAATATGACTTTATCGATAATAACCCTGTCTTTAATATCAAAATATTCATTCCACCTAATTCTGTATATATTTTCAAAATAATCATCTAATTTTTTAAACTTAAACTCTTTCATAATTAAATAAATTCTTTCTGCCGTTCTGATCTTTTTAACATCTTTTACTTTCTCTTCTTCTACATTGAAATAAACCATTCCATTTTTAACATCTTTAATTTTGAAGTTCAATTCTTTCAATTCTTGTTTTAATATTTTTTCTAAACCCAGTGAAGTGTTTGCTAATAGTAACATTTCATAACTCCCTTGTATTAGTCAAAGAACTTTTTATTAATTTACTGTAATTATTAACTACTTTTTTGTAATCTTTATCTTTCAACATTATCCCCATTCCTTTAGTAACTGAAGTAATAAACTCAAATATATATATAGGTTCTATATCATTCCTAATATCTCCATCATCTTGGAATTCTTTAATTTTATTCATTATCAAATGTCCAAAATGTTTATAATAAAAATTATTAATGAATTCTGTATATTCTTTATGTGCCATAAGATCTTCTATGCGATATTGTTCTATCCATGCTTTAGCGTCAAAATTAATATTTTCCAAATCATTTAGAGCATCTGATAAAGATTTGTATTTATTTAATAACTCTTTAAAAGGAGGAATAATATCCTCAAGAGTAGAGCTTATAACTGCTTTTATAAAACCATCTTTATTTATAAATATTTTATAAACTGTAGCTTTACTAAGTGATGTTGAAGAAATCACTTTATCAAAACTAAAATTTGATATACCTTTTTCTAACATTTCTGCTTTTGCAATATCTAATAATATTTCAATTTTCTTTTCAGTACTTTTTTTAATTTTTATAAAAAACACCTCATTTATCATCGTATATATTTTTATATATTTTATATTATATTTTACACTGCATTATATTACTATTATTGTTTCATAAATTTATTTATTTTTAGTAAATCATAATATACTATATCTTGCATATTTATATTTATATTGTTCATATACATATTTTTTGTAATATACCCTCTTTGTATTTTAGCCATAGAAACGCTTTTAAAAACTAAATAATGTATTTGTTCATTTTAAAATGACAATCACCACACAAAGGATTTTGAAAGGAGGCCTCTGAACCCTTTATATAATCACCTTTCTAAAGCTTTATTTCAAAATATTTTTAATATATGTCGGAAAACTTAGGTTTTCCGACAATAATTATGCTCTTTTGTCAATAAAATCAAGATCAATAAAAATTTATTTTTAATAAATTAATTTCATCTCAAAAAATATTATACCATTTTGATATTACACACATAATAAAAAATTTGATATTAAAAATTAAAAAGACTTTATAATATAGTGTATAAATATTTATATATTATACATAAAATTATAGCTATATATAAATGTGATATTATATATAGCTATATATTAATAATAAAATAATATTATTATATAGATATACAATATATAACAGATATATTATTATGTAGTATATATATCTGATTCAATTCTTCCATCTTTTAATTCTATAATTCTATCCGTTTTTTCAGCAACATGTTGATCATGAGTTATTATCACAAAGGTAGTGTTTAACTCTTTATGTATTTTTCTAAACAAATTGTATATACCTTCTGTTGTATCTGAATCCAAGTTACCAGTAGGTTCATCTGCAAGTATAATTGGCGGATCATTTATCAAGCTTCTTGCTATTGCAGTTCTTTGTTGCTGACCACCAGATATTTTGTTAGAATTCGAATTAATAACGTTTTTTAAACCAACTAACTCTAACAATTCTTTTGCTTTATTCTTTACTTTTTGATTTATTTTGTTACCAGAAATCTGATAAGGTATTAACACATTCTCTAAAACAGTAAACTCATTTAAAAGATAATGAAATTGAAATATGAATCCAATTTTTTTATTTCTTAATTCTGCTAATTCTTTTTTACTCATATTCCCTGTGTTAATTCCATCTATAATTATTTCTCCTGAAGTTTGAGTATCCAATGTTCCCATTAGATTGAGAAGTGTAGTTTTACCACTACCTGATTGCCCAATAATTGAAACAAAAGAATTTTCTCTTATCTCCAAATCAAGGTCGTGTATTACATGATTTTTTATTTTATCTCCGTATATTTTGTTTATCTTTTCCATTTTAATTAAGTAATTATCCATTCTTAATCACCTCAATAGGATTTAATTTAGAAGATTTTCTTCCAGCAATAATAGATGCAATAAGAGCAGAAGAAACTGCTATGGTAAAAGATAAAAGAATAAATCCGTAATTAAAAGTAAGAGGAATTACTGGGGTCCCATCTGCATTAATAGCAAATGTGGTAAAAGATAAAATAAGTCCAACTCCTAATACAACTCCTATAATTGCACCGATAACACCAAGAAATAAACCTTCAAGTACAAAAATTAAACTCGATTGATAATTTTTTATACCCATAGCTTTTAAGATGCCTATTTCTCGCGATTTTTGTAAAACAGATACTATCAAAACAGAGGCAATCGCTAAAGAAACAGATATAATTACAAAAACTTGTATTAATATACTGGAAAGAGACTGACTACTCAAAGCTGTTAATAAATCAGCATTTAACTCCTTCCAGGTTACTATTTTTAATTGTTCATCAAGAGATAGTGATTCAATTAAATTGGATTGTACAGTTTCAACTTCTAATGGTTTATCAACTTGCATTTCTATATTAGTAACAGAATTTGTTTCAAAGAGATTTTGTGCTGTGTCCAAATTAGTAATAAGCCAACTTTCGTTGATATTTTGAACTCCAAATTTAAAGAAACCAGAGATTTTCAGTGTTTCAGTTTTAAATTTTTCAAAAATAAAGATGCTAATTTCATCTCCAATTTTAAGGCCAAATTTTTCTCTATAATAATCACCCAAAATGACTTCTCCATCAACTGGAGTTTTACCTTCTAACAACTTTTGAGAAAATTCATAAATCTTTTCTCCTGAATCAATAGGCATTCCTTTTATAAATATATTTTTATTTACTGATTCAAATTGTAGAGTTGAAGGTTTTGAAATCACTGGATTAACAACTTTAATTTCATTATTAGAATTAGATTTTTGTATTTGTTTAGTAATATTTTCATAATCTTGTATGCTTCCATTTTCTAATTTTGAAGATACTGAAATGTGTGATGAGTCTCCTATAGTTTCATTTACAAGGCTGTCTTGGAGCCCTTGAATCAAAAGACCAAGAAAAATCTGTATGGCTACTCCAATAGCTATAGCTGATATAATCAATATAGTCTGTCCTCCACCTTTTTTCATAAACCTAAACGCTATTTTTGATAAAAAAGCCATTATTTATCACCTTCAGCAAGCTTTTCTATTTCATGAAAAGTATCAAGCAAAAAGTCAGCTTTAATTTGACTAAAAATATGGGGATTTAATCTAAAAGCTCTACCACCAACAATTATCTTTGATTGTGAATTGTTTTCTTTTAATTTTTGAATAACTTTTTTTGCAGATATTATGTTATAAGGATCGCTGACGCTTAACGCTATATAATCAGGTACATATACTTTTGTCATTTTAATTATTTCATTAAGCGGAGTATTAGCCCCAACATATAAAACATCATACCCGTTAAGATAAAAAATATCTGAAACTATCCTTGCGCCTATTTCATGATATTCTCCTGCGGGACAAGCTATAAAAACTTTCTTTCTTAATTCTGTTATAGTACCTTCTTCAATCAATTTCATCCTGTTCTGCACAATATAAGGATAGTTTATTTCTATTATTGATCTTATTATAGATGTAGAAACGTGCTCTTTAAAAATACATAATTCCTGAATGTCCTCATCACAATGCCAATTCGATAGATATGGTATTAATAGTTCCTGATATAGTTCTTTATAAGTAACTTCACCATTTTCGATCTTACTTTTAATAAAAGTTATCACTTTCTCTCTTTGTAATTTTTTCATCATACCATTAAAAGTTTCTTTGATTTTAATATCCAACTTTATCACCCCTTATTTCTCCCAGATAAATCAACTATAATACTGTTTAGAAATTTCACAAGCTAATAATACGTTGTTTTTTACTAACTCTATGTTAGAATCTAAACTCTTACCTTCGGTTATATTTTTTATCTCTTCCAATAAAAATGGAGTTAATTGTTTGCCTTCTATATTAAGCTCTTTTGCTTTTATTAATGCTTTATCAATAGATTTATTAATATAAGAACTATCCATTGAAAATTCTTCAGGAATTGGGTTTGTTATTAAAACTCCTCCAGAAAGACCTAAATCCCATTTTGTTTTCATCAAACCGGCAATATCTGCAACAGAATCTAACCTAAAAGGAACTTTTAGTCCTGAATCTTTAGAATAAAAAGCAGGTAGCTGATCTGTCCTATAGCCAATTACTGGTACTCCCATTGTTTCTAAATACTCCATTGTTAGTTTTAGATCTAATATAGCCTTAGCCCCAGCACATACTACAGCTACATTTGTTCTAGAAAGTTCTTGTAGATCGGCAGATATATCAAAATTTTTTTCTGCTCCTCTGTGAACTCCTCCTATACCACCTGTAGCAAAAATCTTTATCCCTGCCATTGCAGAAAAGATCATAGTAGCTGATACAGTAGTTGCTGCATTCAATTTTTGGGATATAACATATGATATATCTCTTCTGCTTGCTTTAACGATATTTTTAGTTTTTGCAATAAATTCAAGATCATCTTCATTTAACCCAATTTTAATTTTTCCGCCAATAACGGCTATAGTGGCTGGCACTACATTTTTTTCTCTTGCTAAATTTTCTAACATTTTAGCGGTTTCTACGTTTTGCGGGTACGGCATGCCATGTGAAATAATTGTTGACTCCAAAGAGATAATAGGTTTCCCTTCATCTATAGCTTCCTTTACTTCTGGTTTAATATCCAAAAAATCAAACTTAATCTTCATCATAACTCCTCCTGTATATTTCATTAATTTTTTCTATTTTTAAAATACTGGGAAATATTTTCTCTGATCTCAAAGATAGACTGGCAAAAACATTACCATATTCAATAGACTTTATTATACTAAAATTATTCATAAGGCCGTAAACTAACCCTGCTGTAAAAGAATCTCCAGCTCCATTTGAATTGATAACATCTGAACTAATTGTTTTAATATAGTCCATCTTTTGGTCTGAATAATATAAAACTTCTTTTTCTTTATTAGTTATAATTATATCATGAAATGATTTTATATTTTTACATTTTTCGAAAATTTGATGTTCTTCATCTAAATTGTAAAAATACATAAACTCGTTCTTGTTAGTCTTGAGAATATCAACATCATATCTTAATCCTTTTAGTTTCAAAATTTTGTTCATAGATACTGTTTCTATAATTGTAATTATATTTTTTGGTGTTAAAGACAAAACTTTATTTATAATCTCAATATTTAAATTAGTATCTATTAACAAAATTTCTGTGCTTTTTAGAATATTTTCCCATAATAATATATCTTCTTTACTAATATGATCATATATACTCATATCATTGGCCGCTACATACATATCGTTGTTTACATCATTAAAGGTTATATACTTGCCTGTACTTATTTTTTTATCTTTTTTTACATTTTTACAGTTCACTCCAGCATTCTCTGTTTCTTTTAAAACAAATTCACCTTCAAAATCCAACCCAACTGCTCCAAGCATTGTAATTTCATGTTTGTGATTTTTATAAAACGCCTTTCCCAAAACTTCCGCTATATTTCTGCCTACTCCTCCCGGAGAGTAATTAATTTTTGAAGGATTAGAATCAAATGGTATAATCTTATTAAGAGAAGTGATTGTTAAATCATAATTTATTCCGCCAATAATCGTCACTTTCATTTTGTCACCTCTTTGATATAAAAAAAAAGGTGCTTTTCAGCACCATCTAATGATTTTATGAACATAGAGAGAAAAACTTGATAAAACAACTACACATATATATTATCACTTTTTTAAGTATAAATTAAATTTCTTCAAAGACAATTATAACTATTTAACATCATTTATGCCTAAATAAACTTATATATATAAAATATTCTTACTTTTATAAAAGTTAACATAATTCAAAGGAGATGGTTAATATTTTTGAAAACATTGTAAATAGAAAAAACACTAATTCAGTTAAATGGGATTTAAACGAAACTATTTTTGGAAAAAGCGACGTAATCCCTATGTGGGTGGCAGATATGGATTTCAAAGCCCCTGAAGAAGTTTTAAATGCTCTAAAAGAAGTAGTAGATCACGGAGTTTTTGGTTATCCAACCAGAACTGATAGTTATTATAATGCCATAATAAGATGGTTTGGAATTTATCATGAATGGAAAATAGAAAAAAACTGGATATCTTTTTCGCCAGGAGTAGTCCCAGGTTTGAAAATTGCAATAAATGCCCTTACAAATCCTGGAGATAAAATCCTAATCCAAACACCTGTTTATTACCCTTTTTATGAAGTTATTAAAAATAATGAAAGAAAAATTGTTAAAAATGAAATGATCTATACAGATAGCGGATATATAATGGATTTTGAAGATCTCGAAGATAAATTTAAAGATGATAAAATGAAGCTTTTCATACTTTGCTCTCCACACAACCCTGTTGGAAGAGTTTGGAAAAAAGAAGAACTGAAAAAAATTGCAGATCTCGCTGAAAAATATGGTAAAATTGTAATTTCTGATGAAATTCATGCTGATCTTGTTTATAAAGGGTTTAAACATATACCCTTTCAAAAGATAAGTGAATATGTAAAAAACAACACTATCACTTTTACTGCACCAAGTAAAACTTTTAATATTGCTGGGTTAGAAACTGCTAATGCTATTATACCAAATAAGGAACTAAAGGAATTATTTGAAAAAACCAAAACACGTTATAGTTCAGACTTAACAAACATATTTGGTATCAGGGGTTTAGAAGCAGCATACAATTACGGAAGGGATTGGCTTGATGAATTGATTTGGTATTTAGAAGAAAACATAGACTTCATTGATGAGTATTTTAAATCCAACATTCCACAAATTAAATTTTTTAAACCCGAAGGAACATATCTTTTATGGTTAGACATGAGAGAATTGGGCGATGAAGAAACGGTAAAAGATATTCTGATAAATAAAGCTGGAGTTGGATTGGAAGAAGGTAGTATTTTTGGTGAAGGGGGAAAAGGATTTTTTAGAATGAATATAGCTACAACAAGAAAAATTATAGAAAAAGCTTTAAATAATATGAATGAAGCATTTAACAATTAAGGAGGAAAAAGTATGAGAGATTTTTTGAAAATCTACAACGAATGGTTAAATTCAGATCAACTATCACAAAAAGAAAAAGAAGAACTACTTAATTTGAAGGATAACCAGGAAGAAATACAAGATAGATTTTATGAAGACCTTAAGTTTGGAACAGCTGGTTTAAGAGGTAAACTTGGGATGGGAACAAATAGAATGAATGTTTTTACTGTTGGAAGAGCTTCTCAGGGATTAGCTAATTTCATTGAATCCAAAGGTGATGAAGCAAAAAAAAGAGGAGTAGCTATAGCTTACGATGTAAGGTACTTTTCAAAAGAATTTTCTGAATTAGCCGCGAGGATTTTAGCTAATAAGGGCATAAAAGTTTATTTACATGATGATATTACTGCAACTCCTATTCTTTCTTATTCAGTTAGAGAATTAAATGCTATATCAGGAATTGTAATAACAGCAAGTCATAATCCAAGAGAGTATAATGGTTATAAAGTTTATTGGGAAGAAGGAAGCCAAATTATGGCAGATATTGCAGAAGCCATTACCTCTGAAATTGAAAAATTAGATTATTTTAAAGATATTAATCCTATGAATTTAAAAGAAGCTGTTGATAAAGGCTTGATTGAATATATTGGTCAAGATATAAAAGAAAAATATAAAAAAGAAGTTCTTAATTTAGCTATTAAAGAAAATATAGACAAAAACATTAACATAATATACACACCATTAAACGGAACTGGAAACAAACCAGTTAGAGACGTATTGAAAAGAAGAGGATTTAAAAATGTTTTTGTAGTTCCTGAGCAAGAACATCCTGATCCAGATTTTTCAACTGTTGGATATCCAAATCCTGAAGATACAAAAGCGTTTAAACTTTCCGAAGAATTAGGCAAAGAAAAAAATGCTGATATATTAATAGCAACAGATCCAGATTGTGATAGGTTAGCTGTTGAAGTTAAAAATCAAGAGGGAAAATATATAGCTTTAACTGGTAACCAAACTGGGGCGGTACTTATTAACTATATCTTAGAATCAAGAAAAGAAGAAAACAAATTGCCAGAGAAAGGTTTTATAGTAAAATCTGTTGTTACAGGAAATTTAGGAAAATCTATCGGTGAAAAATATGGAATTGATACTTATGAAGCTTTAACTGGGTTTAAGAATATTTGTGGAAAAGAAAATGAATTACTTGAAAAAGGTGCTGGAGAATTCATTTTTGGCTATGAAGAAAGTATTGGTTTTGTTGCTGGTACTTTTGTAAGAGATAAAGATGGAGTTATTGCAGCAATGTTATTAGCAGAGGCGGCTGCTTTTTACAAAACTAAAAATAAGACATTATTAGATGTCATTCAAGATATATATGATGAACATGGTTATCAGCTTGAGAACAATTATTCTATGATCTTAGAAGGAATTGAAGGTAAAAAAAGAATTGAAAGGATCATGGAGTATTATAGAGAGAACTACCCTGAAAGAATAGAAGATATGAAACTAATAAAATATGCAGATTATCTCGAGAATAAAGAGGTAGATGTGAAAACAGGAAAAGAAGAAAAATCAGAAATTCCAACTTCAAATGTTTTGAGATTTTGGTTTGATGACGGTTCTTGGTATTCAATTAGGCCTTCGGGGACTGAACCAAAAATAAAGATCTATATTTATTCAAAGGATAAGGACAGGAAGAGATCAGAACAAAAATTAGATCAGATAAACTCAAAAATAAAAGAAATTTTTGACATGGTATAAAAATAAACGATAATTAGATAAAGTAAAATTGTACTATGAAATAGAAAAATTATTATAAAATTAATAACACAGAGATATCATATAGATGTCTCTGTGTTATTTCTTTTTCTATAATTAATAGATATTATACCTATTGCAACCATAAGTAAAGCAAACAATATCTGAATGTTCAGTTTTTCACCTGGTATAAAAATACTGGATAAAACTGAGCCTGATATTGGTATCATAAATCTATATATGGTAACTTCTCCAGCTTTATTGTATTTTAAAAGTGAATACCAAAGGCTAAAGGCAACAGCTGATAAAAGAGAACTGTAAATAAGTAAAGAAAAACTCAATAAATTGAAATCAAGAGAAAAAAATCCTACTTTAAAAGAACCAATAACAATTAATATCGTTGAACCAAAAAGCATTTGAATTGCTGTAATCAAAAAAGGGTTTAGGTTAATAGTAAGATATTTTGCCAAAATAGTTCCAAATGAGGCAACTAACCCGGCTATCAATAAAAATCCTTCCCCGTTAAATGAAAAATCAAGGTTGAACCCGCTCCCCCAATTTGCCAATATTATTCCCAAAAAACCAGTTGTCAAACCAATAATTTTTCTGTTGTTGATTTTATCATCATTGTATATAAAATGAGCCAATATAACTACAAAAAAAGTTGAACTTGATTGTAGTATCGCCGCCTTCATCCCAGAAGTGTTTGCCAACCCATTGTAGAAGAAAAAATATTGTAAAGTAGTTTGTAATAACCCCAGAATAAAAATCTTATATAAAGGATTTAATTTAATTCTCATCTTTTCTTTTCTGAATAACAAAAATATAAACAATAATATACTGGATCCAAAAAATCTAAAGCCTGCAAAAAGCACTTTTGACCATATATCATTATTTGACAAATTTAACTCTTGAAATGAAACTTTTAAAGTTGGAAAAGCTGATCCCCATAGTACACATGCCAATAGGGCTACAAAAAATATAATATATTTGTTTTCTAATATATGTTTTTCTCCCATAATTCACCTCTGAATTTTTAATCTAAAATATTTTATCACAAAAAAACTATATGTCCATTAAATCTTATTGATGATATAATTAATTTGGAGGGATATGCATGTTAAATAATACAGAAAAATATATAGAAGAATTTCTTTCTCATTTAAAATACATAAAAAGAAGGGCAGATTCAACAATAAAAGAATACAGAAAAATACTCAATTCTTATAAAGCATATATAGATGAGATGGGTATAAATAAAATAGCTTTTCTGAAATATTTAGAGGATAATTCCAAACTTTCTAAAAGGACCATAAGATTGAGAGTTGTTGTTATAAGATCTTTTTTAAACTATCTTTATGAAAATCAATACATAGATGGAATTCAATATTGGAAAGATGCATACACTGAAAGTCCAAATCAAGTCCCAAAAGGCTTAACTGAAGATCAATTGGAAATAATATTCAAGCACATAAGCAAAAACGAATATGACAAGAATTTTTTTGGATTGCTTTTAAAAATAGGGTTGCGTATTTCTGAAGCTCTAAATTTGAAAAGAGAAAACTTTATTGTTCACAAAAATTATGCAGAAATAATTGTTAATGGTAAAGGCTCAAAAGAAAGAATACTAAAAATTTCTTTTGATTATGCCAAAAATATTTTAAGTCTAACAGATACTTTCATCTTTGATAAACTTTTGAAGAATAAAAATGTACCCACTTCCAGAACTATGCAAAGAAGATTCAAGAAATATGTACAAATATCCAACGAAGAAATCAAAAAAATGAATGAAAATGGTGCCAACATAAATTTGATAAATGCAACTCCTCATGCTTTGAGACACACGTGTGCAAAAAAATTGTTGAATTCTGGTAAAAATATAGAAGAGGTCAGGTATATTCTGGGTCATACGAGTATTCAAACTACTGGTATTTATTTGAGGTCTGAACAACATACATCATTACTGGATGAAATATAACGGGGGTTAAAAATGATTATAAAAGAAGAATTGAAAAAGATTAAGAATTTTATTAACAATTTTTATAAAGAATATAACTATAAAGGTGCCTTAATAGGTATAAGTGGTGGATTGGATTCTGCTGTTGCAGCAAAAATACTGGTTGATTCTTTAGGAAAAAATAAAGTGTTTGGGGTATTGTTACCTGAAAGGGACTCATCTTCTGAAACTGTAAAAGATTCTAAAATCGTTTGTGATTTTTTGGGAATAGAATACGTTAAAAAAGATATCACTCCTATATTAAGAAAGTCAGGTGTTTATAGATTAGAGCCTCCTACTTTTTTAATACCAAGATCAATACAGAACAAATATGTAAAAAAGAGGTGGGAAGAATCTTCTGATGACACTTTTATCGATGATTTGAAAGGGGATGGAGACGAAGATTTTTTAAAAGGGCTGGCTTTTTATAGAATAAAGCACAGAATAAGAATGACACAACTATATTTCGAAGCAGAAAAGAGAAATTATTTTGTTTGTGGAACGACAAACAAATCAGAATATAAAACTGGATTTTTTGTTAAATACGGAGATGATGCAGTTGAAATAGAGCCACTTTTTCACCTATATAAAACAGAAGTTATTGAAATGGCTAAATATTTGAAAATACCTAACAAAATAATAGATAAATCCCCTTCACCCGATTTAATTCCAGGAATAACAGATGAATTTGCCATGGGAATAAGCTATAAAGAATTAGACCAAATATTATATGCAAAAGAAAATAATGGCAACTTAAATGATTTTGATAAGGCCAAGGTAGAAAGAGTAGAAAAAATATTAAAAAATTCTAATAAAAAAAGAATTAAGGCACTCCATTTATAGGAGTGCCTCGTTATTATTTTGAAATATAATTAAACAGTAATTTTGTTGTATTTTTAATCGCATCCTTATGAGTTCTTTCGTATCCGTGAGAAGCAAACACACCTGGGCCTATTAATCCATGTTTAATGTCATAACCAGCCCTTAAAGTAGCTTCAACATCAGAACCATACATGGGATAAATATCAACTGCATGATCTATATTACTATAACCAGCTATATCTATTAAATCGTTAGTCACATCGTAATCATACGGCCCACCTGAGTCTTTTGCACAAATACTGACCTGATATTCATTACAGTTTAAATCGTCTCCTATGGCTCCCATATCAACTGAGATCATTTCTTTTACATCAGAAGGGATACCAGCAGATCCTCCATGTCCAACTTCTTCATAAGATGTGAACATAATATACACTTTTCTTTTTAATTTCAATTTATCATCTTTTATCATTTTAGCTATTGCAATTAAAATACCCGCACTGGCTTTATCATCTAAGTGTCTACTTTTAATAAAACCCGAATTGGTATAAATTGTTCTTGCATCAAATGAAATAAAATCTCCCGTTTTGATACCCAGTTTTTCCACATCTTCTTTTGATTCTACTTTTTCATCTATAACAACTTCTATATTTTCATCATTTCTTTCCATAGTTTTTATATCTTTATAAACATGTGTTGATGGATGATTTAATTGAATAGTTCCTGTATAATTTTTTCCATCCCTTGTATGAATAATACAGTTTTCCCCCTCTATATTATTCTCTGGATATCCACCAATCTTTGTCAGTCTTATCCTTCCATTTGATTTTATCGATCTAACCATAGCCCCCAAAGTATCTATATGAGCTGCTAATAGTAATGGATTACCTTCTCCACCTAAGTCAGTGAGAAAAGCACCTTTATTGGTGATCTCATATTTAAATCCCAGATTATCAAATTCTCTTTTTAAATACTCTATAACTTTTTTGGTGTAGCCAGTAGGACTAGGAATTTTACACAATGATATAATCTGTTCTACTGCATAGTCGAAATATTCTTCCATTTTAGAACCCCCTGTTTAAAATTTTTGCTCTATAAACATTTCTCATTAATATTGTAGAAGTTACATTTCCAACTCCTCCTGGAACGGGAGTAACATCACAAATTTTTGAAATTGTTTTTTTTGCATCTCCAACTAATTTACCGTTTTCAACATTTATTCCTACATCAATAACTTTTTGTCCTTTTGATACAAAATCCTCGTTCAAGTATTCAGCAATACCTATAGCTATAATTATAGCATCTGCAGATTTTGTAATTTCTTTTTGACCTTTGGTCTTTGAATTTATCAAAGTTAAAGTTGCGTCCCTTCCTTTTTTCTGTAAAAGAATCGAAATAGGTTTACCAACAGTATAAGATCTACCCATTAAAGCAATTTTTTTACCTGTTATGTTCAAATTATCCTCTAATATTTTGACCGCTGATTCTGCAGTACAAGGAATGAAGTATTCATCTTCGTAAAACATTGCTGCTATGTTATGATAGCTGATCCCTTCTATATCTTTTTTAGGGTTTATCAATTTTGCAACTTGTTTATCGTCATAATCTTTTTTCAAAGGTTTTGCTATAAAAAGTGCATCAACAGAAATATCTTTGTTGTATTTTTTTATATCCTCATAAAGGTTATCTGATTTGATATACTCAAAATCTATACCATATTTTTTTGCTATTTCTGCTTGTGAATTTAGGTAAGCTTTAATCGAACCGTTTAATTTTGTAGTTAAACTTAGAAGCTTTGGTTTTTCTGTTTTACTTTTCAGATATTCAATTTCTTTTTCAACTTCTTTAACAGTGTTCTCTACATCTATTACCATCTATTTTTTCACCCCAGATATTATATTATGATAAACCTTTTATATTTCCTTCGTTATCTATATCAAGATTAACAGCATTCGGTATTTTTGATAAACCAGGCATCCTCATTATCTCACCAGATAACGCAACAATAAATCCAGCACCTGCAGAAAGCTCGAAATCTCTTATAGTAAACTCATATCCACTTGGCGCTCCTAATTTCTTTTTATCATCAGAAATAGATGATTGTGTTTTTGCTATTATAATAGGTAAATGATCAAAACCATATTTTTCAAAAAATTTTATCATTTTTTTAGCTTGTAGAGTAAATTCAACATTGCCAGCTCTATATATTTTTGTCGCTATCTTTTCGATTTTTTCTTCTATATCATCTTCAGGGTTGTAAATTGGTTTGAATTTAGTATTTGAATTTTCAACAGTTTTTACTACTTTTTCGGCTAAATCAATCGTACCATCTGAACCTTTTAGAAAGGCTTCATTAACACTCACTTCTACTCCCATATCTTCAGAAAAGTTTTCGACCATTTGGATTTCTTCTTCGGAATCAGAATCAAATTTATTGATCGCAACTACTACTGGGATATCGTATTTTCTCATATTTTCTATATGAACTCTCAAGTTTTCTAAGCCTTTTCTTAGATGGTATATACTTTCTTTTTTTAATTCCTTTAAAGACATTCCACCATGATATTTTAATGCTCTTACAGTTGCTACAATAACCACTACTTTTGGATCTAAGCCATAGTTTGGACTAACGAAGTCTAAAAACTTTTCAGCTCCCAAATCTGAGCCAAACCCGGCTTCTGTAACTGTATAATCTGACATTTTAATTGCCATTTTTGTTGCTATTATTGAATTAGTTCCATGTGCGATATTTGCAAATGGTCCACCGTGAATAAATGCTGGTGTTCCATCTATGGTTTGAACTAAATTTGGATTTAGGGCATCTTTTAAAATCAAAGCTAAAGCTCCTTCAATTTTAAGATCACCTATTGTTATTGGTTTTCTATCCATATTTCTTGCTATTACTATTTTAGATAATTTTTCTTTTAAATCATCAATGTTTTCAGATAAACATAAAACGGCCATGATCTCTGAGGCGGCAGTAATGATAAATCCATCTTCTCTAACTAAACCATTAGTTTTTCCACCAAGCCCAACAACAATATTCCTCAAGGCCCTGTCGTTCATATCGAGAGCTCTTTTCCAAAATACTTGAGTTGAATCTATTTCTAAATCATTTTTAAATTTTATATGAGAGTCTATTACAGCACTAACCAAATTATGAGCCGTTGTAATTGCATGAATATCTCCAGTAAAATGAAGGTTTATGTCTTCCATTGGTAATACCTGTGAATAGCCTCCACCTGCTGCACCACCTTTTATTCCCATTACTGGTCCCAAGGAAGGTTCTCTCAAGGCAACGATTGATTTTTTCCCCATTTTATTTAACCCCATGGAAAGACCAATGGAAGTTGTTGTTTTACCTTCTCCGGCTGGGGTTGGCGTTATTGCAGTAACCAAAATTAGATTTCCGTCTTTGTTATCTTTTATTTCTTCATAATACCTCGAAGACACTTTTCCTATATATTTTCCATAAGGATTTAAGTATTCTTCTGGTATGTTTAGTTGTTCTGCTATTTTCTCGATCTTTTCAAGTTTAGCTTCTTTTGCTATTTGTATATCTGTTTTCAAAAATATCCCTCACTTTCTAATTTTTTATTTACTAATTAATATAATAGAACTTTTAGCATCTACCATATATTTTAAATCAACTTTAACGGGTTTATCAAGGATATCATTAGGTGAATTTTTAGACGTATCTGCTATTAAATACCATGATTTATTTTTAAGGCGTGGCAATTCAAACTCTAAGGGTTTTGTATAAGAATTTAAAGCAACATATACATCATTATCTATTAAATGCTCTGGATCCAAAAAATCTTCACCGCTAACCATATAAGCAAGAGTGTGGGAATCATAACTAAAATCTGGACTATATGGCTTTACACCATGCCATGTAACATCAGCTATTCCATCTCCTGTATAATCTTGTCCGGTGAAAAAATGTTCTCTTCTTAAACAAAAATGATCTTTTCTAAATTGTATGATCTTTTTATAAAAATTAAGTATATCTTTATTCTTTTTTTCCAAAGACCAATCAACCCAAGTAAGTTCATTATCATGACAATAAGCATTGTTATTTCCATTTTGTGATCTTAAAAGTTCATCACCCATAAGTAACATCGGAGTTCCCTGTGAAGTCATAAGTATCACCAAAAAATTCTTAATCTGTTTTTTTCTTAAATTTAGTATACCAATGTCATCTGTGTTTCCTTCAATACCATGGTTGAAAGAAAAGTTATCGTTTGTCCCATCATTATTATTTTCACCATTCAAATAATTGTGTTTTCTATTGTAAGAAACCAAATCCCACATTGTAAAACCATCATGAGCAGTAATAAAGTTAACACTATTTGTTGGGTTCCTTCCGTCTTTTTTAAATAAATCAGGACTTCCGGCTATTCTTGTTGCTAAATCTCCGACTTGTCCTTTATCTCCTCTAACAAATTTTCTTACCGTGTCTCTATATTTACCATTCCATTCAGCCCAACCTGTAGGAAATTCTCCTACGTAATAACCCCCTGCAGCATCCCAACCTTCTGCAATTAGTTTTGAACCAGAAATTATTGGGTCATCAGCAATGTCTTTCAAAAGAGATAAATCTCCTATCCAGTTTCCATTAGAATCTCTACCCAAAATTGCAGCTAAATCAAATCTAAAACCATCCACATGCATATCTTTTACCCAATATCTTAGTGAATCAGTTATCATTTCTTTTACAACAGTATGAGAGCAATTTAAAGTATTACCAGTGCCAGAATAATTTGCATAATAGCGCTTGTCTTTTTCTAATATATAATAAATTTCATTATCAATTCCTCTAAAGGATATTGTTGGGCCATAATGATTTCCTTCACCAGTATGATTATATACAACATCTAAAATAACTTCCATATTTCTTTTGTGGACTTCTTTAACAAAGTTTTTAAATTCAAAGACTTGTTCTCCTAATCTTAACCCTGTAGTATAATTTCCAGTAACAGCAAAAAAATTTAAGGGGTTATATCCCCATACATCTTTTAATTTTTCACCAGTTTTAGGATTTTTATTTATATTAGAATCTGGATTAAATTCAAAAACAGGCATCAATTCAAGTGAAGTAACTCCCAGATTTCTAAGATAATCCAATTTTTCAATTAAGCCATTAAAAGTTCCTCTATTTTCAACCCCTGAATTTGGATTCATTGTAAATAACCTTACATGCATTTCATATATTATAGTATCATTAAACTTTATTCTTGGATTTTTTATTCCTTCCCAATTATAATTTTTATCTTCTACAATAATACTTTTACAAGAACAACTTGAAGAATTTTTATTTGAAAACGTTAAATCGTTTTCAGTTGATTTATCATATCCATATATTTGATGTTCGCTAAAATCGTAAGTTCCTGATACAGCAATTGAATATGGATCAATAAGAAGTTTGTTTTTATTAAATTTTTTCCCTATTTTTGGATTGTATTCACCATCAACTCGCCATCCATAATATGTCCTATCTTTAATATTTTTTATATATACATGCCATATATCTCCTGTTTTATTATCTTCTTTATCTAATTCATAACTGAAAAAAGGTTTTTCATCATAAAAATTTTCATATAACTCTAAAATAACTTTACTTGCATTTCTTGAAAAAAGCCCAAAATTAACCCCCCCATCCATAAATTTAGGGCCAAAAATTGGCTCTCCTATTTCAATTTTTAGTTTTGCCATAATATCACCTCATATAAATTATACATGAATGGCACATTTTTTAATAATTTTTTTAATATGAAAAAAATTATGCTCGTTCAAGTATTATATAATAACAAAAAATGATATAATTATTTAGGGAGGTGTTATTAATGTTTAATTTATTTAAAAAAGTCAAAGATAGAATATCTAAGAATGGAGATTTTTATAATGAAGGGAAAAATATAGTTGTATACTTTAAATGTGATAATTGTGGAGAAAAATTTAGAACTCATTTAAGAAGAGGATACGATTTTTCAAGAGATTATGAAAATGGTGGTTATGTTATAAACAAAGAATTTGTAGGTAGCAAATGTTATAAAAAAATTAATTTAACTGCTAATTTTAATGAGGGTTATAAAGTTTTAAATTACGAATTGACTGGAGCAAAAGTTATTTCAAAAGAAGAGTGGGAAAATGAGTAATAATAAGGACAAAAGTATAAATGCATTTGAATATAGACCTGTTAGACCTTTTATACAAATACCTGAAAAGGTTTTAATGTACATATTACAGTTAACACCAAGTTCTTTTTCAAAAGTCTATTTATATTTATATAATATTAGTTATGGAGCGGGAAAGAATTATAATGTTATGTATACTTCTGTAAGGGAGATTGCAAGAAACCTAAATATATCTGTTGGAAGAACACATAATGCAATCTCATATTTTAAAAAGTTAAATGGATTAGTTAAAATTGAATCAAAGGCTGTTATAGGTACCAAATTCAAGGTAAATGTTCCAGAATTTTCTTCTACGGGGAATTGGTACTTTACAGAACCTGAAATGGTGAGATATTTAATGATGAAAGAAAAATTAGTTACCTCAGACAAAATCGTTGAATCTAAAATAAAAAGATATAAAAGTGTCAGGGATTCACTAAAATTAGGGCTTTTTGATAAAGAATAATTATTTAAGCCCTTTTTCAGACAATCTTTGAGCATCAATCTTACTTAATAAATTTTTTAGATAAAGAGGATTATCCTTTTCTAACTTTTCATAGTAACCGTTTATAATTATTTCAGATACAATAAATTCACTAATTCTTGAACTTAAAAATTCAATCTTCGAAGTATCTTTAGCATACGCAGTTGTGAGAACAATTTTACTTAATTTAGCCAAAGGTGATTCTATCCCCGAAGTTATTGAAACTATATTTCTTGAATACTCTCTTATAGCTTCACTTAAAATCACTATATCTTTGGTTACTCCAGTATGAGATATAACAATAATGAGATCATTAGAATTTAAAGTGGGAATTATTGAGTTCATCATATGTGTATCGCTATAATATAAAGAATATTTGCCCAAAACATTCAACTTTTTTGCGAAGTATTCACATACAAAAGATGAACTGCCTACTCCTAAAAAGAAAACTCTTTCTGTTTCATAAATTTCGTCTATAACTCTTTGTAAATCATCATAATTAAGCAAGTTTAAAGAGTCTTCAATTAAGTTGATGTTATTTTCAACAATTATTTTTGCATAACTTGGAATGTTATCATCCATATTTCTTTTTTTCTTTTTGAAAGATAATTCTTGAGTCAACTTAATTTTAAAGTCATTATAACCAATAAAACCTATCTTCCTAATAAACCTATAAACTGTCGAATCACTAATTCCAATATTTTTTGCCAATTCTGAAATAGTTGAATTTATAACAGTTTCAGAGTTATTTATAATATAGTCAGCAATTTCTTTTTCTTTTAATGATAAGCTATCATATATTCCTTTTATATATGTTTTAATCATGATTATCTACCCCATTTGATGAAATTATTTTTCACTAATATTATATAATAAAAATATATTTTTTTATAATTAATTTATTTATGTTTATTTTTAATAAATAACCGATAACATTACTGTGAGGTGATTATATGGATTTTTTAAACATTAATTCTAATTTAATAAAAAATTTCAACAGTACCATAAAAAGTGAAGAAAACAATAAAGTAAAAGCAAAGGTTCTTTTTGCTAATAAAGACTCTTTAATAGTAAATTATAGGGGGAAAGTCCTTTTATTAGAAAACAAATCTAATGTACCACTAAAACCAGGTATGATTATATATTTATCTTTTGATCAAGTACAAAATAATTCAAAAAATCAAATATTAACTAAAGCTCTGGGACAGATTGTTGAAAATATGTTCAATTTGAGTTTGATGATTAATGACAGCCCAATGAATTTTGATATAGAATTAACCAATATTCCAGATAACAAAAAAGCATCTTTTATAAAATGGTTGAGTGATTTTTTCACTACTTTAGACAAAAATATACCTGAAAAACCAGCTAATAGCGTGCCATCACTTTCAAATGATAAAATAAAATTTATTTTAAAAAATATAATTGAAGATATAGGTAAAAATTTTACAAAAAATAAATCTATAAATCCAGATCCTATACAGTTTGCAAAAAATATAGCTAAGAAACTCTTTTCGTATTTCCAAAATAAAACCAGTACAAATACTTATAAAAATATATCTAATGAAAATATTTTTCAAAAAAATAACTTTACCACATCTAAAAATAATCTCAATGAGAAAAAAAACTTTTCTAAAAATCAAACTTCTGAAATTAAGCCTAATATTATTGATCAAAAAAAAGTCAATAGTTCTTCAAATAAAGCAATTAACAACCTTCAAAATATTAAAGAATTTAATAGAGAATTATCCAAAAAATCTAATGATGAGATGATAAAAAATAATTATACCAATAAGCCTTTAAACAACAAAAAAATCATAACTCTACTAAAAACTGATAGTTCAAACAATGATAAGATCTTAAGAACTAATAATTTAAAAAATATTTTTGACAATTTTATAAAAAGTAATGACAAATCAAAAAATATTTTCTTAATTTCTAATAGTAAAAATTTTAATAAAACTTACATGGATTCTTTAACAAAATTTTTAATGAATTTTCAAGATAAGAATGAAAAAATTTTTCTTAATAAATCTAATTTTTTATTACAATCAAAAAATAACAAACCGAGTATAAAGCCACTCATACCAAAACAAAAACCAAATTTTATACTTAATATTAATCCAAAAATAATTTTAAAAACTACTATAAAAAACGAACCATTTCTATTAAAAAATCTAAATGGAAAAAATCCAATTATCAAATCTGATAAACCTATAAATAAAATATTCGTCAATTTTGAAAATTTTACTAAGAGTGAAAAGGTTGAATATTCAATAAAAGAATTTTTTCAAAAACTATCAAAAAATATACAAAAGCAAAATATAACTACAAAAAATATGAAAAATATAATAGTAATAAGGGCAGAAATACCTAATCAATTAGCAAAACCAATCAAAAACAATTTTAATTTATTATTTAATCATGATACCTTAATAAATATAGATAAAAACATTAAGGAAATTGTAGATTCAATAAGTCAAAAAGATAACTCATCTTCCAATCAAAATAATGTTTTGTTTAACAATGTAATAGATAAAGCTATTTCAGCCTATCAAAACATGGAAGGAATGAAAAATATTAGTGATACGAGTTACATGATGTTTAATATGTTTGGTTTACCTGTTTATCTTTCTTTTAACAAAGAAGAAATTGTTCAAAATGAAAATAAAAAGAGCTCAAAAACTTATGGAAAAATTAGACTAATATTACCAACAGAATCATTTGGAGTTACTGATATTAATTTATTTGTAAATGAGAGAGATGCCTTTGTAAATATAAAGATGCAAAAGAATACAGAGATATTTGAAACCGAAATTGAGAAATTGAAAAAGAATATAGAAAGCCATAACATCAATTTAAATTCATTATCAATAAAACAAGATACAGAACTTATCAATATTGAAAAAGAGATTTCTGTCTCCTAAAAGAATAATTTTTTATATGAAAAATTATATTTCGTTCAAGTATTGATGATTTTTATAAGAAATCCTAATTTTAAGTATTTTATCCAAATAAATGTTATTAAAACGATAAATTTACCCCTTATTGCTATTATTTTTATACAAAAAAAGTGTTATAATTAATATAGAATACAATGAGAGGTGATTCAGTTGATTTTTGAAGATCTTGGAATGCATTATGAAGTTCACGGTGAAGGAGAACCATTGATTCTTTTGAACGGTATCATGATGAGTGCTTTAAGCTGGAAAGATCATGTCCCTAAATTTAAAGAAGGATACCAAATTATCACGTATGATATGAGAGATCAAGGGCAATCCGCAAGGTTAGAAGAAGGATATACTATTGATGTTCATGTAGAAGATTTAAAGAAACTCTTGGATTATTTGAAAATTGATAAAGTAAATTTATTAGGTGTTTCTTATGGCTCACAAGTAGCTTTGTTATTTGTTTTAAAATATCCTGAAAGAGTAAATAGGATGATTTTACCAAATGCAACTGACTATATTGATAACTATCTTCAAGCAGTTGGAGAAGTTTGGAAAATTGCAGCTAGATCGTATGATGGTGAAAAATTTTTTGATTTAGCTCTTCCCTTTATTTATTCAAGACCTTTTTATGATACTAATTTGGAATGGCTTTTAAATCGAAGAAAAATGTTTAAAGAGACCCTAACAAAACCATGGTTTGATGGATTATATAGGTTAGCATGTTCAAACGCCGATTATGATGTTAGAGATAAAATATCCAAGATCGATAAAGAAGTTCTTTTTATATCTGGTGAAGAAGATATCTTAACTCCTCACAGTCATATGATGGAAATGCATGAAAAAATTGAGAACTCCACTTTGATAAAATTAAACGGAACTGGACATGCACTATTTTTCGAAAAACTTAACGATTTCATGGAAATAATAAATGATTTTTTGTAATATTAAAAGGCGGATAATTTAAAAATTATCCGCCTTTAATTTTTTATTTATTTTTTAATTCCATTTGTCATATATATTTTAAGTTCTTTAATAATCATTTTTTCATCATCTATTTTTTGTAAGAAAAATTTTTCAATACCCATGTAATGAGATATACCCATCAAAATATTTGATACAAGAATATCAGCATCATATTTTATATTTACCAAATTTTTCAAATAACCTTTTTCAAAACTTTCATAATAATCTCTAACGTCTTTATTTACCACAAATTCTGCTTCTCTTACAATTTCATAGTAATTCTTGTTTTCAGAGAAAAACTTCAAAAATAGATAGATACCTCTTAACTCTCTTTCAAGTCGATTTTTAGAAAATTCTGAATTTTTAGTAATGAATCTTCTCGTTAATTTACTAATTTTTTTAACTATAGTGGATAAAAATTCTTCTTTTGAATTAAAGTAAATATAAAATGTTCCAATTGCATATCCAGCTTCTTTAACTATATCGTAAATATTGACATTATAATAACCCTTACTTCCAAACAACTGAATTCCAGAGTTCAATAATCTGTTTCTTGTATCGTCTCTCTCTTTTTTATCTACATTTACTAATTCTTTATTAAAAACGCTTTCAAAATTTACCTCATCATTATAAAATATTCCATTCAATATTATATCTTTTAATTGTTCTTTCTGATATTCTTTTCCATTAAAAAGGTTTCTAATATTAATAAATCTGGCTGCACCAGCAATATATAAATATTCTGCTTCTGAAATATCCCTATTAAAAATTCTTGAAATGCCTGTTATGTAGATTCTTCTCAATCTTTTTTCATATTCAGGAAATCTATACTGAGCTTCTCTATAGATGGTAATTTGCTTTTTATACTTTAAAGAACTTTCAATTACAATATCTAAGAATTTATTCAATCTATCTTCTATAGTAACACCTCTTATTGAATTAAATTCTCTATCAAAAAATTTTATTAATTCATTTAGTTGATATTCGAAAATTCCTTTTTTATTTTTAAAATATCTATAAAAAACTCCATTAGACACTCCTGCTTCTCTACAAATTTCAGCTACTGATACAGTTTCAAACCATTTTGAGGAAAATAAATCTCTCGAGGTATCTATCAACTTTTCTAAAGTCTTAGTTCTTCTCTTTGACATTTAAATGGCTCCTTTTAAGCTAAAAAACTAGTTAATTCCTTTTTAAATAATTCTGGATCTTCTATTATTATTGAATGCCCTACATGGTCAAAATATTTTAATTCGCCATTTAGAACTTCTAATGTTTTTTCTGCCATGTCCCTTGTTATTAATAAATCTTTTTTACCAACAAAGAATAGCACAGGATTTTTAAATTTTTTAGCTAAATCAGAATAATCATACGATTCTAATGCCCTTGCATTTTCTGTAAAACATTTTGGATTCATTAATAAGCCTTCATTTGTTAATATATTCAGCATTTTTCTGTCTTCAGCTGTGGGCATAATAGATTTTAAGGATGTTTTTAAAAGTGTTTTACTCGTTTTTAGTAATTGCAATCCGTTATAGTTTTCTTCAGGAGTATTTAACCCATCAATAGGTGCTGAATCAACTAAAACTAATTTTTTAACCATATCTGGATTATTATATGCGAGTGATTGAGCAACAGCTCCTCCTAAGGAATGAGCAACTATATAAGCACTCTCAATATTTAATTTTTCCATAAATTCTTTAACATATTCTGCGTAAGTATCGATGTTTATTTCTTCTATTCTATCTGAATGCCCAAAATTAGGAAGATCTAAGGCGTAAGTCTTATATCCTTCTAAATCATTTACTTTATCAAACCATCTATGCGATCCATAGTTCCCATGTATCATTATAACAGGTTCGCCTTCTCCTTTAACATTATAGTAAAGATCTTTACCTTTAACATTAACTTTTCCAGTTGGAAAAGACTTTCTCTTCCACAAAATTCTGCTTAGAGCTACAAACGGTCTTTCAAAGTATTTGTAATATCCCATCATTATTCCATATATTAATCCTCTTGGGAAGAACAAAACAAATATAATTAACAATGAACCAAAAATTATGGACATAGGTATATCAGTTCTTGAGAATAAGAAAGGCATACCTGTTATTATAACAGCACCAACTAATCCACCATCAACAGAAGCTAAGCCGCCAATAACAATCATTGCTAAAATATTAAGAGAAGCATTTAATCCAAAATCACTTGGACCTATATAACCAATTGTATGCGCGTATAAAGTACCTGCAATTCCTCCATAAACCGCTGAAACAACAAAAGCTTCGAGTTTAACAAAAGAAATTCTCTTACCAAAAGATCTTGATGCATATTCACTATCTCTAATCATTTGGTATGAAATACCATTCGGAGACTTTATTAATTTTGTTGCTATAAAAGAAAGAACTACATAAAAAGCTAAATTTAATATATACATCCAAAAATCATTTGGCAGAATATCAGGAATATTTCTAAGCCCTATATGACCTCCAAAAATATCAAAAGAAGCTATTAATTGCTCTACTGTTATACCAAAAGCCATTGTAGCTATAGCCAAATAAAAACCTTTCAGTCTTAAGGCTGGTAATGATATTATTACACCAAGGACAGCAGAAAGAACTATAGCTATAATTAAGTTTAAAATAAAAGGTGTACCAAAGTTTATTGATAAATAAGACGTTGTATAAGCTCCTATGGCCATAAATGCAGCATGACCTATAGATATCTGACCAGTATAACCCATCAATATATTTAATCCCATTGAAGCTATACCCCATACTAACACTGTAGATAATATCATCAAGAAAAATGATTGATTTATAAATACTACTCCCAATAAAAGTCCAGCTATTAATAAAAGTATTGATTTTTTCATACTCAGACTCTCCCTTCAAATTTAGATCCAAAGAGGCCTGTAGGCTTAACAACAAGCACTACTATAATTAATATTAGGATAATAGATAATTGATAGTCTGGTGATATGTAATATCCAACTAATTTTTCCATAATACCAAGCAAAAGTCCACCAGCAATAGCACCAAATAGGTTATAAAAACCACCTAATACACCTGCTGTGAAACCATATAGTTGATAATTAGTCATCATCTGTGGATGAACATAAGTTCTAGGTGCAGCTAAAACAGCAACCAATGCTGCTAATGAAATACCAATTCCCCAAACTAATGCATCTACTTTATTTATATTAATACCAACTACAGAAGCTCCAACTTCATCCTGTGATCTCGCTCTTATAGCTGTTCCTAACTTAGTAAATTTAAGGAACAATGCCAATGCAACAGTAACTGATAAGGCAATTACCATATTAACCAAATCGTTTAGAGGTAAAACTAATAAATTATCTCCTAAATTCATTAGAAATGGGGCACCTTCTGCAATTTGCGGAAATTGTTGGTAATCAGTTCCCCAAATTATTATGGAAAGACCTTCGAAAATCATCAACAAACCGAGAGTTATTATGATCATAGCAGCATGAGAAAGATGTTTAACTGGTCTCATTAAAAATCTTTCTATTAATTGAGCTAAGATAAATCCAAATATTAAAGCTCCAATTATTGCTATGAACAAATTTTGTGTCCATGAATATACTGAAAATGCGAAAAATGCTGCCATCATACCAGATGATCCATGGGCAAAATTCATTACAAACACTGTTTTAAATATTAAAGCAATACCAAAAGCCATCAATCCATAAAGAGCACCCTGAGGTATTCCTAATAATACATTTTGTATAAATGCCATCAAATCACCCCTATATTCCTAAATACGCTTTTTTAACTGATTCATCATTCAATAAATCTTTAGCATCACCTTGAATTGCTATTCTTCCAATCTCTAATATATATGCTCTATCACTTATTTTTAGTGATCTTAAAGCATTTTGTTCAACAAGTAAAATTCCAACTCCTGTTTCCTTTAACTGAACTAAAACATCAAATATCTCGTCAGTTATTAGAGGAGCTAATCCCAAAGAAGGTTCGTCTAACATCAAAATCTCTGGAGAGCTCATTAACGCCCTTCCAACTGCAAGCATTTGTTGTTCTCCTCCAGATAACGAACCAGCTTGTTGTCTCTTTCTTTCTTTTAAAACTGGAAATAGGTCATAAACCTTTTCAAAGTTTTCTTTCTCATTACCTCTGGCAAAACTTCCCAATTTTAAATTCTCTTCTACCGATAATTGAGGAAAAACTCTTCTGTCTTCAGGAGCTAAAACAAGCCCTTTTTTTACTTTTTCTTCAGTAGAAGCCTTACTCAAATCTTCTCCTTGAAAATTTATTTTTGATGTAGATTTTACTATTCCCATAGTGCCAAAAAGAGTAGATGTTTTTCCAGCTCCATTAGCACCAAGAATGCTAACAATTTCACCTTTATCTATTTTAAAGGAAATATCTTTCACAGCGCTAACGTGTCCGTAATTTACTTTTAAATTCTCTACTTTAAGCATTTTCACTCTCCCCCAAATAAACTTTTATTACTTCTTCATTATTTCCAACCTCTTCAGGAGTTCCTTCAGCAATTTTTTCTCCGAAACTCATTACAGTAATTCTATCTGAAATTTTCATAACCAAATTCATATCATGTTCAACCAACAAAATTGTTTTTCCTTGATTTTTTAAAAGTCTCATAATATCTCTTATTTCAGAAGTCTCGTTATGATTAAGCCCTGCAGCAGGCTCATCAAACAACAATAATTTTGGATTGGATACTATAGCTCTAGCTATTTCTACTCTTTTTAAAATTCCATAAGATAACGATGCTGGATAAGAACTCAACCTATTCTTTATTTGTAATAACTCAGAAATTTCCAGTATTCTTTCTCTAGCTTCTGATTCAAAATGTGATCTATTTTTTGAAAAAAGGTAAAATATATTTTTGTCATAATTATGTATATATCCGGACAAGATATTATCATAAACGTTCATTCCGCTAAACAACTGAAGATTTTGGAATGTTCTACTAATTCCTTTATATATAATTTGTTCTGGCCTTAAATCCATAAGAGAATTTTCTTCATATGACACACTTCCCTTAACAGGTTGGATAACTCTTGTAATTACGTTAAACAGAGTTGTTTTACCCGCTCCATTGGGTCCTATAAGCGAATGAATAATTCCTTTTTTCACATTCATTGTCATATCTTTTACAGCTATTAAACCACCAAAGGATACCGTAACATTTTTAACTTCTAACATCTATTATTACACCCCTTTAAAAAAGCGGGGAAATTTATTCCCCGCATTATTTAAATATTGTTAATATTCCATGTAGTAAAGCCAATCAGTAAATCTCTCAAATACACCGTCTTTAACTTCCAGTATGTACATAGAATCTTTACCAATTCTTGAGATATCTTTGTTTGACCCTTCAAAGTCGTAATAAGTTATTCCAGAAGCAATATCTCCTTGCCAATCATCGAAGGTTTCTAATGCATTTACCAATGATTCTCTAGTTAAGTTGTCTCCAGCTCTTCTTACTGCTTCTGTAAATGTTTCAGCAGCGATTAAACCAGCAACAGCGTATGCATTAGGGATTTCTCCATTGTTGTATTCACCATAAATTTTTAATGCTGGTGTTTCAGGATCAGTAAAGTCTACATCAACCCATGCCATTGATCTAACACCTTCAGCGGCATTTCCTAACATATCAATGAAAGTTACACTTGCATTAGCATAAGAAGTAACGTATTCAACATCTCTTAAACCATATTGTTTTGCTTGTTTTATGAAGTTAGGAGCTTGTGTTCCATAAAGCATAACTCCAATTGCTTCAGGTCTATTTGTTAACAATCTTGTTACTTCTGCAGAGAAATCTTCTGCTGAAGGATTAATAGGAATGTATGTTGCTTTTATCCCTCTTGATTCTAATAATTCTTGTGCAGCTTCTCTGAATTCTTTACCATCATCAGCATTTCTGTAAACAATTGCAATCTTTGTGTAACCAACGTCAGCAAAATAGTTGGCAACGATGTTTCCTTCTACTGTGTAGTTTGGTTGTACTGGGAAAACGAATTCTTTTGGTGGAAAACTCAATAATGATGTACCTGAACCTTGATAAACAAACGGAACTTTATTTGAATTCAAGTAATCCATAACAGCTAATACACCTGGAGTTCCTAAGCCACCAACAATAGAAAATACTTTATCGCTTTCTACTAATCTTTTTACTTCAACTGTTGTTTTTGCTGGATTAAATTGGTCATCTGCAACTAACAAGTTAATTTTTCTTCCATTTACTCCTCCATTGTCGTTTACCCAATCAAAGTATGCTTGCATACCTTTTGTCATTGGTTGTCCAATAGAAGAAATAGGGCCAGACAAAGCTTGGAAAGAACCTATCAATATTTCGTCATCTGTTACTCCAACTTCGGCAAAAAGCCCTACTACCATAAGTAAAGCTACCAAAAGTGTTAATACTTTTTTCATAAGATCACCCCTTTATTTTATATTACGTACTACAACTGCAGTACCCATGCCTCCCCCGATACAGAGAGAAGCCAATCCAATTTCTTTTCCTTGTTTCTTCATTTCGTGCAATAAAGTTACTATAATTCTATTTCCAGAAGCTCCGATTGGATGCCCTAATGCAATAGCTCCTCCATTTACATTAGTTCTTTCTATAAACCAATCTTTTGATTTTCCGTATTCATCACCAAGCTCTTTGATGACTCCCAGTGATTGTGAAGCAAAAGCTTCGTTTAACTCTATTAATTCTATATCATCTATAGAAATATTGTTTTTACTTAGAACATTTTTAATTGCTGGTACTGGCCCTAATCCCATGTATGCAGGATCTACACCAGCTTCATCATACGCAATTAACTCAGCTATAGGTTTTAAATTGTATTTTTCAACAGCATCTTCTGATGCTAATATTATACCACTTGCCCCATCATTTATACCAGAAGCGTTACCAGCTGTAACAGAGCCATCTTTTTTAAATGCTGGTCTTAATTTCCCTAAACCTTCAACTGTTGCATTGAATCTTGGATGTTCATCAGTATCAAAAACAATTGTACCTTTTCTTGTTTTTATTTCATAAGGAATTATTTCGTTTTTAAATCTTCCTTCTTCAATAGATTTTTGGGCTCTATTTTGAGAATTAACTGCAAACTCATCTTGTTCTTCTCTGGTTATACCATGTTTTTCAGCAATGTTTTCAGCAGTCACACCCATATGGTAGTTGTTAAATACATCTGTTAATCCGTCTAAAATCATATGGTCATATATTTTTTGATTTCCAAATTTACTTCCAAATCTATTTTTAGCATCGATTAACAGTGGAGCTTGAGACATGCTCTCCATTCCTGCAGCAACTACTATTTCTGCATCTCCTACTTTAATATCTGTAGCTCCAATCATTACAGATTTCATCCCACTTCCGCAAAGCATGTTTACTGCATAAGCTGGTTTGCTTTCTGGAATTCCAGCATATAAAGCTACTTGCCTTCCTGGCCCCATTCCTTGGCCTGCTTGTAAAACATTTCCAACTATTGTTTTATCTACATATTCTGGTTTTACATTAGCTTCTTCTAAAATTGTTTTTACAACATGAGCCCCTAATTTTGTGGCTGGTTCATTTTTTAGTGTTCCACCAAATGTTCCTATAGCAGTTCTTTTGGCGGCAACTATGTATACTTTTCTCAAAGCAATTCCTCCTTTATAATATGTAACCAATTTCCTTTGCTTCTCGTTTCAATTGTTCTCTGTAATTCGGATGAGCAATGCTAATCAATAATTTAACTCTTTCAGATAAACTTTTACCTCTTAAATGTGCTACCCCAAATTCTGTTACTACATAGTCTACGTCATGTCTTGGCACTGATATTGTAGCACCTTTTGGGTGAGCAACGGTGATTGTAGAAATTTTTCCATTTTTAGCTGTTGATCTTAGAGCAATTATACCTTTTCCATTTTTACTTTTTATAGCTCCTCTATGCGTGTCAAGTTGTCCACCAGTTCCAGAAAATTGTCTAGCCCCTATTGCTTCACTAACTACTTGTCCTTGTAAATCAACAGAAATAGCAGTATTTATTGAAATCATGTTATCATTTTGAGCTATTACATAAGGATCATTAACATAATGACCTTTCATAAACCATACACCCGGATTATCATTTAACCACTTGTACATTCTCTTAGAACCTAAAGCAAAAGCGCAAACTGATTTACCTCTCCAAAGAGTCTTTTTGGTGTTGTTAATTGCTCCGCATTCAAAGAGATCTATCATAGATTCTGTAAACATTTCTGTATGAACTCCAAGATCTTTTTTATTGTCCAAAAGTTTTGCAACAGCATTAGGTATACCACCTATACCAATTTGAATAGTAGAACCATCTTCAACTAAATCAGCAATGTATTGAGCAATTGTTTCTTCTGTTTCTGTCGGTTCCACAGCAGGTAGTGTAGGAACTTCCCAACTGTTTTCAACTACAGCATCTGCTTGGTTTATGTGTATTCCTGTTTCACCATGGAGAAAAGGCATTTGATCATTAACCTCAAGTATAACTCTATCGGCTTGTTCAAAAACTTCCATTTCATAAACATTAGAAATTCCTAAACTGAAAAAACCATTATCTTCATGCATTGGTGAAACAGTTCCCCAAAAAACCAATGTTCTGCCTTCATTCTTCTCGGCAACTAATTTATCTGTTCCAGCCATGTGAAGATTATTTGGAATATAGTCTACTGTTTTAAGCCCATTTTCCCTTGCTTTCCTTGTTGGAGGGCTAAAAAACCATGAGTGATTAACCATCTTTCCTTCGTACTCTTTATTTTCGAAAAAAGGATATTCTTTCATATCTAAACATGTTAAAACTCTTAATGAATCAAAATGGTCTTTATATTTATGAACATTACTTAAAAAGCCTTGTGCTTCTGAAGCTGCTAACCCTACGACTACAGTAACTGTTTTTGGTAGTGATAATATTGCTTCTTCAATTGACTCTAATTTTTCGTTATATACGTTTTTCCACATACATTATCCCCTCGCAATTCTTATAATATTGTTCCTCCGTTTACGCTTAATACATGGCCTGTAATATATGACGCTTCATCTGAAGCTAAGAAAAATACTGCATCTGCTACTTCTGATGATTCTCCCATTCTACCTAAAGTTACTTTTTTAGTAATAGCGTCTAATACTTTTTCAGGCATTTTTTCTGTCATAGGAGTTTTTATAAATCCAGGAGCTACAGCATTTACTCTAACATTTGCACCTTTTCTTGCAAATTCTTTAGCCCAAGTATATGTCATTGAAATAACTCCGCCTTTTGTTGCTGCGTAATTTGTTTGTCCAATATTTCCTCTTTCTCCAACTATAGAAGAAATATTAACAATGTTCCCTTCACCATTTTCAATCATTATTGGTGCAATGGCTTGAGTCATGTTGAAAACACCTTTAAGATTAACGTTTAAAACAAAATCCCAATCTTCTTCCGACATTTTTTGAATCAATGCATCTCTTGTAACTCCTGCATTATTTACCAACACATCTATTTTTCCATATTCATTTTTAACATTTTCTACAAATTCTTTAATTGAATTTCTATCAGTAACATCAAGAACATATCCTTTTACATTAGAAAATTCTTTCTCCACTTCTTTTAAAGCTTCTCCATTCATATCAATTGCATAAACTACTTTAGCCTCTTCATTTGCCATTTTAGTCACTATTGATAAACCAATTCCTCTTGCTCCACCTGTAACTACACAAACTTTACCTTTCATTCTATTCATGATTATGCCTCCTAATGTATTTTAATTTTTAATTAACCTTTATATTCTCCCCAATGAACATGAGCTGCAGCCCAAACAAAACCTATTCCTGCTCCAACCATTACTACATTATCTCCATCATGAAGTCTTCCTTCTTCAAGTGCTATTTTCAATGATAAAATTTGATCGTTCTGTCCAATATGACCATAATTTTGAAGATAAGTAGTTTGATCTTCATTTAGGTTAAATTCTTTAACAACTGCATCATGAGAAGATTTTTTGAAATGCAAAATAGCTAAATAGTCGATATCTTTATCGGTTTTATCAGATTCTGCCAAAGCTTCTCTGATTACAGAGTAGAAGTTAGGCATTGTTCTTTCACCAAGTTTTTGTTTAAAAGAGTCAACATCATCTATAACAAAATGCATTTTGTCTGTATCTTCAGGCTTCATTGGCCAATTTTTTGTTCCTCCAACTGGTACCACACAATCTTCAGAAAAATCACCGTCTCCTTTAAATGCAGTCCCTAAAATTACGTTCTTATTATAATCTTTTTTAAGAACCATAGCTGCACCGCCAGCTCCAAGATCAAACATAAAAGATGTTTCTGGTACATTGTAATCTATTAAATCTCCATTTCTATAACCACTAACTAATAAAGCAGTTTTATACTTTTTATTTCCCAATAATAGTGATTTTGCTGTCTCCATACCAGCCATCATAGATCCACACATTGCTTCCATGTCAAAACCCCAAGCATTTTTTGCACCTATTTCATCGGCAACTTTCAAACTCGCTAACCAACAAGGATAGTCTTTATGCTGTGCTCCATTCCAAATTACTATGTCGATTTCTTCAGGATTGATTCCAGCATCTTCAATGGCTTCTTTTGCTGCTTGAATTCCCATATAACTTGTTGTATCTTTTTGACCAGGAATAGGTTTTTTTGTAACTCCAAATTTTTCTCTTATAACCCATTCTGGTATACCAGTTTTTTCAGCAATTTCATCTGATGTAATATAATTATCTGGAATATAAATTCCCATTCCCATTATTCCAACGTTCACTTTAAAATCACCTCTTTAATTAATCTAAATAAAAGAACAAATTATATTCTGAATCACTTCTCATTTTAATATATTTTAATATATTTTTCAAGAGCGATTTTTAATGGTTTAGAGATAATGAACTTTAATTATTATTAAATAGATTAATAAAATTAAAGATTAAGCATTTTTGAAATAATTCGGTTCTCATTATATTTCTCATAAAAAATAGAGATGGTTTACCATCTCTATTTGGTTAATAATAATATTTTATTAAACGCACCTTTAATTTTGTTAGTATTTTCAATTATTTTTGTAAAAGACATTAGTTTTTCGTGACTAAGATTATTCTTTATTAATGAATCAATTACCAAAACATCTAATAAATCACCAGTACCAAATTTATAAGTTAGTTCTTTCCCATTACTGGAATAAAATTTATTATTATAACAGAATCCTTTTAAATCCATTTTTAAAAGATCACATTTTTCATGGGTTATATTATTATTGTTAGAATTAGATATAAGAAAGTGGTTTTTCTTTTTATAATATTCATTTAATAAAAAATGTCTTGGCCCAGTATCTATAAAAATTATTCTATAATCTAATTCTAATATTCTGTTCAAAGATTTAGGATTTATCTCTGAGTTGACAAAAGCATATTCGGATAATTTTTTTGGAATATCAATCTCTAAATCATTATTTTTTCTTTGTACAGCAAATGGTTTTTCATTCTCACTTATAAAAACGTCCGATTTCCCATCATTTATTTTCAGATAATCGATATTTATATTATTTTTCTCAAATTCTTCATTTATTTTTGTTTTAAATAAATCATTACCTATATTGCCAATAAATCTAACATCATTATTCAATATAGATAATCCCAATGCGATATTGAATCCTGATCCTCCGGGAAAAATGTCAATGTTTTTTTCGTGAGGTTTTTCTCCATTTACATAAATATCTAAAAATATACCTCCGTAAACGTCTATCATTTTAAATTTTTATAAGATTATAATCTGTTGTACCTATTCCCATTTCTTCACCATAGCTTATTTGAATATACCCTTGAGAGTCCTCTCTCATTCCTACAAACTTGTCTTTTCCAGGCTCAAAATTAGATTTTAATTGTGATCCTTCAAAACCATGTTGATTATTTACAAGATCATAACAAGCTTTGTCCAATGCTATTGGGTCTTTAGAAGCTAATATTCCAATATCTGGAACTATTGGGGCATCTGACCAAGGTGCACAATCACAATCAGGAGTAACTTTCATAACAAAGTTTATGAATCCAACTTTATCTTTTTTATTTTTTATTGCTCCATAAGCATATTCTGTCATTCTTTCCATAAAACCTTTTACCTCAGTTTTCCAGTTAACTCCGATAGCGTCTTCAGGACAAACCTGCATGCACTCTCCACAGCCTATACATTTTCTTACATCAATTTGAGCTTTTCTATTAATCATTTGTATAGCATCTTCAGGGCAATTCCTAAAACATGTTTGGCATCCAGTACAAAATTCTTTATCTACTTTTGGTCTCATAGAATGTTCTTGCATCTTCCCTACTCTTGGGGCACAACCCATAGCTAAGTTTTTTAAAGCCCCACCAAAACCTGCTAAATTATGGCCTTTAAAATGAGACATCACAATCATGCTATCAGCATTTTCAATATCTCTAGCGATTTTAACAGTTTTAAAATGCTTTTGATTTATTTCTACATCTGAAATATTTTTACTCAACATTCCATCAGCGATAATAATAGGGGCTCCAATAACAGAATAAACAAAACCGTGTTCTGTAGCAGTAACAAGATGATCTACAGAATTTTTTCTTTCACCTTTATACAAAGTATTTGTATCAGTAGCAAAAGGCTTACCTCCTGCTTCTTTTATTTTATCCACAACAGGTCTAACAAAAATAGGGTTAATAAAACCATCATTTCCCCTTTCGCCAAAATGAATTTTAATAGCGGTTAAATCGTTTTCGTCTATTAAATCAGCAAAACCAGCCCTTTCAAAAAGTTTTTTTATTTTATTAACTTTGTTATCTTGTGGTTTTCTTGCATTCAAATCTGCAAAATAAACTTCAGCTGCCATATTAACACCTCCAAGTATTCTAAATTAAACCATTATATATTATAATATATTTAATCAATATTTTATAGGGGGTATAATAAATGAATCTATACGATAATTTTTCAAAAATTTATAAAAAAGATTATTTAAAATTCAGCAAAAATATTGCGGATATTTTTCCATTTTTAATAAAAAATTACATAGAAAAATGCGATAGTATTCTTGATCTTGCTTGTGGTGAAGGTACTTTTTGTAGAGAATTAACAAAAAAAGGTTTTAACGTTGAAGGAGTAGATTTATCCAAGGGGCAAATAGATAACGCTAAAAAAAAATCTTTTGAAGAAAATCTCAATATAAAATTTTATGTCCAAGATATAATAAAATTTAAAATTGATAAGAAATACGACATTATAACCAGTTGGTTCGATTCTTTAAATTATATCATTGATAAAAATAATCTCAAAAAGGTCTTTGAAAATGCTTATTATATGTTGAATGATGATGGAGTTTTTATGTTTGATATGAACACTATTCACGGATTGATTACTGTTTGGAATGACTTGCCTTATTATATTTTTGAAGATACAAAAGATTTATTTGAAGTTCATCAGTCTAATTATGATTACGAAAACAATTTAGCATACATGAAAATAAGTTTCTTCTTAAGACAAGGAAATAATCAATGGCAAAAATATGAAGAAGAACATGTTGAAAAAGGATATAAAAAAATAGAAATCAAGGATTTGTTGACTTCTGTTGGATTTAACGAAATATACTTTTATAGTAGTTTAAACCCTTTGTTACCTGATTTAGAAGAGTCTAATAGAATGTATGTAGTAGCAATTAAATAACTCTATTTTTATATGATTATATTTATTACTTTAACGTAAATAAAAATAAATATTTTTTTGCTATATTATTATAAATTTACGATATTTTAACTTGATTAATGTTTTATTGTGTATTTTAATTTTATAACAGTTATATTATGGATTGTGTAATGGGGGATATAAGATGAAAAAATATTTTTTTATAATCAACGCTATTATTATGCATATCATAAGCATAATAATAAACAAATTTACTTTATTTGGAGAAAGTTCATACGAAATATCAACATTCTTTTTGTTCAGTGGATGGGGCATTTATATACTAAAATCTCTTTACTTTTCTTCACTAAAATTAGCCAAAAAATTCAAAGAATACAATACTCTAAAATTTTATCTATTAAGTGTGCTAAAGACTTTTTTACTATCTTTGATTACCTTTGGATCTGATATATTTGGAGAATATAGTTTTATTTTGAATATTTCTCTTTTCACATATTTTAATCTGTTAATTGTCTTACTATTAACAAAGCTATCCATAATGCTTTCCACTAAATTGAAATATCTAAAAAATATTATTAGTATTTTTATAGTTTTTTCTTTTTCATTGTTTTCTTTCTCTAATCCAATTGAAAATATAAATATAATTTACAATCCAGTCTTTGATTATTATGAAAATTATTCAAAAATATCAAAAAATTCTTTTGATTTTATAATAGAATATATGGCAAAGTTTATAACAGGCAGAGAATTGACAACGCGAGAAGATAAATTTATAAACGATGAACAAAAAAAAGACATAATAAAACATTTAGAACCAGGAGATATATTGCTCAGAAGAATGAACTGGCAGATGACGAATATTGGAGTAGGCGGTTTTTGGACTCACTCAGGAATGTACCTTGGAACCTTAGAAGAGTTAGATAAGTATTTTGAAGGCATAGAAGAATTAAATAATACAATTTATTCCCAATGGTTAAAGCAAGAGTACCCTTTGATATATGATTTGATGAAAAGAAACCCTGAACTAATTCTTTATGAATCTAATTACAAGGGAGTTGTTTTAAACGAATTTGACTCAATGGGAGAGTCTGATTATTTTTCAGCTTTAAGACCAAATTTATCCAAATCAGAAAAGTTTTTAGCCATTAAAAACTCCTTCAACTATTTTGGTAAAAGTTATGATTATAAATTCAATTTTAAAGATGATCAAGATTTAGTCTGTTCTGAATTATTATATGTAGCTTATACTAAAACAGAATTATTAGACTTTAAACCATATTATTCAATGGGTAAATACTATATGAAACCAGATGATTTTGTTAAATACTATCTAAATAATCAAGAAAAACTTAGTTTTGTTATTTTTTACGATTCATCCGAAAAAACAAAAAAAGCTTTTAAATCAACAGAAGATTCTTTTAAAAACTCTATAAATCGAGATACTTTAGACATAATATCTGGATAGGCTTTAACTAAGTTTATGCAGATTTTGACTTTTTATTCCAAAATATGGCAAGTTGTCACTTCTTAGTTGTAGATTTAACAAAAATATTCTATAATAAAAATGTAATAAATGATTGTGATTAAATTTTTAAACCAATGAAGGGGGGATTTTATGAAAAAAACAATTTTTTCCGGGCTATTAGTAATTACTTTGTTAGTTTTTGCAAGTTGTGTTCCATATGAAGGACAGGTAAACGCGACTCAATTACAGGAAACTTTAGAAGGTACTTATACATTAAATTTCACAGTAGAAACTTCAAATAATGTAAAAGCAACAAACGCAGATCCTAAAACTGCAATTGATGAGATACCTTTTAAATTTTACTTGGAGCCAAATTATGATAATAGATATAAAATGATAGCGAAATTATACGATTGGCCTAATGACTATGACTCTTCAGGTGATGGTAATTTTGTTTATTTCGATGATGAACCAGAATTCACAATAAATTATGATGAAAATACTGTTAGTTTTATTTTTAATGTAAATTATCAAAACCTAAATGCTGAGACATACAGTGGCCTTTTTAGATTAAAAGGCGATATAATAAATGAATTATCTAATTTAACTTTAGAAGGAACACCAACAGAAACTATTAAAATAACGTATAATGGTTTTGATAATTATGTTAATAAATGGATAGCAACAAAAGACTAATAACTATAGGAGGTTATTTGAATGAAAAAAACTTTACTAATAGTAACTCTAATTGCGTTAACTTTGATTTCTTTTTCAGCTAAATTCTTATTTGTAGGTAATTTTGACGGAAGTGGTTCAATTATGTATAATTTAGACCATTTTGATTCAATAGAAATAACAAGTGATGCCATTATTCTTTCTATGGTCAGCACATCAAGTAGCTCTTATTCTTCAACGAATAATGGAATTGAAATTTCTACAAGCAGCCCTTTAGAAGATAAAAAATTAGAAAAGTTAAATCAAATGGTTTCTAACGGATATATTGTTAAAGCAAATACCAATAACAAATATTTTGGGACAAATTCTTCAAGAAATTTAACAGTTAAATCCGTAAAAAATGTTAAATCACAGGTATTTACAAATGCCATAGTAGAATTTATGAATTCTAACGACAATATTTTAAATTTAAACAATTTAATGGTTGACTTTGCAAACGAAATTCCTGTTGAAATAAATTAATAAAAAAATTAAAAATCAAATCCGGCTTAGGCCGGATTTTTTATTATGTTATAATTTATATAGACTTAAAAATTTATTTTAATTATTTATTTTTATACTTTTTAGAGGTGCTTATGAAAAAATACAACAATTTTGTTGCTTTTCTCCACAAATCCAAAAGTTTTTTTAGATTCATCTATGTGTTTTTTATTTTAATATTTTCTTTTATCTATGGTGGAATAGTTCTTGTTATAGCTTTTTTCACTTATTCAACGATATATATCTTAAACTTGTTATTTAGAAAGCTACCACTTAATATAAAAAAAGATGTAAAAGTTAAAACAGTACACTATAAAACAACAAAAAACAAGAAAAAACTAAAAATGGATATTTATTACCCTGAAAAAAAACAAGAAAAATATCCAACAGTTTTGTTTGCCCATGGGGGTGGATGGATATCAGGTTTTAGAAGACAAGCTAACAACGTTTCGTGGTGTAAATATTTAGCTGTTAATGGTTTTTTAGTTTGTTCTATTGATTACAGATTGGGAATATCCAACACTATGGATGAAATTCTTGAAGATTACGAAGATGCACTTAAATATATAAAAAATAATAATAATGAACTAAAAGTAGACAAATCAAAAATTAACCTAATGGGGCTTTCAGCTGGAGGACATTTAAGTTTCCTTTATGCTGCTTACCATTCGGCAATGATGCATGAAGAAGAGATGAAAGGTATTAAAAGTCTAATAATTTATTACACTCCTTACGACCTTAAAGATATTTTCAATAAAGATGTAAAGTCTCTTTTTGCTAAATTTGCAGTACTTTCAACTATGAAATCGATGCCTGAGGCAAATGAGTTAGATTATGAATTTTACTCACCAAAACATTGGATGAACGAGAATCTGCCTCCTGTTTTGATAGCTCATGGAAAATTGGACGATACGGTCCCTTTTTGTTCTTCTGTAAAAATAGCTAAAAAACTAAAGCATTTAAATGTTCCTTATGAATTTTTAGTACACAAAAAAGGCGGCCATACTTTTGAATTCTATATGAACGATTATCAAACTATTAAAATAATAAAAAGAACGATAAATTTTTTGAAAAGGATGAATAAATGATGAAAGTCAACTTTAACTATGAAAAGAATCCTTTTGATTACAGTTCTGGTTATATTTTTAAAGGGAAACACTATAGATGTAGCTATATAACTTATAAAACAAGATATAAAAACCCAAAAATGGGAACAGAACAAGTTCAGATTTATAACTTTAAGCCAAAAGGGAAAATATTCGCATCTTCTTTGATTGTTCATGGTTTGGGCAGTTCAAATATAAAATTCTTGATCTGGATGGGAAGACATTTGGCTTCTGTTGGAATAAATTCTACTATTCTAATTTTACCCGGTAATTACACCAGAGTAGATGACTCATCCGTTAGTGGAAGAAGTTTTCTTTGGCCAGAAATGAATCAATTGGTTCAATTTTGGGAAAATGCTGTTGTAGATTTAAGATCAACGCTTGATCTACTTGAATCTTTAGACCTTTGGAAAGAAAATAACATTGTAATTGGATATTGCCTTGGTGGAATGGTTTCTACAATTACAGCTGCTGTAGATAAAAGGATTAGTGAACTTGTTTTAATGACTACCGGCGGGAGTCTACCAGAGATATTGTATCGTTCTCCCACAACAAAGTTTATAAGGAGGTTAATAGATAAAGGTTTTAAAACTGATTACAACTTACATGATGTTGAATACATAAATTCTATCTACAAAAAAAACTTAGACAAAGTTAAAACCATGAGTGCACAAGAAATAATGGAATCAGATATTCACCCTCTTTTTAAAATCGATCCTTTATCTTATGCTCATTTGGTAGACCCAAAAATAATAACTTTTATAGAAGCGATTTTTGACAACACCCTCTCAAGGAAAAGTAGAAAAATGCTTTTAAAAGAGTTTAAAGGATGTAAATATTACATGATACCAGTTGGACACGTTACGTGGTTGCCCTTTGAATATCTTTTAGCACATTATATTTTGAATAAACTAAATATAAAAGACAGTAAGATTAGAACCAGATTGCTCGAAAGAGATAAGATCTCTGATAACTTTGATAATTTTATACACAAATAAGGAGGTAGTAAAAATGAAAAAAACATTATTGGTATTTTTATTGGTTTTATCTTTTACTCTTGTTTTTAGTGCTTCAAATAACGAAAAAACTTATTCAATGAAAAGTAGTTTTGGCGGAGGTGTAGCTTTATTAGACGTAGAAGCCATAAATTCTACATTTCAAGAACATGATCTTCCAACAATAAATACACCTATTTTCAACATGGCTAATTCTAATAGTTTTATTCTGGATAACAATTTGGCACTAATAATGGATACAAATATTTTTATGAATTTAAGTAATGAAAATAATAACTACAAAAATAGGTTTGTTGGCACTACTTTTACTGGTGGTGTTGGCTATAATTTAGAATTTGGAACAATTAGCCTTATGCCAAATTTTGGTATGGGAATAGGGTCTCAAATATTTTTGATTCAAGAAAAATCTGTTGAAAATGTTCAAAATGTGTTAGATAATCCTGGTAACAGTACAATTTTATATTCTATGGAAGTTCCTCTTAAAATTGGTGTTGACTTAGGCTTTAATATAAATAAAAATAGATATACTTCTATAAATATGGTTTTAAAAACTGATTACTTCTTCAACATTGCAAATATTGGTTGGACTAACAACTTTGTTTCTATGTTTCCAAACTTCTTAGAAAATAGCGCAATAGATAACAAATTAGAAGGATTTTTAATATCTATGATGTTTGAAATAGATACAGATTACTAAAAATATTTCCGGAGCTATTTTAAAAGCTCCGGAATTTTTATTTTTTTAGATAATTCGCTTTTTCTTACTCTATAATCTGGCAAAATCTTTTCCACTAATCGCCAAAATTCTTTTGAATGATCCATATGAACTAAATGGCACATCTCATGTACTACAACATACTCTATTACTTCTTCTCTAAAACATATAAGCTTTATGTTGAAGTTCAAGTTGTTTTTTGATGAACAACTTCCCCATCTTGACTTTAAATTTTTTATTTTTATAATATTTATATTTTTTTGTATATGAATTTTATGTTTTTCAACATATTTTAATATCAAATCTCCCAGTTCTTTGTAAAAGAAGTTTATCTGTTCTTTTTCAATAATTTCTTTTTTAATATTTTCTGGAAGATTTTTATTGTATACTACCAATAAATTATTCCCCAATTTTTTTACATCAACGTTCATAACTTGTGAATTTTCTTTGTAAGCATAATCAATTTCTTCACCCAAAAAATGAAAATCATTAGTAATTTCTTTTTCTTTATTGAATTCTTCTATAATGTTTTTTTCATTTTTTAATATAAAATTTTTAACCTTTGCCATAGGGTAATCTTTTGGTTTATGTATAACCAGTTTTTTATCTTCGGAAACATATATCTTTAAACTTTTTTTAGTTATGTTCTTTATAAGAAGATCCATTTCTATATTTTGGATTTTTATTCTACTTATCAAAATTATCACCAAAAGTATTTTACCATTTTTATAAGAATCTTCCTACATCTTTATCTCCTCTACCAGATAAGTTAACGATTATCTTTTTTAAACCTTCTACTTTTGCAATTTTCTTTGCTAAAGCAATTGCATGGGCAGATTCTATAGCTGGAATTATACCTTCTTCTTTTGAAAGAATTTTAAATGATTCTATAGCTTCATCATCATTTATTGGATAATACATAATTCTATTTGATTCTTTGAAAAAAGCATGTTCAGGTCCTATACCTGGATAGTCTAAACCTGCTGAAATAGAATATGCCTCTATAGGATTTGATTCTTGATCTGTTAGGCAATAAGAGAATGAGCCTTGGAATATTATAGGTTGACTTTTACTTGAAAGTGTGGCTGCCGTCCTTCCAGAGTTTATACCCTCTCCACCACCTTCTGCTGCATAAAGTTTTACTTCATCTTTTATAAAATCATTAAAAATGCCAATAGAATTCGAGCCCCCACCTATACAAGCAAATATTCCATCTGGTAATTCCCCTTCAAAATCAAAAAATTGCTTTTTAGCTTCTTGCCCAATAACAGATTGAAAAAACTTAACCATTTCTGGATAAGGTGAGGGCCCTACAGCTGAGCCAAGCAAGTAATAGCTCTCTGGATTATCAACATAATATTCAAGTGCCTTATCAACAGCTTCTTTTAAGGTTTTTGTCCCATTTGTTGCCGGTATAATTTCTGCTCCTAATATCTTCATTCTCTCTACGTTCATTTTTTGCCTATTAATATCTTCTTCTCCCATGAATATTTTACATTTCATATTAAATAATGCTGCAGCTGTTGCAGTTGCTACACCATGTTGCCCTGCACCTGTTTCAGCTATTATCTCTTTCTTACCCATTCTTTTTGCTATAAGAATTTGTCCAATAGCGTTGTTTATTTTGTGAGCACCAGTATGATTTAGATCTTCTCTCTTTAGATATGTTTTAACACCAATTATTTTGCTCAAATTTTTTGCATAATAAAGTGCAGAAGGCCTTCCAACATAGTTTTTAAGATAATATTGATATTCAGAAATAAAAACCGGATCATTTTTTATTTCTTTAAAAACATCTTCTAAAATTTCCAACTTTTTATCCAAATGATCAGGAACATATCTTCCACCAAATTCACCATAATAAATACCACTTGTTTTCAACATTTTTTTTCACTCCTTTTGATTTTATATAAAAAAATCCCCTTCCTCTTTTTATAGAGAAAGGGGTATATACCCAATAAAAAAGAGGCATCCATATAAATAGGATGCCTCGCTTATTTTTTTATATAGCGATAAATGACATCCTAAGTTAGATGCCACCACCAATTATTATTTACATTTAAAGAGTTAATAAACATGATACCCACTCCCTAAATTTTATATTTTAATAATAACACAATATTGATTAATTGTAAAGACCATAAATTTCCTTAACTTCTTTAATTGAAGATTCAAACATTTCAACTATTTCAGGGTCAAAATGATTTCCCGAGCCTTTTTTAATTAAATTAAAAGACTCTTCAAAACTAAAAGCATCTTTGTAAGGTCTTTTGCTCATTAATGCATCAAAAACATCAGCTACTGCTACTATTCTTCCAGCTAAAGATATATTCTTTCCCTTTTTCCCTCTTGGGTAGCCAGAACCATCAAATTTTTCATGATGTCCGCTTATTATATTTATTGCAGTATTTAAAAGGCTCAAATCGCTTAAATTTTCAATATTTTTATTCATATCATTTATAATATTTTCCCCAATAGTTACGTGTTTTTTCATAATATCGTATTCTTCTTTAGTTAATTTACCCGGTTTTAAAAGAATTTCGTCTGGTATACCAACTTTTCCAATATCATGTAATGGGGCAAAAAGATAGAGTTCTCTTATAAATTTTGGTGTTATATCTGAATTTATAAAAGAAAGTTTTTTAGCTATTAGTCCTGAAACATTTGCAACCCTTGAAATATGATCGCCGGTTTCATTATCTTTCCCTTCAACTAATTTAACAAATCCATTTGATGTTGAAGCTATGATTTGTTGAACGATATAATGGCTAAAAATATTTTGCTTTAATATGTTCACAATTCTTTTAGCAAGGTTTATGTGGTATTGGCTGTATATATTTTTCTTTGATGAGGCAAAGAAAATGAATCCTACCACTTTGTCACTAAATTCAATTGGCGCGGTTAAATTTGATCTTATACCTTCTTTTAATAAAAGTCTTGTTGCTTCAGATTTTCTTTTGTTGTGGTAATGATCTTCCAAATCATTTATTATTCTATATTCCTTTGATTTGACTAATTCCTTTAAAGATCTGTTGTCTAATTTATCAGCAAATCCTGCATCTAAAAATATATTACCAAGTTTTGTTGAAGCAGTTTCGGCAATTACATTTCCTGTAGTGTCTATAAATGCAAAAGATAACCTATCAATAGGAAGTTTAGAATCTACTGTATCCATAATTTCTTTAAGTAATTCATACATAGAATTGTATCTTCCAATTTCTAATAAATTCTTGTTTATTTTCATTTCTTCATCGATTTTTTCAATTTCTTTTATAAATATTTTTTCTTCTTGCCATTCATAATCTATTTTTTTGTCTATCTTTTTATAACTTAATATATGTTCAATATCTTTAACGCCTTTATTTATTTTTTCAAAAAAATTGTTTAAATTAAATCTTTGATATGTAACTAAAACAGTCAATACCCCTATGGATAGCATAAGAAATACCAAAGAAAATCTGTTGAATTGAAAGGCCTGGTCTATTCTTTCTTGTTTATAATCTCTAATATATCTTGCGTATTTTGAAATTTCATTAATTACATCTTCTACTGGTTGTGAATTAAAATCCTTTAAAAAACTATCCGTAATATAGAAGCTATATTCTATGTTTAAATTTTGATTTTGATTTTTTATTTCTCTTAATAAATTTAATATATCATCTAGTCTCTTATCGCCTGGAGATACTTCATTGTCCCTAATATAATAAAGGTTCGAAATTATGGAATTTACATCACTTATATTTTCGTCTATAACTATATTAATTTTTTCATTCTCATTGAATTGAAAGAAACTGAAAAAAAATACAAAAAAAGATATCAACAAAATAGATAAAGCTAATAAGAATATAGTTCTATTCAATTTTTTTAAGCTTTTTATCATATTTACCCCCAACAGAATAAAGTTCATATAATTATATCATATATTTATTTTATAGCCAACGCCAAATTCTACAAACCTTTCTGCCAGATCTCTCTTTAAAATATTTTTTGCTCTATCTCCAGTGCAATGAGTTGGAGCAATAAAATCTATGTCAGAATTTTTTAAATAATCAATTTCATTTTGTAGTTTATCTTCGTTTAACTTATAAAAATGAAACCCCCCAATCAAAAAATGGATTCTATCATTAAAAGTATTTTGAACTGTTTCTATTATCTTTGAAATTCCAGGGTGTGAACATCCTACAAAAAGAACTAATCCTTTTTTTGTTTCAATTACTAAAGACTGCTCTTTGATATCTTCTCCAATAATTCCTGTTGTATGAATATTCATATCTAAAGTAGTTGGTGATTTTATGTTCATGGTTCTTGTATTTCTAAGCGAAGATACTAATTCTAATATGTTTTTATCAATGTCGTAAGGAATTGCTATGTTGTTTAAATAGAAATTGTTTGAAAAGTATTTTATGCCTCCCGTATGATCTGAATGATTATGCGATATAAACAACAAATCAATATTTCTATTTTTGTCATCCAGGTTCAATTTTTTCATATTGTGTTTTAAAATTTCTGGATCATTTCCCGTATCAAAAATTATATTATAATGGTCCATACTTATAGCTACAGAAAAACCCCAATCTGTTTTGTATTCATCAGATTTTTTATAATTATCTACTATACCTAAAATTTTCACATCTATCATCTCCATTTATATCTTGTTATGTCCAATTATTTTTGATTAGATTAATATTTCTTTGTTTTTCTTAATATTTGTATGTTATAATATATTATATCAAGGAGGTGTTTCTAATGGCATTGTATAATGTTATATGGTTTGGTTATAATGATTATTCACCTCTATCTGGTTCAAAGGATATTTTTGCTAATAATAAAGAAGAAGCTAAAAAAATAATAAAAAATATTTTAATTAGGAAAAATATAACTATTGAAACAATAAGAGTGGGTGAATCTAATAAAGGTTACTATTATCATAATAAAAACCGGGAAACCCCGGTTTAATTCTATTTATACGCAATTTTTAATACTTCTAATATCTTCTTTTTGTCCATATCTTGTATTTGGCCAAAAGGAGCTATTTGTGCTGCGTTATCTGCAATAACCTCTATTTTTTCTTCTTCCAATCCAATTTCTTTTAATTTAACTGGCTGCCCTATTTTTTTATACCAATCTTTCAAAGCTTTTATTGCTAAATCAGAATCATAACCTTTGCTTCCTGTATCAATTCCAAATATTTTTTCTGCGAATCTATCTAATTTATCCATAATTTTATCTTTTGAAAATTCAAGAAAAGCTGGGAAGACTATGGCTAATCCTTTCCCATGTGCTACATCTGTAACTGCAGATAGAGCATGTTCAATCATGTGAGAAGACCAATCTCCTCCTTGCTTTCCCGTTGCCAAGAGCCCATTTAATGCTAATGTTGCACCCCAAGCTAAAGCAGCCCTACATTGATAATCTTCGGGATCCTCTATCAAAGTTTCTGTTGCTTTTATTACAGTTTTTATTATACCTTCTGCTAAAGCATCCTGAATTTCTGTTCTTGGAGTAGTATCAAAATAAAATTCCATTACATGTGAAATAGCGTCTACCGCACCATTTATCGTCTGACTCTTTGGTAAAGAGTATTGCAATTCAGGAGAAATATAAGTTACTACAGGATAAAGAGCTTTTGAAGATATATCCCATTTTTGCTGGGCTTCTTCATTTGTTATAACGGCGTTACCATTCATTTCTGAACCTGTTGCGGAAAGGGTTAAAATAGTATAAATTGGTAATCCCTCTTTAACGGGGGCTTTTTTTGCAAATAAATCCCATATGTCGCCATCATAATAGTAGCCTGCAGAAATGGCCTTTGAAGTGTCTATTACACTTCCTCCGCCTACTGCCAAGATAGCTTGAGATTTTGTTTCCTTAAATTTTTTCAATCCCTCTTTAACCAAGCTTAATCTTGGATTTGGCTGTACTCCTGATATTTCATTTACTTTTATACCAGCTGCATTTAAAGATTCAATTAAAGTATCATAAAGACCTATTTTTTTTATTGAACTTCTTCCATAAACCATTAGTATTTTATCTATCCCGTCTTTTTTCAACTGTTCTGGTAATTTTTTATAAGACTCTTTCCCAAACTCAACTTTTGTTGCATTTTGAAAAGTAAAATTTCTCATAACTTCTCCCCCTTTTGTTAGTTTTCATACACAATGATAAAACAAAAAAGAAATAAAACTCTTTCATTTAAGTTAAATCATTTTAAATATACCACTATTTTTTTCTGAAAAAGTAAACGTATCATAAATACTTTCATTTAAACATAAATTGATATCTTCTATTAATTTTAATTCCTTTAAGTTTTTATAATGCTTCGCTTTTTTGATAATATCTTTAGATAAATCAATCTTGTACGACATTTCAGTAGCATCATTTGTGTCTGGATACTTTGAATATATATTTTTAATTAATCTATAGGCTGTATAATAATCTTCTAAGGAATAGTTCCCATTTAAACCACTACAAACTACTCCAATATCAGAATAAATTTCTATTCTATTAATTACCGTTTTTAAATTAGTTAAACTTAATGCAATTACATTAGAATTTTTATTCACATTTCTAAAGACTTTTGCACCATTAGTAGTATTTATCAATACTTTTTTACTTTTTATTTTGTCCTCTTGTTTTAACAACTCAGAAGGTGAATTTGAAAAATCAAATCCTTTTATTTTTTGGCTGTTTCTTTCTCCACACAATACATAGCCAGATTCTTTTAATTCAAAAGATCTTTCGATATCATCTGTCATAAGAACTTCTTTTGCCCCTAAATGAAATAATGTGTTAATAGTTGTAGTGGCTCTAAAAGTATCTATCAAAACTATTATTTCGTGGTTTAATAGATTTTCTTTTGGAGAAAGATAGGTGTACAATCTTTTCACTGCAAATCTCTTTCTTCTGCCGTTTCATATATGGCCATATTGAAATGTATTAGATGCCATGTTTCATTTAAAGATTTTAACCTGAATTTATTATTTTCATAAAGGACTTCCGATACAGAACAGTTATCTATTCTAAAATTAGAGTTTGAAGTTATTGGCAATTTTAAAACCCAAGAAATAATAGTTCTTATTACTAAACCATGGGCTACAACTATTATTTTGTCGTCTTTTTCATGTTTTGAGATTATATTCTTAACTGCTTTAACCGATCTTGATTGGACATCTCCCAGAGATTCCATCCCTTCAATATTTGACCAAGGGTCTCCAGACCATTCCTTAAACTCTTTTTTGTACTTATTTTTTACCTCATCAATGTGCAGCCCAGAAAAAGGCCCAACCTTACATTCATCGAGGTTGCTTAATTTATTTATTTCTAAATTATGGTTACGATTTATTATTTCTGCAGTCTTAATTGCTCTTTTTAGAGTAGACGAGTAAATACTCTTTATATTATCACCTGCAAATCTTTTTTGCACAGTCTCAGCTTGGTTAATCCCTTCAGCATTTAACTCTTCATCCTCTTCACCTTGCCATCTATATTCTTTGTTCCAATCAGTAATACCATGTCTGACTAAATATATATTCAAAATAAATCCCTCCATCTTTTATTAGTCCCTAAAATAATTATATCACAATATAATTTATCATTTAAAAAACAGCCTTATAAAAATAAGGCTGTTATATTACTCCCATTCAATAGTTGCAGGCGGTTTTGAAGTTATATCATAAACAACTCTTCCTACTTCAGAAACTTCATTGGTTATTCTGTTTGAGGCTTGATTGAGTATATCAAAAGGTATCCTTGACCAATCTGCTGTCATCCCCTCAACACTATCAACAGATCTAAGTGATACAACGTATTCATATTTTCTTGAATCCCCTGCCACTCCAACTGTTTTCACTGGTGTAAGTATAGCAAAAGATTGCCAAACTTTGTTGTACCAACTATTTTCTTTTAAAGTTTCTATAAATATTGAATCAACATTTTTTAAAATTTTCAATTTTTCTTCTGTTATTTCACCGATTATTCTTATAGCTAAACCTGGTCCGGGAAAAGGATGCCTATATAAAATGTTTTTTGGAATTCCCAATATTTCACCAGTGCTTCTTACTTCGTCTTTGAATATTTCTCTAAGTGGTTCAAAGATTTTTAGATCCATTTCTTTGGGAAGTCCACCAACATTATGATGACTTTTTATAACAGATGTGTTTGAACCAGAAGCAGCACTTTCAATAACGTCCGAATATATAGTACCTTGTATTAAATACTCTATATCATCATTCTCCTTCGCAAATTTTTCAAAAACTCTTATGAACTCTTCTCCAATTATTTTCCTCTTTTTTTCAGGATCAGATACACCTTTTAACTTTGATAAAAATTTTTCTTTGGCATTTATAGTTATTAAATCTAACCCTATCATTTCTTTGAAAATTCTTTTCACTTCTTCTGGTTCGTTTTTCCTTAATAAGCCGTGATCAACAAACACCGCTTTAAGATTTTTGCCTATAGCCTTGTGAACAAGGACAGCAGCAACAGAAGAATCAACCCCTCCAGAAAGAGCAATAATTGCTTTTTTATCACCAATTTTATTTTTTATCTCTTTTATTTTTTCGTCAATGAAATTAGATAATGACCAGTCTCCTTTTATTTTACAAATATCCAAAACAAAGTTTTCTATAATATCACTACCAAACTCAGAATGTCTTACCTCAGGATGAAACTGAATTCCCCATATTTTTTTTGATTTTAACCTAAACCCGGCTATTATTCCATTTTTAGTTTTAGCAATTGGTTCAAAGCCTTCGCTTAGACTAATTACACTATCTCCATGACTCATCCATGTAGTTATTTTATCAGGTATTTCATTAAACAACTCATCTTTTTTTTCAATAAGTATCTCTGTTCTTCCGTATTCACCATTTGCATCTCTTTTTACTTCACAATCCATATTATAGGCAATCAATTGCATTCCATAACAAATTCCTAAAAGAGGAATATCTAATTTCAACATATTACTTTCTAATACTGGAGCATTTTCAGAATATACACTATTCGGTCCACCTGACAATATAATCCCTTTTACATTTTTTAGATTTAGCTTTTTATTAGGAGGCACAACTTCAGAATAAACCCCAAATTCTCTTATTCTTCTTGCCAATAATTGAGTATATTGGCTGCCGTAATCAATTATCAAAATTTTCTCCATATATATACCTCCAATAATCAATATTTTATTACACTATTGTTGAAATCCATGGTTTCCAAATAGTCTTTTGATCTTTTATTGTATAAACTCGCATATATATTTGATGCAAGAATATCTTTTTTAAAAATATAATTCATAACTTCTGAATTAACTTTATATTTTGAATGAGAAAGCATGTCCTCATCTATTCTTTTTTTAATGTTTTGATATTTTGAAACTGTTGTGATAATTGGTATTTTAATATCTTTTTTTATTTTAGATAAAAACTCCTGTCCATTATTATTAAAGCCCAAAACTCTTATATATTGAGGTCCATATTTGTTAATCATCTTTACATCAACTTTTTTTATTTCAAAAAGTATGTTTAGTAAGGTTCTCTTTATTCTGGTTCTTGTGAACCTTTTTGTTTTAACATTGTCAATTAGCTCGTAAATATTATTCGTCTTTTTTGATGCATCTAAAAATCTTTTTGATAAACCTTCTATGACTCCATGATACTCCTCTAACTCTTCTCTTGTTAATGAATATAATTTGTAAAACACTATTTTTTCAAGGTCTTTTATATTAATTGGTCCTCTTTTTGATGTTATTTCAGATTCTAAAATACTGAGTGTTTTTTGTGGAACAAAATCATTAAGATCATCTAAACCATCTTTATAAATAGCTTCTCTAATAGCTGTAGCAGAAGATATTTCAGTTTGTAAATTCTTTTCATTGTATTTTGAACCAATTCTTTTTATTGTGTTTGGACTTATATCTGACTTATACTTTTTCAAATGTACCAAATATTCTATACCCAATATATCATTTGAGCTTTCTATTATTTCTTTTGCTTCTTGCTTTTTTAAAATATCCAATAAAGCTTTTTTTCTTGCATTCGGATAAGAAATACCTTCTTTTAAATATTTCTTCAATTTGCTATTGTAAGAAGCAGGTTTACTATATATTATTTCTGCTATTTCATCTAACAACTCTAAGTTATTTGATTCACTTCCAAATACCAAATTATTTATTTTCCCCATTCTGGCTAAAGTTCCCACAGAACCGTTAGCAAAGCCTCCAGCATCCTGTATGCTGTAAACAAAAGGTAATTCCACAACTAAATCTATGCCATTATTCAAAGCCATTTTTGTTCTTGCAAATTTGTTTATTAAAGAAGGTTCTCCTCGTTGTACAAAATTACCACTCATAACTGCTATAATATGAGTGGGATTTGTTTTTTCTTTTGCTTTTTTTAAATGATATAAATGCCCTTTATGAAAAGGATTATATTCAACAATTACTCCTAAAGAATTCATATTTTAACTCCTTAATGAAAATGAAAGTATACATAGTCTCCTTCTCTAATCACATAATCTTTCCCTTCAATAGAGATAAGCCCTTTATTTTTTGCTGTTTTTATACTTCCTAATTTTTTCAACAATTCTGTGTTTATAACTTCTGCTTTTATAAAACCTTTTTGTATGTCTGTGTGTATTTTTCCCGCCGCTTCGTAGGCAGTTGTCCCGTTAATTACATTCCAAGATTTCGTTTCATTCTTGGTACCAGTTATAAACGTTATTAAATTAAGCAAATCTTTTGATTTTTTAATAAATTTGTCCAAACAATCTCCATCTATACCTAATTCCTCTATAAACATTGCTCTTTCTCCGTATTCCATGGATGATAAATCCATTTCTATCTTTGAATTAATTTCAAAAATTTGTCCATCAATCTTTTTTACATATTCTTTTAACGATTCAACATATTTTTTATTATTATCTTTGTTTTCATCAATGTTTGCTACATACAAAACGGGTTTTTCAGTTAACAGAAATAAAGAATCAATAATTTCTTGTTCTTTTTCTGATCTCTCTTTTTTAAAGTTTCTTGAAGGATTGCCCACTTCTAAAAAATTTTTCAAATTTTCCAATAACTCGATTTCAACCTTAGCATCCTTATCTCCAGCCCTGGCTAATTTAAATTTCTTTTCATATCTATTTTTTATAGTTTCTAAATCTTTTTCGATTAATTCCAAATCTATAATTTCCGCATCTGTGGCTGGATCAACGCTCCCTTGAGAGTGAGTTATATTTGAATCTTCAAAACATCTCACCACATGGGCAATTGCATCAACTTTGCTAATATTATCCAAAAATTTGTTTCCCAATCCTTCACCTTTACTTGCTCCTTTTACCAATCCAGCTATATCAACAAATTCTATTGAAGGCTTTACCTTTTTTTCTGATCTTTGTAATTCATATATAAAATCCAACCTTTCATCCCCATATTCAACTATTGCAAGATTGGGGTCAACTGTACAAAAAGGATAGTTCTCTGCAGGAACTTGTTTTTCTGATAAAGCATTAAAAAGAGTTGATTTACCAACATTTGGCAATCCAACAAAACCTATTTTCAACATATGAAATTCTCCTTTTGTTTTTCTTTATTCAATTTATATTATAACAAATATTGTAACATAATTTAATATATAAGGTATATTCAAATCCTTATGTATGTATTTTTGTAAAATACATTAAACAAATCTATGCTAATATATATTAAAGTAAATATTTTGCTTATATTTTGGCTGGAGGTTGGTTCATGGTAATTAATTTAAATAAAAACATTAAATCAAGAATTTTAAATGGGCATCCATGGATATACAAAAATGAAATTAAAAATATTCCAAATAATGTAACTAAAGGGGAAATAGTAGATGTTTTCCATGAAAATAATTTTTTAGGTAGGGGGTATTATAACGAAGATTCCCTAATAACTATAAGATTGCTCACAAGAAAAAATCATAAAATAGACCAAGATTTTTTTGATAATAAAATTGAAAAAGCTTTAAAATACAGGAAAAGGTTTATAAATGATAATTCCTTTAGATTATTTTTTTCAGAGTCAGACGGAATACCAGGGTTAATAGTTGATAAGTTCGAGGATTATCTTGTAATGCAAATTAACACCTTTGGAGCTTACGAATATAAAGACTTGATTTTAAATTCTTTAATAAAATTTTTAGGTCCAAAGGGTATATTTGAAAAGGATGATGAACGTTCTGCAAAAATTGAAGGCTTCACTTGCATAGAGGGTTGGGTATATAAAAAAGGGCCAGAAATAATACCTTTCCAAATTGATGGAATAAACTTTTTTTCTGACACCAAAGGTCAAAAAACTGGCTTTTTCTTAGATCAAAGAATTAATGCAAAAAAAGTTATGGAGATTTCTGAAAATTTAGATGCTTTGGATGCTTTTTCTTATACAGGAAATTTTGGTTTACACGTATTAAAAGGTGGGGCAAAAAAAGTAACTTTTATAGATTATTCAGAAAGAGCTCTTAATATTTTAGAAAATACTTTAAAAGCAAATTCAATAGATAGTTCTAAATATGAAATAATAAATGGAAATTCTTTTGATATTTTAAAAATGTTTGATGAAACAAGTAGATATTTTGATATGACCATTATTGATCCACCTTCGTTGGCAAAATCAAGAAAATCCAAAAAAAATGCTTTTCGAGGTTATAAAGAATTGAATTTAAGGGCTATGAAAATCACAAAAAACAATGGTATATTGGTAACTTCGTCATGCACGCAAATTATTTTTGATGAAGAGTTTTCCAGAATTATTTTTGAAGCTATGGAAGATACACATAAAATCCTTAAATTGGTTCACAAAGGGTATCAATCTCCTGATCACCCTATACAAAAAAATATCTTTGAAACAGAATACCTAAAAAATTATATATTTTTAGTTGATGACAAAAACAATTATTAATGGAGGTGTATTAAAATGTTCTTTTTTCATCCATCTATGCTAATTTTAATCCCAGCTATTTTGCTATCTTTCTGGGCTCAAATGAAAGTTAAAAATACTTTCGATAAATATTCAAGGGTAAAATCGTCGTTAGACGAAAAAGGTGCCAGTTTTGCAAGAAGACTGTTGGATTCTTTAGGATTATTTGATGTTAAAGTAGAACGAGTTAGCGGATATCTTTCTGATCATTATGACCCAACAAATAAAGTTTTGAGATTATCAAATTCAACTTATAATTCTCAGTCAGTTGCAGCCTTAGGAGTCGTTGCTCATGAAGTTGGACACGCTATACAACATCAAAAAAGTTATAAACCTTTGGTTTTAAGAAATATGTCTGTCCCATTAGCCTCATTTGGAAGCAATCTCTCATGGATAATATTGATTATAGGTTTTTTATTTTCAATACCTCAATTATTATGGGGTGGAATAATACTTTTTAGTTTTGTAGTGGCTTTTACTTTGATTACTCTACCAGTTGAATTCAATGCAAGCTCAAGGGCTGTCAAAACGTTGCCCTTAGTTGGAATGCCATCTGGGGAAGTTGAATCAGTCAAAAAAGTTTTAAATGCTGCTGCAATGACTTATGTAGCATCAGCTTTAATGGCAATATCTCAGCTAATTAGAATGATCTTATTAGCTCAAAGCAGGGATTAATTTGATTAGAAGCCAATTATATACTGTGCTAAAAAAGTTTTATAAACGATACAGCCTAAACCAAGAAAATATCAGTTATGCTTTGGATAATTTAAACGCTGAAGACAGAGGTTTTTTTATAAAAGTTTTGAATCATACTATTAAAAATCATATTAAAATAGATTTTATTTTAAAAAAATTAATAAAAAATTTTAATTCAATTCCCCCAGCCTCAAAAACCTTTTTAAGGCTGGGAGTTTCTCAGTTGTTATTGGGAATAGATGAATACGCTGCTGTAAATGAAACTGTTAAATTAGTTAAAAACAAAAAACAGAAAAGTTTTGTTAATGCTGTATTAAGGAACTTTATAAGACAAAAAGATGAAATATTAAATAATATTCCAGAATATATCGAATACAGCTTTCCAAAATGGATTTATGATGAAATTAGTTTCTTAAATCATAGGACTGAAATTTTAAAAAAACATAACAAAGAACCACAAATTACTATAAGGATAAATACTTTAAAAACAAATAAAAAAGACTTAATTGAAAAATTAAATGAACTTGGTATTGAAGTAAAGAATTCATTACACTTTGAAAATAGTCTAATTATACAAAATAACAAAGATATTCTACTTATAAATCACTTATTTGAAGAGGGTTTTTACTACGTCCAAAATGAATCATCGCAATTGGTAGCTCATATATTAAACCCAAAAGAAAATGATGAAGTTTTGGATTCATGTTCAGCTCCTGGAGGGAAAACAACCCATTTAGCCGAACTTATGAAAAATTATGGAACAATAGACGCTTATGAAAATGATATAATAAGATTAGAAATGGTTAAAAAAAATGCAGATAAACTTGGAATAAATATTATAAATACAGATTTAAAAGATTCTTCCAATGTTAAGTTGACAAAAAGTTATAACAAAGTTTTGATAGATGCACCATGTACCTCAGCTGGAATATCTTCAATACATCCAGAAGTTCTCTTAAGATTGGATGAGAAAAATATAGAGATCTATTCAAAAATTCAAAAAGATATACTACATAACATTCTCAGTCAAGTAGGAAAAGGTACAGAAATTGTCTACTCTACATGTACTTTTTTTCAAGAAGAAAATACTAAAAACATGAAATATATAAGTGAAATTTTTGATATAGAATTTATTGATTTTAAGAATGACTTAAATCATTTTAATATAAAGTCCCAATATGATGGATATGGACATTATATTATTCCAGATGACTACCTAATACCGTTTTATATAACAAAAATTGTAAAAAAATAATGGAGGAATCAAATTGTTTAAGAATGATATTTTAAACTTTTCTTATAAAGATTTAAAAGAGCACTTACAAGAAAATTTGAATTTTAAAACATTTAGAACTGATCAAATATTAGACTGGATTTACAACAAACATGTTTTCAATTTTGAGGAAATGACAAATTTATCGATTGATGCAAGAAACAAACTATCTGAAAATTATACTATCTCAAATCCCGAAATAATGGATATACAAAAATCTAAGCAAGATGAAACTACAAAATTTTTGTTTAAATTAGATGATGGTGCTTTAGTTGAATCAGTTGTATTATATTATCCAAACAGAATTGCCGCTTGTATATCTTCTCAGGTTGGTTGTGCATTGAAATGCACTTTTTGCAACACTGGAAAATTAGGATTTCAAAGAAATATGACTGGAGGAGAAATTATCTCTCAAGTTCTTACAATAGAAAAATATTTAGATAGAAGAATTAACAACATTGTTTATATGGGAATGGGAGAACCTCTTCTCAACTATGATAATGTTGTTAACAGTATATTGAACTTAAATGATAAAAAAATGAGAAATTTAGGGGCAAGACATATAACTATTTCCACTTCTGGTATTGCAGACAAAATAGAAGAACTTGGGAATCTTGACATAGAAATAAGGTTGTCTGTTTCTTTACATGCTCCAACAAATTACCAAAGAGATCAATTAATGCCAATAAATACAAAATATCCCGTTGAAGAATTAATGCAAGCTTGTGAAATCTATCAAGAAAAAACAAATAAAAGGGTTACTTTTGAATACATTGCAATAAAAGGGTTTAACGATTCGAAAGAAGATGCTATCAAATTAACTGAATTAATTGGAAATTTAAAATCAATGGTAAACATAATTCCAGTTAATCCGAATCCAGCTGGATATGAAAAACCAAAAAGAGAATATTTAATGAAGTTTGCTAATATATTGAGAGATAAGGGTATAGATACTGTAATTAGAGCGGAAAAAGGTACAGATATAGATGCCGCATGCGGTCAATTAAAAGGTAAACATGTAAATTAATGGGGGAGAATTTATGAAATTTATAACTAAATTTTTTAAATCTTTGGGATTATTTATTTTTGGAGTGATTTCAGCAGGTCTTCTTTTTTACTTTTTTATGATATCCTTTGTGAATAGTTCCAAAACTGTTGAAGTACCTTATTTAATAAACAGCGATATAGAAACTGCTAAAGCTGCTTTAGAAGAAAAAGGATTAATCCCTGACTTCATTGGAAATGGAGATAAAGTTATATATACAGAGCCAGATGCTGGAGTAAAAGTTAAAGAAGGCCATCATGTTATAGTTCAAATGAGAAATTTGGAAAATCAAAAATCCCCGGATTTAATTGGATTACCAACTGAAATTGCCGAACAGTTTTTGATGGAATATGGCTTAACCTATGAGATTAACAAAATAAAAACATACGATATTAATAAAAATGGTATAGTCATAAGTGTTGTACCGGCTCCTGGTAAGCGTATTAATTCAAATTCAATCGTTTTAAATGTTGGCTTGTATGAAGGGGGAAATTAATGTCTTGGAATAAAGGAATAGTTACTAGATTTCATTCAAATATGGCTACAGTTAACGATTTAAAAACCAATACTTCCCTAGAATGCGTTCTTCGAGGTAAATTTAAAGTACAAAAAATAAGACCAATTGTTGGAGATTATATTGAGTATAGCAAAGATGATAATAATCCAATTGGTAAAATAGAAAATATTCTTGAAAGAAAAAATATTTTATATAGACCATCAATTGCGAATTTAGATCAAGTAATTCTTGTTACAACTTTAAAATATCCTGAAGTTGATTTTCTAATAGTTGATAAATTCATTGTTCAAGCTGAAAAAGAAGATCTTGATATAATAATTGTTTTGAATAAAATTGATTTATTAACTGATGAAGATCAAAAATTAAAAGAAAAATTCTTGAATATATATTCTAATTTATATACTGTTATAGAGACATCTACAAAACAAAACCTAAATGTTGAAATTATTAGAGAAAAAATGAAGAATAAAGTAAGTACTTTGGCAGGAATGTCTGGTGTGGGTAAATCCTCTATATTGAATATGATTAATCCTGGTTTAAAATTAAGAATTGGCAATATTTCCGATAAGCTAAAAAGAGGTAAACATACCACCACTCATAGTGAACTACTACGTTTTGATTTTGGTGGTTTTGTTGCAGATACTCCAGGTTTTGCAAACATAGAAACATATAATATTGAAAAAGAAAATTTAAAAGATTATTTTTATGAGTTTTATCAATATTCAAGATACTGTCAATTTGTAGACTGTCAACATGTTAATGAACCTAATTGTGGAGTAAAAGCAGCTGTAAGACAGGAAGAAATATCACAATCAAGATATGATAATTATTTGAGTATATACAGTGAAATAGAAAAGAAGGTGAAAAAATGGTAAAGATTTTTCCTTCAATTTTATCAGCAGACTTTTTTAATTTAGAAAAAGAATTAAAACAAATTCAAAATGATGCAGATGGATTACATATGGATGTTATGGATGGAAACTTTGTTCCTAACATTAGTTTTGGTAACCCCATCATAAAAGCTGTCAGGAATCATATGGATATGTATTTTGACACTCATTTAATGATAAATAACCCAGATTTATACATTGAAGAGTTTTCAAAATATTCTAACTCATTAACAGTTCATTATGAAGCTACAAATCATTTAGATAGAACAATAAATGCAATAAAAGAAAAAGGATTAAAAGCAGGTATTGCAATTAACCCTCATACAAGTATTTATCTTCTTGAAAATATTTTAAATATTATAGACAGTGTGCTAATTATGAGTGTAAACCCTGGTTTTGGAGGACAATCTTTTATTGATTATTCTATAGACAAAATCAAAGATTTAAAAGTATTGATCGAAAAGAAAAATTTAAATGTATCTATTCAAGTTGATGGTGGAGTAAGTAAAGATAACATCAAAGAACTTTTTGAAGCTGGAGCTACTGAATTTATTTCTGGTTCGGCGATATTTAAATCCGAAGATCCCGCAAACGAAATCAGAAAAATGAAGGACAGAGTTAAATGAAAGAAATCTACTTTGCCACTTCAAATCAACATAAATTAAATGAAATCCAAGAGATTTTCAAAAATCATTTTATTGTAAAATCAATTTTCGATTTAGTAGATTATTTTGAACCTGAAGAATGTGCTGATTCTTTCATTGGGAACTCCACTATAAAAGCTGTCACAGCAGGGAGTCTTGTTAATAAGCCTGTTTTTGCTGACGATTCTGGCTTATGTATAGATTCTTTGAAAGGATTTCCTGGAGTAAAATCCGCAAGATATATGGAAGGGCATACTTATATGGAAAAAATGGAAACTCTTTTAAAAAAAATAGATAATAATAGAAAAGCTTATTTTGCCAGTGCCGCAACATTTTATGATCCTAAAACACATATTCTTATTTCTACAGAGGGAAGAGTCTATGGTTCCATTTCAAAAGATATAAGAGGAAAAAATGGATTTGGATATGACCCATTTTTTATACCTGAAGGCTTTGAACAAACTTTTGGTGAACTTGGAGAAGAAATAAAGAACAAAATAAGTCATAGATTTAACGCTTTTGACAAATTAAAAGATATTTTATATAAATTAGGCCTTTAAGGTCTAATTTTTTTATGATATAATATATTTGTACGTACGTATAACGAGGTGATTGGATGTTAAAAACTTTAAATGAAAAAATTAAAATGTTGTCAGAATCAGCAAAATATGATATTTCTTGTTCTTCCAGTGGAAGCTCCAGGAGTAATAAAAATAAAGGTATAGGAAATGCTTCTTCTGGAGGAATATGTCATAGTTGGACTTCTGACGGAAGATGTATTTCTTTGTTAAAAATACTTATGTCAAATGATTGTATTTTTGACTGTGTTTATTGCATTAACAGAAGATCAAATGATATAAATAGGGGGACTCTTACTGTTAATGAACTTGTTAATTTGACAATACAATTTTATAAAAGAAATTATATAGAAGGATTATTTTTAAGTTCTGCTATATTTATTAATTCTGATCATACTATGGAAAAAATGTATCAAGTTGTTTATAAATTGAGAAAAGAGCATAAATTTAATGGATATATACATGTAAAAGCAATACCAGGAGCGAGTATTGATTTGATAAGAAAAACGGGATTTTTAGCTGATAGAATGAGTATAAACATTGAACTACCTACTCAAAAAAGTTTGAGAGCTCTTGCCCCCCAAAAGTCAAAAGAAAACATTTTTAAACCAATGAAATTTATTGGAGAAAACAATCTGATGATTTACCAAGATAAAAAGAAGTTTAAAAATACTCCTAAATTTGTTCCTGCTGGTCAAACAACACAAATGATTGTGGGAGCATCTCCAGAAAATGATCACATGATTTTGAATTTGACTGAGGCATTATACAAAAAATTCCATTTGAAAAGGGTATATTTTTCAGCATACGTTCCTATAAATGACGATCCTAAAATACATTTTTCTGGTAAAATACAAAGGAATAGAGAACACAGACTTTATCAAGCTGATTGGTTATTAAGATTTTATGATTTTACTGTGGATGAAATATTTGATAAATCAAATAATTTTTTAAACGAGTATTTAGATCCAAAAACATTTTGGGCTTTAAATCACTTAGAATATTTCCCTATAAACGTTAATAAAGCATCATATCAAGAACTTTTAAGAATACCTGGATTTGGTATCAAAACATGTAGAAAAATTGTCTCTGCAAGAAAATATTCAACTATAACTTATGACGAATTAAAAAAAATGGGGGCAGTTTTAAAAAGAGCAAAATATTTTATAGAAGTGCCAGGCTTAAAAATAGGTGGGGTTTTTAGAGATCCAGAGATTTTGAAAAATCATTTTATTTCAGAGTCAAAAAATAAAAGTGCTAAATTAATTCCTCTTTTCACTGGAAAGGAGTTAGAACTTCCAAATGCTTATTAAATATGATAATACCATTGAAGGTTTTTATTGCGTTTTGTACTACGTTTACAAAAATAAAATTAAACCACAAGATATTACTTTTGATCAAAATACTTTGTTTCAAACTAAAACCCTTAGAATTAAAACTATTCAAAAAATTTCTGATTATATTTTTGATTGGTTAAATAAAAATTTTTCTAAAAAAGTCCATAAAAAAGTATACTACGTTTTTCTTTCAAATCTTCCAAATAAAGAAGTATTTATCATAAAATATCTAAATTTAATAAATAAATTTGGAGAAAAATTAGATAAAACTTATAAAAGTGAAGTGATAAACGTTATAAAAGATTATTATAAAAAAGTAAGTTTTGAATCACATAGATTTAAAGGTTTAATACGATTTAAAGAGTTAAAAAATGGTTATTTTTACTCTATTATTGAGCCTGACCATAACATTCTCCCAATCATAAGCCATCATTTTTCTAATAGACTCACCTATGAAAATTTTATTATACATGATACAAAAAGAAGTTTTGCTTATGTGCATGACAATAATATAAAAGACATTGTTGAAATAAAAAATATGGATATGAATGTTGATAACTTTTATTCTGATGATGAATTTATTTTTCAAGAAGCATGGAAAATATATCATAAACATTTGAGTATAAAAGAAAGGTATAATCCAAAATTACAAAGAAATTTTATGCCAAAAAGATATTGGAAAAATTTGACTGAATTTTGATTCTTTAAATTATTCTTTGAAATTTATGAAATAATAAAAAAACAAAAAAATGAAAAATGATATAATCATAATATAGCCAATTTAAGGGGGATAAAAAATGGATTTAAAAAAATCAGGACATCAAAAGATTGATTGGGTTAAAAAGTACATGAAAGTAATTAATAGCATTAAAGAAAAATACTATGATGAAAAACCTTTTAAAGGCAAAAAAATTTCAATGAGTATCCATTTAGAAGCAAAAACTGCATACTTAGCCATTATTTTAAAACAGCTTGGTGCTGAAGTATCAATAACAGGCAGTAACCCACTTTCCACCCAGCCTGATGTAGTTGAAGCACTTAAAGATTATGGGCTAAATGTTTATGCTGAAAAAACTTTAGATGAAGGTGTTTATTGGAAAAACATTGACAAAGTACTTTCCCAAAAACCAGATATTATTATTGATGATGGAGCAGATCTTGGATCGAGATATATAGAAAAATATGACACAAATTCTCTACTTGGTATTTGTGAAGAAACTACTACAGGAGTTATGAGATATGAAGCCTTGAATAAAAAAGGATCTTTAAAAGTACCCGTTATAGCAGTAAACAATTCTAAAATGAAATACCTCTTTGATAATAGATATGGAACTGGTCAATCTACATGGGATGGTATTATTAGATCTACAAATACAACTGTTACTGGCAAAAATGTTGTAGTTGGAGGATATGGATGGTGCTCACGAGGTATTGCACTAAGGGCCAAAGGTTTAGGCGCTAATGTTATTGTAACAGAAGTAGACCCAATAAAAGCCAATGAAGCCATTATGGATGGCTTCAGAGTTATGAAAATGGATTATGCTGCACCTATAGGAGACATTTTTGTTACAGCAACAGGAGATATAAATATAATCACAAAAAAACATTTTAGAAAAATGAAGGATGGTGCAATATTAGCTAATTCTGGTCATTTTGATGTTGAAGTTAGCGTAAAAGATATGAAGGAAATAGCTGATTCAATTGAAGAAATTAAACCGGGAGTTGAGGAGTATAAAATAGATGGAAAATCACTTTTTCTTTTAGCAAAAGGCAGACTAGTCAATCTTGTTAATGGAGATGGACACCCAATAGAAATTATGGATCTTTCTTTCAGCTTACAGCTTGAAGCTGCAAAATATCTTTTAGAAAATCCAGATCAAAAAATTAATGTAAAACCTGTCCCAGATTTTATAGATAATAAAATCGCTCGTATAAAATTAGAAACAATGGGTATAGAAATAGATACGTTGTCAAAAGAACAACAAAAATATTTAAATAAAGGGATTTGATTTTGTTTATCTATTAATCTAATGTTATAATTGAAATATATTTCATTTTATTAGGAGGTTTTAATTATGACCAAAGTTTTGGGAATTTTAAAATATGCTTTATCAAGGGAAAAAGAAGGGAACGAATTCTATAAAACAAACAAACTAAAGGTGAAAAATTCACAGTTGAAAGAGATTTTTGAAAATTTGGCTGAAATGGAATATGACCATATTCAATATATATCAGATTTAATTGATGCAACAGAAGATGGAAACAAAAAACTCAACGAAATAATTTTTGAAGAAGATAAAAGTTTTTTTGAATCTCGAAAGAAAAACGAAATTGTTGAAGAAGAAATTGAAGATATGACATCAGATCTCTCTATTATAAGAATGGCTTATTTAATTGAAGAAGATTTTAAAAATTTTTATGACAATGCCGCTGATAATGTTGAAGACAAAGATGCAAAAGACATACTAAAAAAACTATCTAAATGGGAGAAAAATCATAGAGATACTTTATACGATCTTTATAGAGATATGATGAAAGATTACTGGGATGAAATGGGATTTGAACCTCTATTCTAAATTAAAACAAAAATATTAAAGAAACCTGCAGACATTTGCCTGCAGGTTTTATTTTATAATTTTTTTTCTAATTCTTCTTTAATTTTGCTTTCTTCTTCGCTTGCTGATTCGTATAACTCATTTAATTCTTCATCAGACATCTTGCTTATTAATTCAAGTTTTTCTGGAACTCCTTGTCTTTTCCCTGGAACACATCCGTTTTTATCTACTTCACCATTTATAAATCCTTTTGCAAAAGCAGAACAGCCAGGATAACCACATGCTCCACAATTTATTCCAGGTAAAACTATTTCAGTGATGATTTTTCTTGAATTTTCTTTAACTTCAAACTTTTTTGCTGCAAAAGCTAAGAAAGTTCCTGCTAAGAGACCCAATAATCCAAGTAATATTACAGCATAAATAACCGTTTCCATTAATAAACCTCCTTATATTTTTACAAGTCCGGAGAATCCCATAAATGCCATTGACAATAATCCTGCTGTAATCAAAGCCAATGCAGTTCCTTTAAATGCTTTTGGGATATTATTTAAGTCTACCCTTTCTCTTATTGATGAAAATATAATTAAAGCCATTGCAAAACCCAATGAGGACGCAAATGAATTAACTGTTGCTTCAATAAAATTATAATTAGTTTGTATATTGATTAATGCAACTCCTAAAACAGCACAATTTGTAGTGATCAAAGGTAAATATATACCCAATGCTTCATATAGAGATGGTGATGTCTTCTTTATAAAGAATTCGACAAATTGAACTAATGATGCTATAACCAAAATAAATACAATTATTCTCAAAAATTCCAAACCTGTTACTACTAAGATTAAATTTAATCCCCAAGTGATTATACCAGCCATTGTCATAACAAAAATAACTGCCATTGACATTCCAGTCGCTGAATCTATTTTTTTTGACACACCTAAAAAAGGACATATCCCTAAAAACCTTGATAGAACAAAGTTGTTAACAAGTGTTGCTGATAAAAATATTAATATTAAATTCGTCATTTATTTCCACCAGCCTTTTTCTTTTTTTTATTTTCTTCTCTTCTAATACCAATATAATTAAACATAGCTAATAGCAAACCTAAAGCTATAAATGCACCTGGAGGTAAAATAAATGCATACATTTTTAAACCATCAGCCCAAATGTCCAAACCAAAAATAGTGCCATTTCCTAATAATTCTCTTACGGATCCCAATAATATTAATGATCCTGTAAATCCTAACCCCATTCCCAAAGCATCTATTATTGAATCAACTATTCCATTTTTTGAAGCAAAAGCTTCTGCTCTTCCCATAATAATACAGTTAACAACTATAAGAGGTATGAATAATCCAAGTGTTTTCCATAACTCATATGTAAAACCATGCATTACCAAATCAATTATAGTAACAAATGAAGCTATAACAACTATATAAACTGGAATTCTTATCTTTTGAGGAACCATTTTTCTTATTAATGAAATAACAATATTTGACATGATTAAAACTGCCAAAGAAGCCAATCCCATACCTAATCCATTTTCTGCATTAGTAGTAGTTGCAAGAGTTGGACACATACCTAAAACCTGAACAAAAACTGGATTATTATCTATTAAACCACTTTTAAAATTTGCCATTCTTGTAGCCATTCTACATCACTCCTTTTTCAGAGAGAAATTCTACAGCCATATTCAATGAATTAGCAACCCCTCTTGGAGTTATTGTTGCACCTGTCATAACATCACTTGTTTGAACAGTCCCTTCTTCTTTCAATTTTTCTCTCAATGAAGGATCTGTAGAAGCTCCAGCATCTTTGTTTACCTGAACCTCAGATTTTAACCCTTCCTGTGGAATATTGTAAAATCTTTTTTGAACATCTTCTTCAGAGATTTTAGCCCCAAGTCCCGGAGTTTCTTGAGAATAATTGATAACTTCAATTTTATTTAACTTTACTTTCCCATTTTCTTTTACAAAAGAAGCTACTGAAGTGACGTCTCCACCAAAACCTAAACCTGCTATAGTGAGTACGTAAATTTCTTTATCTTCTGAACTAAATTTATATACAGGTGACATTATTTTTGAATTTTCAGAATTTGTCATTAGTACATTTTCTTCGGATTCTTCCCAAATATATTGTTCTAATTCTTCTGATGATTGCGGTATTTCTTGAATATAAGATTCATCAGTTTCTGCATCTACCAATACAGCTTTTATAGCATCTAATTTTGCGTTAAATTCAGCGTCTTGAATAAATGGATTAACAAAATTATATACTACTGCAACTAAAAAAGCTGCTACAATCATATATAACATTAATATTGAACCAGTTTTTAAATAATCTTTCATTATTTAGCCACCTTCTTTGAAGTCCCAAATATTCTTGGCTTCCCCCATAAATCAATTAAAGGAACTAAAGCATTCATTATTAATATTGAGAAAGAAACACCTTCTGGATAAGCACCAAAATACCTTATTACCATGGTAATTAAACCCATGCCTGCCCCATATAATAATTGCCCCTTTTTAGTCATAGGAGAGGTAACCATATCTGTAGCCATAAATAAGGCTCCTAACATCAAACCACCCGAAAGAATGTGAAATAAAGGCGTTGCGTATGTAGGATCAAAAAGATAAAAAATACTACTTATTATTAAAACAGTCCCTATGTATGATAATGGAACTGTTATTTTTATCCTTCCTCTTAAAACTAAGTAAACAAATCCTATAATTAAAGCTAATGCGCTAACTTCCCCAATTGATCCTGGTATTCTTCCAAGAAACATATCCATATAACTATACGTTTGAAGTGCTGCTTCTTCTCCAGAATTTCCCAATAGGCCAAGAGCACTAGCTCCTGTGAAAGTATCTATAGAAGATAATGATAAAGCATTATCTACATTTTGATAATAAAATGGTTTTATCCAAGTAGTCATAACTCCTGGGAAAGAAACCACCATGAAAACTCTACCTACTAATGCAGGGTTGAAAATATTTTGTCCTAACCCTCCGTATATCTGTTTACCTATAATTATTGAAAAAGCTACACCAATTAATATGTGGTACCAGGAGACGGCCATAGACAAATTCATTCCCAATAACAAACCTGTTACTGAGGCAGATAAGTCAGGTACATAATTTTTGTTTTTTCTGATAAATTTTACTATAGTAAAATCAATTAATTCTGCTAAAACCATTGAAAATAACATGATATATAAGGCTCTGACTCCAAATACCCATGTGGATACTATTAAAGCTGGCAAAAGAGCTATCAATACATCTAACATTATCTTCCTTGTTGAATCGTTTGTTCTAAAATGAGGTGCTGCTGCCAATTTCAGTTTCATTTAATCAACCCCTCCTTTTGCTCATTGCTTTGATAACTTTTTTAGCTGTTTTGAAACTCTTAGAGAGCTCTATTCCAGAAGGGCACCCATAAGAACATGAACCACATTCGATACAATCAATTAAGCCATTTTCTTTAGCTTTATCATAATCCCTATTATCAGTTAATTTTTTTAATAAATATGGCTGTAATCCCATTGGACAAACGGTAACACAGGTAGAACATCTTATACAAGGATATTCTTTTTCTTTTGGGGCTTCGTCTGCTGTCATAACTGTTATTGCATTATTACCTTTAAAAGTAGGTAAATCTATCTTAGGCAAAGCAATCCCCATCATTGGTCCTCCATATAAAATTCTATCTATTTCTACATTTTCTTTTAATCCCACAATATTTATTAGTTCATCTGCCCTTGTTCCAATTTTATACCAATAGTTGCCAGGATTTTTTACCCCTTCACCGGTAAAAGTGGCTCCTCTTTCTACTAATGGCTTACCATTTATAATTGCGTCATAAATAGCATAAACTGTTGAGACATTAAGAACTATCACACCAACATCTATTGGCAATCCTCCTGAAGGTACTTCTTTATTGGTTACTGCTTTAATTAAATGTTTTTCAGATCCTTGAGGATACTTTGTTTTTAAAACTTTTACTTCGATATTTGCTTTACTTTTTGCCATTTCTGTCATAATAGAAATTGCTTCAGGCTTATTACTTTCTATTCCAATATACAATTTAGATGCATTACTAATATACTGGATTATTTCAAAGCCCTTGAAAATTTCCCTTGTTTTTTCTTTCATAATCCTATCATCAATTGTTATGTAAGGCTCACATTCAGCAGCGTTTATTATAATGTGCTCAGCTTTTTTCCCTTCTGGTATCATGAATTTAACATGCGTAGGGAACATAGCTCCACCTTGTCCAACAACTCCTGCCTCTTTTATGATGTTTATTAATTCCTCTTTTTCTAACTCTTTATAATTTTCTCTGTGAGGTATTAATTCCCAGTCATCTTCGGCAGTTCTTTTTATAACTATTACATCCTCTTTTCTCCCAGTACCTGCATTAACCATCTTTTCTATACTTTGTACTTCTCCTGTGACTGGAGAATGTACATTTGCAGAAATAAAACCATTTGCCTCCGCAATTTTTTGACCTGTTTTCACTTGATCTCCAGGTTCAACAATAATTTTTGCAGGTGCTCCCAAATGATTTGTGGTATACATATATACTTTATCGGGAAGCGGAGCTTTTTTAATTTCTTTTGATTCTGTAAGCTCCTTTTTTTCTGGAGGATGTACTCCGCCTTTAAAAGACAAAAATCCCATGTTTAGCCCTCCTTGAAAGTTCTAACTTTTGGTATATTGTAAAATGTTTTATTAGGTGAATCATTATAATAAGGTCTATTACACCAAGTACACCCAGATGTTTTTATTGCCTCTTCCTTATCTATATTATAACCAGGTAATTCTTTTAAATTACCTTTTTCATCAAAAATGAATTCTTCAATTTTTACTTTATAATTATCGATAATTTCTTTTGCATACTGAATTTTTCTGTATCTTTCTAAAGAAGGTGTTTCTTTATTTTCAAATTTAGTACCTTTAATGGGAGTAAAAGCAAAAAGACTTACATTAATCATATTTTTCTTCATTCTCAAAATAAATTTTACTATATCTAAATCTGTTTCACCAAGTCCAACTATTACATGTGTGGTAACTTTGTGTAAAAACTTTTTTGAAGAATTAATCAATATTTCCATATGCTTATCGTATTTAGTTCCTCTAATTTTTTCGAACAAATTTTTTTCTGGAACGTCTGTAGATATGCCCATATTATCTATATTGTAGTTATTGAACAAATTTTCTACTTCTTCTTCATTTTTTGGCCTTATAGAAACTGATACCAATATGTCTTTACTTTTTAAATATTCTAATAAAAGTTTTAATTCTTCTTCATATCCTACTGAAGAAACTACTTGCAAGCATACTCTTTTAAACTTTGTTGAATCAAACTTTTCTATAAATTTTTCATAATTTATATTAGGCCAAGTTATTCTTGAAAGATGATCATTATTTCCTTGTGCTTCCCTTGCTTGAGAACAGAAAGAACAATTATAAATGCATTTTTCACCGACCATTAAATATGCTGTAGGCATTTCAAAGTTTAATTTTCCTTTTTTTATTCCCAACATAACTGCTGTCGCATAGGAAACTTTCAACTTAATCCTCCTCATCTATGTAGACTAAATCATATTCTTCTAATTCATAAATATAGATAGTGGCTTCTGATGTTTGAATATAATTTTTGATGTCTACTTCAGAAAGAAAAGAATCCAAGGACAAACCTTGAATTCTTTCATTTTCCTCAATTATTTTTGTTGCTTTATCTATGTTATTCTTTTTAAAATCATGATATAACATTATTTCGTTTAAATATTTCAAAGTCATGAATGAAAAAATCATTATAATCATAAAAGAAATTAAGTTAATGATCAATTTCATTAAAACGCCCCAAGCCAAATCCCTATTAACACTATAAGAAGAATTCCTACAATAGAAAAACTCATTATCAAAATAAGGTCAAAAGACGATAATTTGGAATCACCTCTAAATTTTTTACTGCCCCCAAATTCATCGTTGATATCCCCTATAATCTTTGCTTCTGTTTCACCATTAGCTATTTCTTCTTTCCTCTTTCTAGCATCTTCCAATTTCCCTGTATCTACGTTTACTTTTAAATTCTTTTGAACTACTGTTTTACCAACTATTCCTTCTCCTAAATCTATTTTTAGAAAAAGAAAATTAGTTCCCGGTATCATTTCTTTTGAAATTAAGTGAACTGGAATTTTTTCTTTTTTGCTTTCATCATCTATTCTTATTACTGTTAAAGGATCGCCCACATCTAAATTAATTATAGGGAAACCGTCTATAGGATCAATAACAGGGAATACTTCAATTGCATTTTGTACATCTCCCCTTTTTAGATATTCATAAACTCCTTCTTCGCCTTCTTTTTCTGCAGCTTGAAGCCAAGTCAAATCTTCATAAAAATACTTTTGGGCAATTAGTTTGACTTGTGTCTCCCCACCCCAGTCATAAAGTATGTCTTGGACTATTGCTTTAATTACAAAAGGGTCCCCTTCTTCAACACTTAAAAAAAGCTTTGAACCTATTATTTCTAATCCATATTTTTTTAAAGTTGTATAAAAATAAGCTTTGAATTGACGATTATTAGAAGCCAAATCTTTGTCTTTAGTTATTTCATATGCTAACTGATCTATTTTTGATTTAAATTGTATGTAATCCAAATTTAAATCAGGTAATTCGTATTGTCTTAAATTTTTTTTGTTTAATACCAATACATTAAATTCAGGCATTTGCTTTTTTTTACCAAAAATATACCCAACAAATGTCTCTCCCGTTAAATCAGAAGTAGACATGAATTTTATTGCATAAAAGTCCATCAGTAAACCCCCTAGAAGACGTCTATTATTCCATCTCCTGATTCTAATTTTGTAAATTCTTTTTCGTTTAAATCAATGTTGTTATCAATAACACAATTTTTACCAATTTCAAAATTATCAGGAATTATAGTATTAAATCCTATTAAACTAATTTCTGAGTTGTATATTTTTTTATCGATTGTGGATTCTTTAAAATCACCAATTCCTATTTTAACATTATTCCCTATTACAGTGTTTTCCGCAATTATTGATTTATTTATCTCACAATTTTCTCCTATTACAACATTATTCATTATAACAGAATTTTTTATATTTGTTCCTTTGCCTACACTAACTCCTTGAAAGATTACACTGTTTTCTACATTACCTTCAATCTCAGAGCCCTCACTAATAAAACTTTTTATAACTTTTGAGCTCTCTGATATGAAAGCTGGTGGTAATTCTTCGGATTGAGTGTAAATTTTCCATCTTTTTTCATGAATATCCAAAGGGGGCAGTGGCCCCAGTATCTCTAAATTACTATCTAAAAAACTATCAATAGTGCCTACATCTCGCCAATAGTCTTCATAACTGTATGCAAATAAATTTGCCTTTTCTTCTAATATTTTTGGAATTATATTATTTCCAAAATCATGCTTTGAATTCGGATCATTAGAATCTTCTTTTAATAAATATTTAAGATATTCCCAATCAAAAACATAAATACCTAAAGAAGCCAATGTTCCTTTTGGTTCTGAGGGTTTTTCTTGAAATTCAATAATTTTATTGAATGGATCGGTTACCATTATTCCAAATCTATGAGCTTCGTTTATTGGTACTTCCATGCATGCAATTGTACAACTAGAATCTTTCTCTATATGGTAATCAACTATATCATTATAGTCCATTTTATATACATGATCCCCTGAAAGAATTAAAACTACATCGGGATTGTATTTATCTATAAAGTCTATATTTTGATAAACAGCATCCGCTGTACCTTTGTACCAAGAAGTATCTGAACGACTTAAATATGGAGGTAAAACATGTAGCCCACCATCTTTAATATCTAAATCCCAAGGTTTTCCGATACCTAAGTGAGACACCAATTGATGTGGCATGTATTGAGTTACTACTCCCACTGTATTTATCCCAGAATTAACACAATTACTAATGGCAAAATCTATTATTCTGTATTTCCCACCGAAAGGGACAGCAGGTTTTGCTAAATTATTGGTAATAACTCCTAATCTAGTTCCTTGACCTCCAGCTAATATTAATGCTAACATTTTCATAATTTTAGCCCCCTTATAGCACTGTACCTTTCTCGACAGTAATCAAATTTTTATTACTTCCTTGAATATTTTTTCCTTCCCTAATTACAACGTTTTTATCTATAATCATATTTTTTATTTGTGACCCTTCTTCAATTATAGAATCTTGCAATATAATACAGTTCTCCACAACGGCACCTGCTCTAACAATAACACCTCTTGACAATATAGAATTTTTAACTGTACCATTTATTATACTTCCATCTGCAATAAATGAGTTTTTTACTTTAGCAGTAATATTGATCTTTGGTGGAGCGGCATCTTTCAATTTTGTATATATTTTTCTGGTGTAAAAAAGCTCATTTCTAATATCTTTTTTCAATATATCTTGATTTGTATCATAATATTCTTTGACTGATTTTTTTATATTTCTCCAATAACCTTTATGCTCATAGCTAAAAACTCTTAATGAATTCAAATTTGGTATTATAATATCAAGTAATAGGTTGTTTGACCCATTAGGCACATGTGAATACAAAAGCTCCATTAATAAAGACTTATTTATAAAATAAATACCCAAAAATATTTTATCGGTTATTTTATCAGACTGTTTTTCATATATGTTTTTCACTCTATTATTTTCATCAACTTCAATTTGGCCGTAGTCTTTAAGATTATAACCTTCTGAGCTTTTAGTTAATAAAGTTATGTCAGCACCATTTCGAATATGATTTTTATAAACTTCTCTAAAATCAATATTGTAAATGTAGTCTCCACTACCTATTAAAACAAAATCTTCATCAGATCTTTTTAATAAAGTCATGTTTTGATATATTGCATCTGCTGTTCCTTTATAATACATATTCATGTTTTTATCTGTCATAAAAGGTTGAAGAATAAAAATTCCTCCACGTTTTCTATCTAAATTCCATTCTTTCCCACTTCCAACATGGTCCATCAAAGACCTTGGATTATATTGGGTTAAAATGCCAACTTTACTAATTCCACTATTAACCATATTACTCAGTGTAAAGTCAATAGCTCGGTATTTACCAAAAACAGGCACAGCAGAACTAGTTCTCTTTATTGTTAGCTTATCTAAGTTATCATGACTCGATCCCGATAATATTAGTCCCAGAACTTTCATAATAACACCCTCTTTATAAATTTATTATTTTCATCCATAAACATTTCAAATATAAAGATTCTGGTATTTGAATTATCCATGGGTGATCATTTGATTGAAAAGTCACACCAATAAATTGAATCAGCTTTTGCTCCCCAAAATAAGCCTTTCTTGTCGCTTCAATTAACAAGTCTGTGTCTGCGTGATATGCACAACTGCATAGTCCTATTATTCCTTCATCTTTTAAATGAGGCTTGGCTAATTCAACGATATTTTTAAAAATATCCACACCTTTTTTCCTTTCATGTTTCTTTTTTATTAAAGATGGTGGATCTAACACCATTATATCAAATTTTTCGCCTTCATATTCTTTCATATAGTTTTCATATGTGGAATTAACATACTCTATATTGTCTATATTGTTTAGACACGCATTTTTTTTGGCAATTTGCAAAGAATCTTCATCTTTATCAATCGCTATAATCTTATTTGCACCTGCTTTTGACATATTCATTGCAAATCCTCCAGTAAAAGTATGCCCATCTAAAGCCAATGAATCCTTTTTTACTAATTCTCTAACAAATTTTCTTGAATCTCTTTGATCAAAAAAGAAACCTGTTTTTTGACCTTTTTTGGGATTAACTATATATTTTATTCCATGTTCTTCTATTTCTATTTCTTCTGGAATTTCTTCACCATATAAATGACCTACATTTCTTTCTATTTTATCCTCAACCTTTGATTCAAAATCACTTCTTTCATAGATTGATTTTGGGTTTATTATATCTTTTAATGCTTCAATTATGTAGTTTTTATAATTTTCTAATCCTTTATTTCTTATTTGAATAATTATGTAATCAAGATATTTGTCTATTATTAATCCTGGTATACCGTCTGCTTCTGCATGGAATAATCTATATGAATTCTTAAGATTACTTCTTTTTTTGTTTGCTAAAAAAATTTTTTCTTTAAAAAATTCTTCATTAATTTCAACATCTTTGGTTGAAAGCATTTTAACTGCTATATTTCCTTCCGAATAAAAACCTTTACCCAAAAATTGGTACTCGTTTGAAAAGACATTACATATCTCGCCTTCAATTTTTTCCCCTTGAATTTCAAATATTTCATCTTTGAATACTCTTGGATATAGATTTATAATCTTTTTCTCTTTGTTTTTATTTAATCTAACTATAATCATATTTTATACTCCTATAAATCATTTTGTCCGTCCAATTCATATTTTAATATTTCATTTTCTTCAAAAAATATGGATATTTCTGAATTTGCATTTTCAATACTATCAGAAGCATGAACTATATTCTTTTGAACTGTTAATCCGTAATCTCCTCTTATACTTCCAGGAGAAGCTTTGAGAGGGTCTGTATTGCCTATAATGTGTCTAACCATTTCTATTGCTCTTGGGGCTTCAACTACCATAACTACTACTGGGCCAGATAACATAAATTCTTTAAGAGACTTATAAAATTCTTTTTCTTTGTGAATTTTATACAATTTCTCAACTTGTTTTTCAGATATATTAATCATCTTCATTGCTATAATTTTTATACCCCTATTTTCTAATCTTTTAATTATTTCGCCTATAAAACCTCTTCTTATTGAATTAGGTTTGATAATTAAAAATTCTCTTTCGTTCTTCATACTTATCCCCCTATTTACAATATAACACCATCTTCAAGATAAAATATTTTATCTGAAATTAATTTTATTCTTTCATCATGAGTTGCAATTACGTATGTTTTGTTATTAGAATATTTTTTTAATATATCTATCAATTCTTCAGCATTCTTTGAATCAAGAGATGAAGTTGGTTCGTCAAAAAATATCAAATCATTACTTATAATATTTTTTATAAATGCTATCCTTTGTTGTTCTCCTGTTGATAGTTCATTTGGGAGCCTATCTTTTAAACGATATACATTTAATTTTTTCATAATGTTTATTATTTCTGATTCATTATCAATACCTTTAATCAATTGAGATATTCTCAAATTATCATATATAGTCAGTTCATTTAACAAGTTATTCTTTTGAAATAAAAAACCTTTTTTAAAATTATGGTTTATACTTAGTTTACCTGAATAATTTTTAATCAGTTCCGCTAATATGAACAATAAAGTAGTTTTACCACTCCCAGATGGACCATATATGGAAAATATTTTGTTTTTTTCAATTTGAATATTTATATTTTTCAATACTTTTTGGTGATCATATGAAAAAGAAAGATCTGTTGCCTCGATTATGTTATTCTCCATCTTTTAAAACCTCAATATAATCAAATTTCATCAGTTTGTTTAAATTTAAAAATGCTATAAAAATAACGATAATTATAGTTATAAAAAAAGATATAAACATCATTGTGAAATCAAAGTCTATAGGAAGATATTCGATATAAAATATCCCTTTTGGAAGAGGAATTTTAATAAAATTTAAGAATATCACTGTAAAAATAGAAAAAATTAATCCAAAAAAATAACCGATTATCGTTGTTAACAAGGATTCAAAAATGAATATATATTTAATGTCTTTTTCGCTAAAACCTGTGATTTTTAACAATCCAATTTCTCTTTTTCTTTTTAAAAAAGAAAAGGTGAGCGAATTGGTGACTGAAAACGCTGACATCAGCACAATAAAAATAGTTATCAATAGGCTTATTAAACTATCAATTTCAATAGTTTGAGTTAATGTTTGATTAGATTCTTTCCAAGTTAAACTGGAATAATTAGATAAATATTTTTCTTTATAACTTTTGGCATTTTCTGGATTTTTTAAAACTATTGCTGTATATCCAAGGTTTTTATTTTCCACTTTATTGATAAGAAAATTTTCATCAAAAGAATTAATATTTGTTCTAAAATAATTGTCTATATCAATAATCTCATAATTAGGAATAATATTGTTTAAACGAAAAATTCTTACTTTATCTTCATTAACATATTTTTTCAGTCCGCTACCCATAATATATTTCGTATTTGATGATTCATTTACTTCAAATTTTTTTGAAAATTGCTTTAAGGATGTTGTGTTGAATATATTTATAATTTTCAATTCTGGTTCAACCAAAAGAGCTTTTTCAAAAGATATACTATAAGTATATTCAATTTGTTCTTCATCAAAAGAGTAGTCTCCATTAACTATAATATGAGGATAAAAATCTGTTATTGATTTTATTAACACATTATCAAATCCACTAATAATAGAAGAAATTACTAATAACCCCCAAATTGCAACACCAACAGATACCATTGTAAATCTAAAGTCTTTTTTTGAATTTTTGAAATATCCAATAACAACTTTTTTTAAAGCTATGGCTTTTTTATTCATTTATTATCACCAAAGCTTCGTATTTTGTTGTATCTATAAAATTATCTGTTAAAAATTCTATAAGTTTAAAATATAATTTTGTATCTTGAATAGTTATGAATTTTTTATCTGGAAAACTCTCTTTTAAATCATTTAAAATTTTATTTTTATAATTATTATTTTTAATAAAAACAACAGAATTCTCAGATTCAAAATTATCTATTTTTTTATCTAATACTTTAATTCTATATCCTTTCTTTTGCCAATGCTCAAACACATAAGTATAAAAAGAATAATTATAATTTATATAATTCTTAGTAAAAAGTACTGAAAGAACCTCTTGCTTAGATTCCTCTTTTTTGATAAATTTAACTTTATCTTTAAAATCATCTATTTCGGAATTATCTATTAGAAGATAATTCCCCTCTATTATAGTAGGTAAAGATCCAAAAAAAATATTAGCATCTCTCACGTATGAGTATAGAGACATCATTTTTTGAAGATCAAATGTATTTTTAGTGTTTTCTTGGACATATTCAAATATATCAAATAAAGTCCTAAAACCTTTTTTTTGAGCAGAATCAAGCATAGCATATAAAGCTTTTTTTTGTCGCTCTATTCTACCTATATCCCCCAGGGCATCATTTCTAAACCTCATATAAGACAATAACTCTTCTCCATTTAAATTGTTGATTCCTTTTTGAAAGTCTATCTTTAGGTCTTGATGATAATCAATATAGTTCATATCTTCTTCAATAATTATCTTCACTGGGGATATCATATTACCAATTTCTTTAAATATTTCATAGTTAAAAAATATATAATCATCAATATTGATTTCAGCTATTTTTTCAACCTGAGTTAGAAGTTCATCTATACCATAAATACTATATATCGAATTAATTCTTCTTTCTTTTCCTTCAATATTTAATAATAAATCTCTTGGAAAATGATAGAAATTTATTTGATTGTTTTCTATAGCTCCTAATAATATAGTATCGGTTCTTGATTCATAATTATCAACAGAATCAACCCCTATTACTAAAAAGTAATAAGGTGTTTTAATATTATTACTTATATTTATATTTTTTAACAAAGAAAAGAAAATACTAAACAAAATCAAAAAAGAAAGAAGTACTCCCAATGATTTTATAATGATATTTCTCATTTATTATTGAAGATTTTCTTTAACTATTTTGTATGATTCTTGTTCTACATAATTTCTTTCAAATGATCCTTCATTCGTATTGATGATTAGAGGAGTATCAAATTGACTTTTGATTTTTAAATCCTCATAATCCGTTATTGAATATTCGCTTAATTTTTTAAGAAAGAAATATAATGATTCTTCAGATATCATAGCATCTCTTGAGTCGTTTTTTATAATTTCAGTATATTTGCCCATTCTAAAAATATTTAGTAAAGAAAAGTCAACATCTGTAATTTGATCAAAGAAAACATCGATGTCTTGACTTTGAGAACCAAACTCTGAGGTCAAATTTTTTAACGAATTTTCTGTAAGCTCAAAGTAATAGTCTACATCAGAATCTATCTCAAATTGTTTTTCAAAAGTTTCTATACTTTCATTCAAATACTTTGTAGATAATGTATTTTTAGTGTCTGGAAAAGTTAGTCCTTCGGTCAATTTAACTATCATTACCTTCCTATTTGAATTAATAATTCTTGTAAAATATACATCATCTTTGTATTTTATAGCGTAGGTATATTTATTATAGTTGAATAAATCGCTGTTATTATATTTATTATACTGGTAGAAAAAAATCCCCCCAATGACAACTACAACAAGGATCAACCAGATCCACCATTTTGATCTTTTTTTATTCTTTTTACCACCTATATATATATTAGACATCTTTTTCACCCCTTAATTTATTATATAATATATATGTTTCTTTTAAAATAGGTAAATTTTTAATTAATGCATATTTCATTTTATTTTTAATAACTTCATAAAAGCCTTCTTCTAAGTTTTTAAATGATACTTCCCTTAAAGAAGAAACATTTTTAAAATCTCTTTTTCTTTCTAAATTATCCGATATGATAAGAATTTTCCCTATAATATCTAAGTTAACATTTCCACCTGTATGAAAATAAACCGCTCTATATGTACTTTGATTAGCATTATATTTCTTTCGTATATATTCTGCAGCAATTTTACCATGCAATAATATAGGTGAGGTTTGTTCTATCTCATTAGGTATAATTCCATACTTATCAGCTAAGTTTAATAATTGCTCTTTTGATAAATCTCTGTATAAATCATGAGATAATATAGCTATTTCTATGTTTTCTATAATATTCTGATTTCTAATTTTATGTGATTTAATCAATTCATTTGCAAAAGATTGAACTGATTTTACATGTTTATATCTGGTTTCTTTAACTTGTTTTATAAGTTTTTCTTCTATTTCCTTTTTAATAATATTATTATTCAATTAGATCATCCTTAAAAAATATCATATAAATGTTCAGAAATACTAACTCCATATTCAACTTCAATTCTTTCTTCGATATTTTCTAATACATTTAAAAGATAATCTTTATCTTTTGATACGATAGAATAGGTTAACGAAATAAATTCGTGTGAATCGTTAAAATCACTTTCAATAACGGAAGCATTGTAATATTTATCGAGCATATTTTTCATTCGCTTTACAATACTTCTCTTTTCTTTTAGACTTTTAAGTCCTCTTATCCTTGTTGTTATATTTGATTTTAAACAATATGTTTTTACCATGTTTTATATACAATTTTGTCCATTACATACTCTTCATATCTTGCCAACAAAAAAAGCACATCTGATAATCTGTTAACATACTTTCTTAATTCTAAATCGACATTCTCTGAATTGGATAAAGTTATAATTCTTCTTTCAGCTCTTCTACATATTGTTCTACAAACATCTATTTTAGCAGATGATAAAGTATTACCAGGAATAACAAAACCTTTTAAGCCAATTTTTCCTTCTAAAGTTTCAACTATTTGATCTAATCTGTCTACATCTTTACTTTCAATAGGATTTACATAGAGTTTTTCTTTTGATGCCAATGTACCGGCAACTTTGAATAGATCATTTTGAATATCTATAATAATGTTTTTAATATAAACGGATTTGACATAATGTTTTGCTTCTCCAAGATGAGAATTTAATTCATCTATAGTTCCATAAGATTCAACTCTTATGTTATCTTTATTAACTCTTTCTCCACTCCACAATGAAGTTTGACCTTTATCACCTTTCTTAGTTGATATAGACATAAAAACACCCCCGTTATTTTATCAATATAATTATATCAAAAAAAAAGAGGCATTTATAGATGCCTCTTTAATTTAAAATATGTTTTATTCTGTTTCTACTTTAGATTCTTTTATAATTTTATCTTGTATATCAGGACTTGTTTCATTATAATGAGAAAATTTCATATTAAAATAACCTTTTCCTGAGGTTAAAGAGCTAAGTCTTGGAGAAAAGTCCATCATTTCGGCTAAAGGTATTTCTGCATTTATTTTATCATTACCTTTCCCATAGTTTTCCATTCCCATTGGTCTTCCTCTCTTTGAGGTAATTTCTCCCATTACGTCTCCAGTATATTCATTTGGAACAAAAACTTCAACTTGCATTATAGGTTCTAATATCACTGATTTTGCCATTTTAAGAGCTTCTTTAAAGGCAGCTCTTGCTGCAATTTGAAAAGCGATATCAGAAGAATCAACTTCATGATGAGAACCATCGTATAGCGTAACTTTAACATCAACAACGGGGTAACCTGCTAAGATTCCATTTTTCATAGCTTCTTGTATTCCTTTATCAACTGAAGGAATATAACTTTTTGGTATAACTCCTCCAACTATTTCGTCTACAAATTCATACCCTTCTCCGCGTTGAAGCGGTTCTACTCTAATTTTAACATGCCCATATTGCCCATGACCACCAGTTTGTTTTTTATGTTTATATTCTGCTTCGGTAGAAGTTCTAATAGTTTCTCTATATGCAATTTTTGGTTCACCTATATTGATCTTAATTTCAAAATTTTTCTTAAGTCTTTCCATCATAACTTCTAAATGGGTTGAACCTATACCACTAACAACAGTTTCACCAGTTTCTGAGTCAAAATTCCAAGTAAAGGTAGGGTCAGATTCGGATAGTTTTTGAAGCGCATTTGTGATCTTATCTATTTCATTTTTAGATTCAGGACTAATAGATTTAGAAATCATAGGTTCTGGAAACTTAGCTTCTTTTAAAATCACTTTTTTCCCTTTTGTTATTGTTGAACCTATAAATGTATTTTTCAATTTAGGTATTAAAATAATATCCCCCGGACTAGCTACATCTAATTCTTCATTTTTATCACTTCTTGGAATATATAGATGTGAAGCTTTTTCATTTGACTCTTGCTGTACTATATAAAATGAATCTCCAGCTTTTAATTGTCCTGAAACTATTCTTATATAAGTTAATTTTCCAACAAAAGGATCAACATCATTTTTTATAATAATTCCAGTTAAATCTCCATTTTCATCAGGTTTTATCTCTGCACCATCTTCAGTTTCAAAAATTCTTTCTGAAACAAGCATACCAAATTTTTTTAGTGCTGTTAACAATCTATCTACCCCAATATTTTGTAGAGCTGAACCAACTAAAACAGGTGCAATAGCATCGTGATCAAAAGCTTCATGTAAATCGTTCATTAAATCATCTTGTGAAAGAGAATCTTCTCCTCCTTCAAAATATTTTTCCAGTAATTCGTCATCAAATTCAACTATATCTTCAACCAGTTCAGAATGGTAAAGATCAAAATATTCTTTTGCATCTTTATCTACATCATTAATTTCGGTATATTTACCTGATGTATCTTTTTCATATATGTAACTACTTTTTGTAAGTAAATTAACAATACCTTTAAACTTTTCACCTTCCCCAATAGGAACTTGGAAAGGAACTATTTTTAATCCATCTTCAAATTTTTCTTTTAATTGAGAAACTACGTTACCAAAGTTAGATCCTTCTTTATCAACCTGATTTATAAAAAATAAAACAGGCTTGTTCATTTCTCTCGCTACATTCCAAATTCTTTCTGTTGATACTTCAACTCCTGCATGTGCATTTACAACTATCAATACATTATCTACTGAATGAAGAGCAATTTCAATATCTCCTAAAAATTCTGCTGAACCTGGAGTATCGATAAAATTTACACGTAAATCTTCATAATCTACAGTTACCACATGATTAGAATATGTTGCTCCTTTTTCTTTTTCTATGGGTTCTTTATCTAAATATTTTTGTCCTATTCTGTCTGCACCAGCATAGTCTTTTAAAATAGCATCCATTAAAGTTGTTTTACCGCATGCATGATGTCCAAATACGCCTATAACTCTTTTTTGGGTAGTATTAAACTTCCCCATAATTCCCCACCTCCAGTAACATATTTTTATTTATCTACAGGATAGATATTTATAAATACAGGAATATAATCTCTTAATCTTTCACTCCCGTTATTCATTATTTTCCCATCGTAATAGAAAAGTGATGATCCTCCCCCATCGAACATGATTGCTTTTTTATAATTTCCCATTAAGTCTAATAATTCTTTCATCCCATCATAATTTAAACCTAAATTTTCATCAACGTAACCTTCAACCACAATAAATGTTACCATATTTTCATTATCAATTGCAAATGCTGTCCTGGGGGATTTACCATAAATAATCCCATTAGAATATGCTCTTTTTTCTTCTAATAACATTTCTTCACTATATTCATCATTCAATAAAATAGGTCCGCCTTCTACAAGAGTTTTTATACTTGATTCTATATTTTCACTATAAGTTATATCAAAGGTTACGTCCGATCCTACTTTTATTTCTTGTAGATATTTTTCATATTTTTTGCTTATTATTAATAGTTTTTGAGATTCTGAATAATCCTTAGAATTAATCTTTTTTATTTCTGAGTCTTCTATAACAAAGAAAAGATATTCTTCAAAAGACTCTTCTATTTCGCCCTTGTATTTGCTGGTATAAATTTTTACTTCTGCTTTCCATTTGGAATTAACTGATTTAACCCAAAAAAGCATTCCATCTAAATTCACTTTATATTCTAACTTTACATAATCTATGTTCATTTTGCCATTTTTATTGATAAAAAAGGCTGGCCTCGAATAGGCGCTAAGATGTTGGATTTCTCCATTAACAATTATATTACCCAAAGGTTCCAATGTTTTCACATCAAAAAAAGATGCATTTATAGACGCAATTATATCTTGGTTATCTTCAAAATAAGATTTTACTGTTTTTGAGTTACCTAAATTATTGAGACCTATCTGAAAATCATATTTTGACGGATCTATCTTAAGGCTATAAACCTGTATTTCATTGCCTGAAACTAAATATTTTCCCTGATCATATTCTAAGCCTTTATAATTATTATTTATTTCTTTAACGGGCATGAATTTTTCAGAATAGTTAAAATCTAAAGTAAAACGGGGTCCTTTTATTGATTTTTCATAATTTGGAATATCATTAAATTTTAAATATATTTGGCCTCTATCGTAAGTATAATTTAAATTAGAAGGTATAAATTTTATATCAAGTACCGGTTTAATTGAAAGAATAATTGACGAATTAACTTCATTTATATTAAACATTGAATCATGAATTGTTCTATCAAACTCAATTTCAAATTTGTTATTTGTGAATACTATGTCTTTAATTAAAGGCATTTGATCAAAAAAATATAAATTCTGAACAGTTTCATAAGATTTTAGGAATAAAAAATTTTCTATAACATCTTTTCTGATATAAACTTCACCTTCTGATTCTAAAATTGAATTTTCATATTTTTTATTAAAATCTATTTTAGAATATTGATTTTTTAAATTTATCTCTAATATTTTTTGATTATAGACATAAAAAAATATATTATTGTTTGAATTTTTTGAAATATTATCAGATTCAAAAATATTAGAATTCACAAAAAATTCACTTGATTTTTTAATTGTTTTAAATTCTAAAGGAGTTGATGGTTTTGTTAATAAATATGCATCAGAGAATACTGTAATTGTAGTTAATATAGTTAATAATATAAATAATAACTTATTCAAAACACCCTTCCCCCTTAGTCAATTATTTCATAAATAGTTTTGACAATAAATTCATCTGGTTTTTTATCAGAAATTTTTATAGCATTTTTAATTGTCTTTTCGGATTCTTTTAAATCAGAATTGTCAGAATAATAAAGCGTTACAATTTTATCACCTTTTTTTATTTTATCACCAAGCTTAACATGAACTTCTAAGCCAACGCTAAGATCAATTACGTCTTCTTTAGTTGCTCTTCCTGCTCCTAACATCATAGAAGCTATACCAATTTTTTCAGTATCAAAATTAAAAATATATCCATCATTTTCTGCATATATTTCTTTTTTATTTTTAGATATAGTTAGTAAATTTGGATCGTCTACAACTTCTGAATTGCCACCTTGAGCACTAATCCATTCTTTCATTTTTTTTGCTACAGTACCATTTTCAATGTTTTTATTCAATTTTTCCTTAGCTTCTTCATAACTCATTTCTTCAGATAACTCTGCCATATAGCAAGCTAACTCAACGCAAAGTTCTTGAAAATCATTTGGCCCTTTACCTTTTACTGTTTCAATTGCTTCGTAAACTTCTAATGCATTTCCTACTTTCATTCCCAAAGGTTGGTTCATATTGGTAACTAAAGCTTTCATATTTTTACCATTCATTTTCCCTATACTAACCATTGACTCTGCAAGTGTCTTAGCATCTTGTATATCTTTCATAAAAGCACCTGTTCCGGCTTTTACATCAAGTATTATTCCATCAGAATCAATAGCTAATTTTTTACTCATTATACTCGAAGCAATTAAAGATATTTCGTCAACAGTTGCAGTAAGATCTCTCAAAGCGTAAATTTTTTTATCTGCAGGTGCAATATTTGCCGTTTGGCCTGCAATTGCAATACCAGTTTTATTTGCAATATCTATAAATTCTTCAGTACTCAAAGCAGTTTTATAGCCCGGTATAGATTCAAGCTTATCAATTGTACCGCCTGTGTGTCCTAATCCTCTACCAGATAATTTTGAAACTGATAATCCTAAAGATGCTACCATTGGTGCTAATGCTATTGTTGTTTTGTCACCAACTCCACCTGTCGAATGCTTATCTATTTTTTTCCCTTTAATGTCTTTTAAAGAGACTCTATCTCCACTGTTTAACATAGCTATTGTGAGATTATATCTTTCTTCATCAGTCATGTGATTAAAGTATACTGCCATCAACCATGCTGCCATTTGATAATCTTTTAGTTCTCCTGAAACATAGTTATTAATCATGAATTCAACTTCTTCTTTTGTATTTTCTAATCCATTTCTTTTTTTCATTATTACATCATACGCTCTCATTAGCATTTCCTCCTTTAAAATTTATTTTAAATAAAGTGCCGTTGTTTTCTTCACTTTCCAAATAAATTCTTGCATTATGCTTATCTAATATGGTTTTAACTATATAAAGACCTAATCCAAACCCACCAATTTGTCTAGTCCTTGATTTATCAACTCTATAAAACATATCGTAAATTTTTTGTATTTCTTTTGAGGGGATCCCAATTCCATCATCTTCGATTTCTAAGACAACCTCATTTTTTTCTTCATTTTTCTCTTGATAAAGTCTAATCCAAACATTTTTTTTAGTTGATTTCTTTAAAGACGTAAACTTCAAAGCATTATCTAATAAATTATAAATGACTTGTAAAATTCTGTCATCATTAGCTTTTATGTATATATCTTCTTCTATTTCAGAAATTAAGTTTATATCCATTTCATTGGCTAACATTGAGAAAAAATTATAGGATTTGGTAGCAATATTTGAAATATTTACTTTCTCCATTGACATCTCTGTATTGATATTTTTTTCCAACCTTCCTAAATCCAATAAATCATTTACCAATCTTGTAAGCCTGGCAGTTTCATCTTCAATTATATTTAACATTTTTTTGTAATATTTATCAATCGATTCATCCATCAGTAAATTTTCTACATAACCATTTATAACAGTCAAAGGCGTTCTTAATTCATGAGACATTATAGTAAAAAATTCTTTTCTTAATGATTCAAAGTTTTTCTCTCTTGTTATATCGGTTAAAATTATTATTTTGTATTTTTCATCTATTGAAGGCGATTTTACTGTACAATTATAGTATCTTTTTTCCGGTGAATAAAAAAGTATTTCTTCTTGAAGTTCTTCATTCCTTTTGTAACTCTTTAATATTAAATCTATCAAATTGTGAGAGTCAACAATCTCTGCGAGAGACCTACCAATATAATCTTCTATAGTAAATATTTTTCTTGAAGACGTATTTGCAAAGTCAACCTTGATTAAATCTCCTTCATATAAAGAAACTAAAATCACACCCTCGTTTAAAGAGTCTAAAATAGAATATATATTTCTTCTACGGTTTTTTTCTGATTCATAGTTATTCTTTAGCTTTTTTATAGTATTATTCAATTGATGTAATAAAAAGTCGTCAGATGGATTATTTATGTTTACTTGGACTGTTTTGGAAATTTCTTTTTTTAGCTTTTTATAATTACCTTTTATATTTCTCATACTAAAATAATAATAAATAAAAGCAAGCGTAAGTATAATTAAAACAATTGTTAAAATGGTATAAATTATCATTATATCACCTCTAAAAATGACAATTGAAAAAAAGCGACAGAAAAAAATCTGCCGCTTTAATAATTTATATTAATCGTTTTTATCTTTTCCTGGATCTCTAAACTTATATCCTTTACCTCTTACGGTTATAATATATTTTGGATTTGAAGGATCTTCTTCAATTTTTGTTCTTAATCTTCTTATGTGCACATCAACTGTTCTGGTATCTCCATAGTAATCATAACCCCATAATTTATCTAAAAGAACATCTCTGTTAAATACTTTACCTTCATTTTTTGCAAGGAATACTAAAAGATCAAATTCTAATGGAGTTAAACTAACTAATTCTCCTCTAACCCAAACCTCCAATCTTTCTGTATCAATTACTAAGTCTTTTGCAGATATTTTCTTTGGGCCTTCTTCTTTCATCTGTGAAGCTGTAGTTTGTCTTCTAAAAATACTTTTAATTCTTGCTAACAACTCTCTTACATTGAATGGTTTTGTAACATAGTCATCACTACCTAATTCTAATCCAGCAACTTTATCGGCAGCATCATCTTTAGCACTTAATATTAATACCGGAGTTGCTTTGTGATTCTCGTTACTTTTAATAATTCTTATTAAATCAAATCCATCCATAGAACCAGGTAACATTATATCTACAATGAAAAAGTCTACATCTTTTTCTTCAACTACCTTAAGAGCTTCATCTGCTGAACCTGCTGATAATACATCATATCCTTCTTTTGAAAGATTAATTGATAGCATTTCAGAAATTGCAGGATCATCTTCAACTATCATAATAGTTTTCTTTGCCATAATAATTCCCCCCTTTTGGGTTAAATTTTATTTATTGTTTTTATTTTTTCTTCTTTTTGTTTTTTTAAATATTTTTTTGACACAACTGTTCTAATTAAATTAAATTCAGCAATTTTATTTATTTCATCAAAAGCTTCACCTTTAAAATAAATGTTATTGTTAATAATTTTTTCTGGAATAATTTTCAAATAAACATTTGTATCGTACGGAGTTAGAGAAAGATGTGTTAGCTTTATATTTGAAACTACTGATGTTTCATCATTTCCAAGATAATCCGATAATATTTCAAAAGCAGCTTTATGAATCTCTTCAATTAACGAAGAAGTACTTAATAATTTATCGTTTAATAAATCATCATCTTCAGACCATATCAAATCTTCTGAGCTAAATTTAAAATTAAAATTGTATTCTTTATCAACAATGTTATTAATATCTTTATTCATACATCCCCCTCCTTAAATTTTTTGCTGATTATCTTTCAAGTCACTATTTTATACTTTATATTTTGTTTCATATATATATTTTATTTGGTAAGCTTCTTTTTCCATTAATTCTTCTAAGTCGTCTCCTGATATTGTTTCTTTTTTCAAAAGAATATCAGCTATATACTCTACTTTTTCTTTATTTTCCTCAAGTTTTTCTTTAGCTATTTTATAACAATCATTAATAATTTTTCTTATTTCAGAATCTACTTCATCGGCTGTATCTTCTGAGTAATTTTTTGTTTTAGCCAAGTCCTTACCAAGGAAAACTTCTCCTTCTTCCTCTCCCCAGGCTATTGGACCTATTTTTTTACTCATACCTAATTGTAAAATCATTACTTTTGCTAATTTAGTGGCTCTTTTAAGATCATTCCCAGCTCCAGAGGTAATTTCGTTAAAAAATAATTCTTCAGAAGCTCTTCCTGCAAGCATTGTAGTTATTCGATCATAAAATTCTGATTTTGATGTTAAAAATTTATCTTCCTCGGGAATTTGCAATGTATAACCTAAAGCCGAATGGCCCCTTGGTACTATAGTAACCTTGTGAACTGGATCTGCATTCGGAAGCAAATGCCCAACAATCGCATGTCCCAATTCATGAAAAGCTATAATTCTTCTTTCATTTTCAGAAATAATTCTTGATTTTCTTTCTGGCCCCGCTATTACTCTCTCTATTGCTTCTTCACAATCTTCCATTTTAATTGTTTTTCTACCATTTCCTGCAGCTAATAAGGCTGCTTCATTTATTAAATTTTCTAAATCTGCCCCAACAAATCCAGGAGTTCTAAGTGCTAAAGTGTGCACATCAACATTCGGTTCTATTTTTTTCCCTTTCATGTGTATTTTTAAGATTTCCTCTCTGCCTTCCAAATCTGGTCTATCGATAATAATTTTTTTGTCAAATCTTCCAGGCCTTAATAAAGCTCTATCAAGTATATCCGGTCTATTAGTTGCAGCCATTACTACTATACCTGAATTGACTTCAAAACCGTCCATCTCTACTAAAAGTGAATTTAAAGTTTGTTCTCTTTCATCATTTCCACCACCCAAGCCGGCACCTCTTGCCCTACCGACAGCATCAATTTCATCTATAAAAATTATGGCAGATTTTTCTTTTTTAGCTTCTTTAAATAGTTCTCTAACTCTTGAAGCTCCAACTCCAACAAACATTTCAACAAAATCAGAACCACTTATAAAGTAAAAAGGCACGCCTGCTTCGCCAGCAACTGCTCGTGCTAACAATGTTTTACCAGTACCGGGTTCACCAACCAAGAGCAACCCTTTTGGCATCCTGGCACCTATTTTACTAAAAGAATCAGGATTTTTAAGAAATTTTACTATATCAATTAATTCTTCTTTTGCCTCTTGAATACCAGCAACATCATTGAACGTTACTTTAGGTCTATTAACATCGTATTTTTTAGCAGGACTTTTTGAAACTCCAATTCCCCTATTGCCGCTGTTTCTTGGCCTTAATATCATTATCCACAAGAATATAAAAAATGCAATAGGCAAAAGGTATGTTAAAAGGTTCACCCACCAGCTTGACCCTATTCCCTCTACAAACTTAATATTTATACCCTTGTTTGCTAAACCATACAAAAACTCTCTTTCTTGTAATATTCTTGGTGCATATAATTCAAATTCGCTTCCATCCTTAGTTGTTAAGTTAATACTTCCTGTGTTTTCTACTTGCATACTTGCAACTCTTTCTTCGTTTATCATTTGTAAAAACTGATCATAAGTCAATTCACTTTGATTAGAATTGTTATTTATTAAAAAAATTGATAGAACCATTATACTTGCTATAATAAAGTAAATTACTATAATTACCGGATTTATTCTTTTTTGATTCTTATTGTTTTTATTGTTTTTATCATCTGACAAAACTATTACTCCCTTTCTATTATTAAAGTATTTTTATTTTTTTCTATCTTTATACCTTTAAACTGTTTGCTTTTTTTGCTCCCCATTTTGATAATTTTTTTAGTCTCCTCATAATTGGGTGGATATTGTTTACATCTAAGAAAGAATAATCTTAAAACCTCTTCATCAAAAATATCTTTTTTTATATCAAAATAAAATTTGTTTTCATTTTGATGTATACGTTTTAAATATTCATTTTCTACTTGTTGTCTATATTCCCAAGCAATTCTGGCAAATTTAAAAAAGTTATTTTCAAAGTTATCGTTTATTAATTCTAATTCAGGTAATATTTTATTTCTAATTCTATTTCTTGAATAATTATTTTCAAAATTGGATTTATCAATTTTATATTTAACATTATCAATTGTAACATAATTTATTATCTCTTTCAAAGTTACAGTTAACATTGGCCTTGTTAACATTTCGTTAATAGGCAACAAACCTGATACACCATAAATTCCAGTTCCTCTGGAAAGCCTATAAATGATAGTTTCTACAAGATCACTCATATGATGGGCCGTTGCTATTTTATTATAGTTGTTTTTTTTTGCAATATCAAACAAAAAATCATATCTCATGTTCCTTGCAGATAATTCTATATTTTTATAATTTTTTTCATTTGCCTCACCATAATAATATTTAATTTTTAATTTTTTTGCCTCTTCCTCAACAAATATTTTCTCTTCTTCACTCTCTTTTCTAAGTTTATGGTTAAAATGTGCAACTCCAATTTCTAAATTCATTATTTTAGATATTTTATACATTACTTTTAATAAACTCATGCTATCTTTACCACCAGATATTGCTAATAATATTTTATCATATTTTTCATATATGTTATAATTCTTTATAAATTTATAAATTTTCTTTTCAAATTCATTAAGCATGATTAACTCCCATTTGTAATAGCGTTGGAGCCGGTGAAGGGAATCGAACCCCCAACCTACTCATTACGAATGAGTTGCTCTACCTTTGAGCCACACCGGCTAAATTACTAAGTAAATTATACTATATATTGTTTTTATTTCAAAAATTTATTTAAATATATGTAATTTTATATTTCTTCATTATAAAAATGTTTTATAGTATAATAAGTATGATATTAAAAAAGGAGAGTGGATATTATGTTAGCTCCTGTTTTCTTTTTAGACAAACTAAGTGGAGAACAAGTTTTAATTATAAAAAATACTTTTGAGAAAAAAAACTTTAAAACAACAAAGGATATAGATAAAGCAGACATTATCATAACTAATGACGCCAAAAAAAATTTTGTTGACAAAATAACTATATATATAAATGAAAATAAAGTTTTCTTTAAAGATAAAAATACCAAATTAGAAATTTCTGGTGAGTTCGAAAATATTTTAGATACAGTAATTATTCATTCCTTTTCTTCTTTTAAAGGATGTAGACCTTTCGAATTTCTCGATTTTACAGAAAAAACTTCAAAGAAGATTTCAAAATTTTTACAAGCTTTGGTAATAACAATGGAAGTAGAAGATAAAGATACAAAAATGAGTCATTCACAACGTGTTGCTTATTATTCAGAAAAATTTGCAAAATATTTGAAATGGGACCAACAAAAAATTTCAAAAATTAAAGAACTTGCAATGTTGCACGATATTGGCAGAATAGGTATCGAGCAATTAATGCTTTTTACCCCGACAAGGATAAACGATTTTGAAACATGGGATTTGGAACACACAGTAACAGGCTCTATATTTCTAAGTTCTCTTGACGAACTTTGGTGGACAGTTCCCGTGATTAGAAGTCATCATGAAAATTGGAATGGGTCGGGTTATCCTGATGGATTATCTGGTGAAGATATTCCTTATTTAGCCAGGTTTATAGGAATTGTCGATTGGTTTGATATTGCCACCCACACTGCCTCATCAGAATTCGAAGGTATGATGACTATACAAGATGCAATAAAATATATAGATAAAAAGTCAGGTATAATATTTGATCCAGTTTTGAGCAAAGAGTTTCTAAATTTTATAAGCGAGCATTTAAAAAACAACAAATTTATATAAATTCGGAGGTGTACTATGAGTTCTAGTTGGGTATATATAAAAGATCTAAAAGACTATTTAGACAAAAAAATAATTTTAAAAGGGTGGATGTGGAACAAACGATCTTCTGGAAAAATTGCTTTTTTACAAATTAGAGATGGATATGGTTTTGTGCAAGTTATAGCTGAAAAATCTGTTCTTGGAGAAGATTTCTTTAATGAAATTAAAAAATTAAAAAATGAATCAAGTTTGATAATAGAGGGAACTGTAAAGAAAGATGACAGATCTCCTGTTGGTGTTGAAATATTAGCTGAAAAAATTGAAATTATTCATGAGCCAAATGAAGATTATCCTATTTCTAATAAAGAGCATGGCATAGACTTTCTTATGGAAAATAGGCACTTATGGTTAAGATCCAGAAAACAATTTCATATATTGAGAGTTAGAAACCAAATTATTAAAGCTATAAGAGAGTTTTACTTGGAAAATGATTTTACTTTAATAGACACACCAATTTTCACAGGTTCTATTGGAGAATCAGCCGGTAACACTTTTGAAATGGAATATTTTGATTATGGAAAAGTTTATCTTGCTCAAACAGGACAACTATATCTTGAAGCTGCTTGCCAGTCCTTAGGGAAAGTTTTTAACTTAGGACCTACTTTTAGAGCTGAAAAATCAAAAACAAGAAGACATTTAATAGAATTCTGGATGAATGAAGCTGAAGTAGCATTTTATGAACACGAAGATAATATAAAACTCCAAAACGATTTAGTCAACTACATTGTTAAATCTGTTTTAGAAAATGTTAGAGATGATTTAGAAGCTTTAGAAAGAGATATTTCCAAACTGGAAGCTGTTAATGGAGAATTCCCGAGAATCACTTATACAGAAGCAGTTGAAGTACTACAAAATCAAGGTTATAATATTAATTGGGGAGACGACTTAGGTGCCGAACACGAAACAAAATTATCTTCTAAATATGACAAGCCTCTTATAATAGAAAAATATCCAAAACATGCTAAAGCTTTTTACATGCAACCTGATCCACAAAATCCTGAAGTCGTTTTATGTGACGATATGTTAGCTCCTGAAGGATATGGCGAAATTATTGGAGCTTCAGAAAGAATTTGGAAAGAAGAAGTTCTTCTTAAAAGATTAGAAGAAGAAAACCTTTCTAAAGATGACTATCAGTGGTACCTTGATTTAAGAAAATTTGGTAGTGTACCTCATAGTGGTTTTGGATTAGGAATTGAAAGAACTGTTGCCTGGATCTGTGGATTAGAACACATAAGAGAAACAATCCCTTTTCCAAGAACATTATATAGAGTGTACCCTTAATTTTGGAGTGATTTTTATGGAATTTGAAGATAAAGGGCTTTTAAACCCTTTAGATAAACAGGACGAGGTTAACATTGTTAACCTTCGTCCTAAGTTTTTAAATGAATATATTGGCCAAAACACTATAAAAAGAAAGCTGAATGTCGCAATTGACGCAGCAAAATTGAGAAAAGAAAATTTGGATCATACAATTTTGGCAGGGCCCCCCGGCCTTGGTAAAACAACTATGGCCAATGTAATTGCAAATGAAATGGGGTCAAATATTCAAATAACAAGTGGCCCTGTACTTGAAAGAGCTGGCGATTTGGCTGCAATTTTGACAAACCTATCAACAGGTGACATATTGTTTATAGATGAAATTCACAGACTGAACAGGTCTGTTGAAGAAATTCTATACTCTGCCATGGAAGATTTTCAACTGGATATTATGATAGGTAAAGGACCTTCGGCAAGATCAATAAGAGTAGATTTACAACCTTTCACACTTATTGGGGCAACAACCAGACTGGGGCTTTTGGCCTCACCTTTAAGAAGCAGATTTGGTTTGATTTTAGAGATGGATTTTTACCCTGCTGATGACTTGAAAGAAATAATAGTTAGGTCTGCAGATTTATTAGATATAAAAATCAATGATGATGCTGCTTTACTTCTTGCACAAAGGTCTAGAGGAACTCCAAGAATTGCCAACAGACTTTTAAAAAGAGTTAGAGATTTTGTTCAAGTAAAAGAAAAAGATACAATAGACATTGAACATGTAGAAGAGACAATGAAGTTATATGAAATAGATCATTTTGGTTTAGATGAAATGGATAGAAAAATTTTAAAAACTGTTATAATAAATTATAAAGGTGGACCTGTTGGTATCAATGCGTTGGGTAGTTCATTAGGTATAGAAAGCGATACAATAAGCGAAGTTTATGAACCCTACTTATTACAGAACGGTTTTCTTATTAGAACACACAGAGGCCGATTGGCAACAGACAAAGCATACAAACATTTGAAATTGTCTCAAAATCATAAAGATTTGAATTTATGGGGTGATTCTAATGGATAAAATAAAAGATAGATTAAAAAATGTAAAAAGTATTATAAATTCTATTAATCCCAATGCAAAATTAGTTGTCGTATCTAAATTTTTCCCTGAAGAAAATATTTTAGAAGTTTTAAATGAAGGACATAATATTTTTGGGGAAAGTAAAGCCCAAGAACTAAGAGACAAATACGAAAATTTAAAAAACAAAAAAATTGAATGGCATTTTATTGGCTCAATACAGACCAATAAAATAAAATATATTGTGCCTATATGTGATTTAATCCATTCTGTATATAGAGAAAAAGAAATGAAAGAAATAGATAAAAGAGCTAAAGAGAACGGAAAAATACAACAAATTCTTCTCGAAGTTAATGTTAGTGGTGAAGAGTCGAAGTCAGGAATTAATATTAATTCTGTCAAGAATTTGCTGAATAGTTCGTTAAAATTTGAAAATATAAGAGTTGTTGGCTTGATGACAATGGCTCCACTAACAGAAAATGAAGAAATCATTAGAAGTACATTTAAAAAATTGAAGGATCTCAAAGAGGAATTAAAAGATGAATACAAAGATTTAAAAGAACTTTCTATGGGAATGTCAAATGATTTTAAAATAGCTTTAGAAGAAGGAGCAACTATTGTTAGAATTGGTTCAAAAATTTTCGGAAAACGAAATTATTAGGAAGTGATAATATGTTTGCAATAGGAAATCTTTTAGAAGCAATTTCTTATATACTAAGAATATCTATTAATTTTCTTCAGATTAGCATAATAATATCTGTTATAATGAGTTTTTTAGTGCCCTATTACAGTAAAATAAGAGCTTTTTTTGACGGAGTTTCAGACATCATATTAAATCCTATTAGAAGATATTTGCCTGTTCATGCAGGACCTTTTGATCTTTCTCCTGCTATCGCTATACTTGTGTTAATATTTTTAGATAGGTTTTTAATACAAACTCTCTTTGATATTGCTTCAAGATTGGGATGATTTAATGAAAATTATTTTATTTTTTAACCCCTTTAAAATCGATCTTGAAAGAATTAAAAAAACCATATATCCAGTTTTTAAAAAATATAATATTCAAATATTAAAAATTTTATCAGCAGGCTCGGGATTAAAAGAAGATATCGCAGAGAGTGCTGATTATTATGTTGTTCTTGGTGGTGATGGAACAGTTTTAAGAATAGCTGAAATGGCCGCTATAAATCAAAAACCAATTATAGGTATAAATCTCGGTAATTTAGGTTTTTTAAATGCTTTTTCACAGGATCAAATTGAAAAAGCAGCTAGAGATATAATAAATAATAAACTTAGATTCTCAGATAGACTTGCAATAAATTGTTCAATCAGCGGTAAAAAGTACACTGCATTGAACGACATTGTAATCCAAAAAAGTCAACCATTGGGAACCATTGATTTAGAAGTAAAAATAGAAAATCACACAGTTTACTCATTTCTCGGAGATGGAGTGATTGTTTCTTCTCCAACAGGTTCAACTGGTTATTCATTATCAGCTGGTGGACCTATAATCCATCCTTCATTAGAAGTAATTGAATTAATCCCTTTAGCTCCTCATGCTTTAAACATAAGGCCTATAATAGTTCCCACAAAAAAGAACATTAACATAAACATTAAAACTATCGCCTCTGGATTTGCTTATGTGACAGGTGATGGCGATATTATCCATAGATTAGAATCTGGAATGGCTTTAACTGTAAATGGGGCAGAGAAAAAAATTAAGTTAGCAGAACAATGCGATGATGACTACTTCACATTACTAAATTCAAAACTCGCTTTCGGTAGGAGGTTTGAATAACAGATGGAATATAAAAAATCAAACGATATTAGCAACTTTAAAAAAGAAAATTTAAAAATATATTTAAACAACGTTTTAAAAATGGGAAGAATAGTTCAAGGCATGTTTTACAAATTTAAAGATGCCTATTTTGAAAAGGATAAAAACTTATGTAACGAAATTATTAAACAAGATGACAGGTTAGACTTTTTAGAAACAAAATTAGAGTATGAGGGTTTATCTATGCTTGGCTCACAAAATTTTACAGGAGTATATTTAAAAGCTACCATGCTTGGAATAAAAATGAGTTATATTTTTGAAAATATGGGAGATCTTTGTGAAAAAAACGCAAAATTAAACCTTGAAATTCTTAAACTCCCTCAATTAGTTAATATGCTTAGCTTCGAGGACATTTTTTCTCAAAGCCAAAAGATGTTGACCCTTTCTTTAAAATTATTATCAAATTTCGTCAATTTAGACATACAAAAACTAATTGAAGAAGAATCTCAAAAAAATTTTTTCTTATCGGCAAAAGAGATTTGCTTTTTGAATCAAGATGTAAATTCTTTACTATCAGCATTTAAAAAGATTTTGTATAGATCAAAAGAACAAACGAAAACAATTAATTTGCATTTAAATGTTTTATCGAATATTGAACAATTTGCCGACTTTTCAACTAATATATCAGAAAATGTAATATGGGCACTAAGCGGATCAAAATATAAATGCAGAGGGAAAGATTTAGAGTATTTCTACTCATACGAGGAAGAACTATGAAACGTTTAATCAAATACATTACCAAAGAATTTTCAGCTCCATTTTTTATGGGATTATTTGGTTTTATTGTTTTTGTTAGTGTTCAGCTTTTATACGAATTATCAGAAATTATAGTAAAAAATCATGTTGGTTTTGACAAATTACTACTATTGTTATGGTATAACTTACCATACTTTATTTCAATGGGGATACCTGTAGGTGTTTTATTTTCTATCTTTTGGGTAGTATCAAGATTTACTAATGATAATGAGTTAATAGCAATGCAAACTTTAGGTGTTCCAACAAGAAAAATAGTTATACCATTTCTTTTGATATCAATTTTTTTGTCACTTTTTACTTTTTATCTTTACGATAATCTGGTGCCAAATTCAAACTATAAAGCAAAACAAGCCATGGCTAAATACATTTATGAAAAACCAGAGGCAACTATAGAAGACAATGAATTTGTCGATCTTGGTGATGATAGATACTTGTTTGTTAAAGAATTGGACAGAAACACTGGTATTTTATATGAACTCCTTTTATATGAAGTAGCCTATGATAATGTCAAAGTTTTTCACGCCGAAAGAGCGCAAAAATATCCAGATGGATGGAAAATGGAAAATGGTAGAATTTATAAAATGAAAGATAATGGATTTTTAGAGTTAGATGTTTCTTTTGATTCTCTTGATCTAAACATTGCCGCAGATGTTGAAGAGTTTATTAACTTTTCAAAAGGGGCTAATGAAATGACAACGAGAGAATTAAAAGAAAAAATAATCACCTTTTCTAAATTAGGCTCAAATGTTTCTGGATTAATAGTTTCTTACCACAACAAGTTTGCTAATTCTTTGGCACCTTTAGTAATTGCTATTTTAGGAATATCATTATCACTTTTTTTAAATATTAAAAGTAAATCATGGAGTGTTATAACAACATTTGTTTTAGTGGTTTTATATCAAGGCAGTGGAGCTTGGATAACTGCTCTGGGTAAGGAAGAAATTGTTAACCCTGTTTTAGCTTCCTGGCTACCAAATATACTCTTTGGTTCCATAGGTATATTGCTATTTATATTGTTAGATACTAAAATATCTTATAAAGTAACAGAGCCATTAAAAAAATTCTTCTCCATCGCTATTGTTGTTTTTATTTTTTCAATCGGGAGCACTGGTTATTCTGAAAAAGTTAATATAAAAGCTAATGACTTCAATATTTTTAATAACACAATTACAATAGACTCGACTTTGACGATAAACTATCAAGACACCATAGTAGATGCTGGAAGCGGGAAAATTGTACTTAGAGAAGACAATACAGTAAAATTTGCAGAATTAACCAATGGAGTAAAATATCAATATGAAAAAAACACTATTGAAGCATCTCAAATGACTATAAATTATGAAACCGATACAGCTTTATTTTTAAATTCTTATACTATTCAAAAGTATAAAGACAATGAAAAAGTGTCTGTTAGAATTTGGTCTGAAGAGACGGAAAAACCAATCAACGACGATATAATATTTTCAAACAGAATCAAATTGACAACTTGTGAAGACAATATTACCTATTATATGAGTGCCAGGAAAGTTACTGTTTTTCCAAAAAAATTTTTAATAGCAAGAGATGTTGTATTAGATTTTTTTGGAATGCCAGTGTTTTACTTCCCTTTTTATTTTCAGAGTCTTGCTGAAGATGAAGATGAACCACTAAAATTAGTGCTAAAATACGAAGATAATAAGATCAACGTAAATGTGGGAATAAATTATACTTTTGAAAATAATTCAAAATTAAAATTTAATTATGAAATCATAAATGACTTAGAAAAAAATTCTTTTGATCAAAGTTCGTCTTTTAATTATGGATTTCCTTTTTTAAATGGTGAGTTCTCTATTTTTTCAAATTTATACAACGAAACTTTAACTTCTTTAGGATTACAATATGATTTTGATTTTGATGGCAACCTCAAAGCCCAACATTCTCCCAGCTCTAATAAACAACAAATAAGTTTGAATATTCCAGAATTAAAAACAAACTACGGTACAATAGAAGATATAAAATCTCAAATAATTTGGAAAGAAAGGACAATTGACTTTGTTGAGTTTTATAGTCTTTCAACTGACGCATTTCAAAAAAAATATAAAAGGTCAATAATATCAATCAGTGATTTAGATTTTAATGCAAAATCTGCTGAAAATTCAAATGCAAAAAACGATATAGTTGAAATTTGGCAAAATAGAATATCAAATACAGAACTTGAAGGAAAATACAATCTTTATTCAAATAACAGTTCATTATCTGGTAACTTTAATTATGACAGGACTAAAGTAGCAACAAAAGTCACTCAAGATAGATTAGAAAGCAATAATAAGTTTAATTATAAATATAATGCTTTTTCTTATAATATAAATGATTTTAATTTAGATAATTATATAAATTTCACAAGTAATTTTAATCATAAATTAGATCTTATTGAACAAAGCGAATATTCTTTTGGAAAAACATATTTTGATTTAAATGTAAAACCCCAAATTGATTTTAAATATAATATTTTTAAGGCCGGAACTTATTTGAACTTTAGAAAAGTTTTTGAAAACAATTTAACTCCTTCTGCCACTGACCAGATTAGTTATGGCGACTTTATTGGATATGATTTAAATATATTGAATAATAATCTTAAAAATTCAATTTTGTTAGAAAGAAATTTTTTATATAAAAATGAAGATCTACATTTATCTTTTTTGGATAGATTTGATTTAGATAGTCTAAATATAAATACAAAAACAGAGCTAAGTATTTTAAACACAAGACATAGAATAAAAACAGATACAAAATTTGACGTTGAAGATGATGAAAATATAAAACTAGAAAAAACAAGCATTGAGATATCTAATTCTATTTACTCTTATGATCATAAAACTAAATTTGAAATCAAACATCAAGAAGAACCCAAAATAGAATACTTAGAAAATACTGAAACCTTTAAATTTTCACGAAATAAGATTCAAATCGATTATGATTATTTTCTTTCAAAAAGTTTGTGGAAAGAAAAAATACCTAAAATAGAGGCAAACTACAATTTTTATTTTAACAATAATAAACTAAATGGATCACTTTTAATAAATGACCAATACAATCATATTAAAACAGAGAATAAATTTATTCAACAAAATTCTCAGTTTTTTGTTGAATTAGACCTTGAACATTATATTGAAGAAAAAGAAACTAAAAGTTCTATACAAATTGAAAATTCTGATGAGTCAGAATTTGGAAAGTTTGGGATAAAGTATAATGGCATAACCAAAGATTTTTCTTTTGATGTTTTTGAAATACAGAAAAAAATAGTTTGTTGGACATTAAATCTAAAAGCATATAGCCCTAATAATACGAATGACCCAGCTTTAACGCTACTTCCCAATTTTAAAGTTTCTGGATTTTCTTTTACTTTTTTTATTAACTATATACCAGATAAAAATGTAAAATATAGTGATCAAGGATTTGAATTTGGATTAATGTAAAGGAGTGAATAATTATAAATAAAAATACAGAACTTGAAGCTATAAAAAAAACTATTTCAAAATGTGAAAAATGTTCTTTGCATTTAACAAGAAATAATGTTGTACCCGGAGAAGGAAATGTTGATTCTCCTTTAGTTTTTATTGGTGAAGGTCCTGGCGCAGATGAAGATTCATCAGGCAGACCCTTTGTCGGCAGAGCAGGCAAGCTGTTAGATAAAATGCTTAAAGATTGGGCAGGTATAAATAGAAATGATATATATATATCAAATATTGTGAAATGTAGACCTCCCAAAAACAGAGTTCCTACTGATGATGAAATGAAATCTTGTATTCAATACCTTGAATCTCAAATGTTAGTTATTAAACCAAAAGTAATAGTAACTTTAGGCGCAACTTCAATGTCATATTTTACAAACAAAAAGAAAATTAGCGAATCAAGAGGAAAATTCTACGATTGGTATGGAAATATAAAAACATTTGTAACTTTTCACCCAAGTTATCTTTTGAGAAATCACTCCATGGAAAAAGGTTCACCAAGATGGTATTCTTACATGGATATGAGAGCAATTGGGGTAATGTTTAGGGCCCTTCAAAAGGGTAAAAATATAAATGAAGTTGTTTCGGCGATAAACAGTAGGATGAAAGAGTCCGGGGGCATTTAAAATGAAAATGTTATCTTTGGAGGTAGAGGGATTTAAAAGTTTTGCTAAAAAAACTATTTTTAACTTGGATAAAAACATTATCGCAATAGTGGGTCCAAATGGTTCTGGCAAATCAAATATAGTTGATGCCATAAGGTGGTTATTAGGTGAGCAATCTGGTAAACAGATGAGAATATCAGATTCAAATGATGTCGTTTTCGCCGGCACAGATACAAAAAAAGCTTCTAATTACGCAAAAGTTGAAATGATTTTTGAAGCTGATAACAAAGAAATAATTAAAATAGCAAAAAAATATGAAAAAAATTCTTCTAATAAATACTATATCAATAATAAAATCTGTACATTAAAAGATATACATGATATTTTTTCTAACAAGGGTGTTGGAAAACAATTTTATTCAATAATTTCACAAGGACAAGTTAGTGAAATAGTAAATTCTTCCCCAGAACAGTTAAGACAAATAATTTTAGATGCTTCAGATATAGGAGAATACATTACTAAAAAAGAAAACACCTTAAAACTATTAGAAAAAACCAGTGAAAATCTTGAAAGGTTGGAAGATTTATTATTTGTTACTGAAAGAAGGCTAAGATCTCTTTCTAACAGGGCTGGTAGGGCAAAAAGTTATTTAAAGTACAAAGAAGAGATAAAAGTAATAGGGAAAAAGTACTTTGGTGCTCAAAGAAATAAAATTAATAAATCAATTAAATATTCTGAAGAAAAAATACAAGAAAATCAAGAATATAGAAATAATATTTTGAGAAAATCTTTTGAAGTCGAGAGGGAATACAAATCTTTAAAAGAAGAAATAACTAATTTTGACGAAACAATAGCCAAAAACTCTGATTTGATAGACAATTATAGAGAGAGAATCTCTGTAATTGAAAATGAAAAAGAAATACTAACAAAAAAAACAAATGATTTAAGTACAGAAATAATAAATATAGATTGGCAAATCGAGGACACAAAAGAAAAGATAAAACAATCAGAATTCAAGTTAGAAGAAACGAGCACTTTAAAAAATAAGTATGAAAAAGATTTAAAAGAATTAACTATTAATCTTGAAAAAGAAACAGAGAACAAAGAAAAAATCAAAAAAACTATAAATGATGAAGAAAATAAACTACATGAACTAAACTCTATAATTAATAGGTTAGAAAAAGAAAATAACGATTTAATAAAAGAAAAAAATCAAAAATTAAATGAAAATGAAGCTAAAGATGAAAGGTTAAATTACCTTAACGATGAATCTTTAAAATTAAACAAAGAATTAGTCTCTTTAGATAAAGTAATTGAAGAGATTGAATACACGCTTTCTGAAAGTAATGAAAAAGAAAAACAATTATATAATGATAAGCAAGAAATTGTCAATTCTTTGAAAAAAATGAAAGAAAATTATGATTTATACATAGAAGAGATAGAAAATAACAAGAAAAAAATTTCCAGTTTAAATCATGAAAAAAATATTTTGCTAACTCAAATCAATCACTACGAGGGATTTGCAAAGGTTGTACAAGATTTTTTTACAAAATTTTCAAGTGATGATAACGTTATAGATGTTGTAGCTAATCTTTTCAATGTTGACCAAAAATTTGAAGAAGCTGTTTCATCTTCTGTTGGTGGGAAGCTCCAAAATGTAGTTATTAAAAGTTCTAAAAAAACGAGAGAATATATTGACTATTTGAAATCTAATTCTTACGGAAAGATCACCTTCTTATCAATAGATATCTTGAACCCAAAAAGCACATATTCACAGAAAATTTTAAATGAACCAGGTGTGATAGACTATTTAATTAATACTATTGATTTTGATAAAAAATACGAAAAAATAATGAAATACGTCTTTTCTAACGTTCTCTTGGTTGATGAGCTTAATAATGCCATTAAAATTTCAAAATCTTCATTTAGAGGCAATATAGTAACTCTTGGCGGAGAGCTTATATCTGGATATGGAGCTATAACAGGTGGAAGAGTCAAAAACGATTATTCGGCAACTATTATAAAAAGGAAAAATAGAATTTTTGAACTTGATATTGAGATAGATGAGGCTAAAGAAAATATAAAATATTTACAAGAAAAAGTATCCAAAATGATCATAGATATTAAAGAAAAGAAGAACGAATTAGAAGAAATCAATGAAAATATAAACCAGCTAATGATAGAAAAAGACCTAAAAAATAACAAATATACTTCAAATGTAAATAGAAAAAAAGAACTTAAAGAAACTCTTAAAAAGACAGATGAAAGAATTTCTCTATACAAAGATCAAATAAAAAATAATAGTGATCGTGTAAAAGAAATTCAAACTGTATTAGATGTAAACAAAAAAACTATTGAAAAGAGTAAAAATCAACTGTCTAAAATAGAAAAAGAAAATATCGTTGAAAAAGAAGAATTAAATGAGATCAACTTAAAAATAGCTGAATTAAATATGGAAAAGAAAAATTTCCAAGAAAAATTTGAATTTTATACAAAGCAAAAAAGAGAAATATTGGATAATCTAAACACTCTGAGAGACAAATTCGATGAAAATCAATATCTTTACAAAAAAAAGAGAGAAGAAAAAGAAAAAAGCGAACAAAATTTAAAAGATTCTGAAAATGAATACAACTCTTTAAACAACGAAATAACAAACATATTCGAAAAAATGAAAAACTCTCGAATTGGGAAAAATGAGAAATTCAATAAGTTAGAACAAAAAGAAAATGAAAAAAACGAGTTAAAAGACAAGTTATCTGAAATAAATAATAATAACCAAGAGTTGAAACATAAAATTGAAAACTTAAAAAATGAAAGGCAATATTTGATAGAAAGAGCTGAAAATGTTGATATTTCAGAAGATGAATTTGAAATTAAAGAATTATCAGATGATGAAATTAAATCTTTAAAATTTAACTTTGATGAACTACAACAAAAACTAAAAAATTTGGGTTCTGTTGACTTAACTGTATTAGAAGAATACAACGAAGTGAATGAAGAATACAATTCTAAAAAAGAAGAAAAAGAAGATATTGAAGAATCCATAACCTCTCTTAAAAATTCAATAAATCAACTTGATGAATTTGCAGAAAATAAATACTCAAACTTTCATGCTGCTTTGAATGAAGAGTTTGGTAAATATATACAATCTCTATTTCCAAATGGATATGGTGAATTGCGGCTGATTGGAGAAGGTTTTTCTTTTGAAAAAGGTATTCAAATTTCAGTAAAAAAATCAGGAAGAAAATTTCAAAAACTTTCCTTGTTTTCTGGGGGAGAAAAAGCTTTGATAGCTATAGCATTTCTTTTTGCAATGATGTCACTAAACCCCAGTCCTTTTTACATATTAGATGAAATTGACGCTCCGTTAGATGACATAAATGCCAGTAAAATTTCTGAATTAATAAACGACAACGCTGAAAAATCGCAATTTTTGATGATAACGCACAACAAATTGGTCATGGAAATTGCAGATGTATTCCACGGAATTACAATGAAAGGTGGTATAACAAGAGTTGTCCCTGTTGATTTCAAGGAGTTACAAGCATGAGAAAAATAAAATATCCTTTTTACAAAGGTCATTTTGATATCACAATAAAAGACAACAAATTTTATAAAATAGAAATTAAAAATGAGAAAACTGGCAAAATTAATGAAGAGAAAGATTTTTTTTATACACTATTTGACGAGCTAATCAAATATAATAAAAAAATCCCCTTAAAATATTTTGTAAATCCAGGGAAAACTGAATTTGCAAAAAAAGTTTATCTGGAGTTATATAATACAAACTTTGGTGAAACTATTAGTTATAAACAATTAACAAATAGAGTTACAAACAAAAAAGCTTATAGAGCGGTAGGTACATTGATGAAAAATAATACACTACCAGTGATAATCCCATGTCATCGGGTAATCAAAAGCGATGGCACACTTGGAAATTTTGGAAATGGTCCTGAATGGAAAAAAGCTCTAATTGAAAATGAAAAAATTGAGGTGATAAGATGAAACAATCAAAATATAAAAGGCTACATCCAAATCTATTCAAAGTCCCAATTGATAAAGTTCGTATGGGCTACTACACAGACAAATACTTTACTCGGTTTGTTGAAGTACTTAAAAAAGATAAAAAAGATATTAATGTTATTTATCAGTTTTTCCCAAGAAAAGATTCTGTAATAGTTGGAATAGACGAAGCCTTGGCAATATTAAAATATGGAACAGGATATTATAAAGATGAAGAAAAGGCTGAAAATATATTCAACCAAATTTTAAAATTAGAAAAAAATTTACAGGATGCCGCCAGTAGAATGGATAAGGAAGACCTACTAAATGTAACATCAAAAAAATGGGATCTTAGAATGAAACTAAACGAACTATGGGTTGACAAATGGAATGACATAAACATCAAAGCTTTATATGATGGGGATAGAGCAAATAACATGGAACCAGTATTAGTGATAGAAGGTAATCCTAAATACTTTGGCCATCTTGAGACTTTGCTTCTTGGTGTTTTATCAAGGGCCACAAGTACAGCCACATCAACAAAAAAAGTTGTTGAAGCAGCAAATGGAAAACCTATAACATTTTTTAGTGCAAGATTTGATCATTTTTGGGTTCAAACAACCGATGGTTATGCTGCATTGAAAGCTGGAGCTTTTGGTGTTTCTACTGATGCTAATGCTGATTATTGGGGTATAGAATCTATGGGAACAATTCCTCATGCCTTAATTGCTTCTTATGACGGTAGCACAGCTGATGCCGCAATTGCATTTGACAAACATATTAAACCCGAAATTAATAGGCTTGTTTTAGTTGATTGGGACAATGATGTTGTCGAAACTACCTTTGACGTCATTAAAAATTTTTATGAATATATGAAGGGCGAAAAATTCATTGAAGGACACACAGACCCTTCTGAGATAATTGGTTCTGGTAAAGGCAAAATATGGGGTGTTAGATTCGATACTTCAGGACAATTAAGAGATAAATCGGTAACTCCAAGGGACAAAAATTCATTAGGGGTTAATCCAGAATTAGTGTGGAAGGCAAGAAAAATATTTGATAAAAATGGTTTAAAAGATTTAAAAATAATGGTTTCTGGTGGATTTAACGAAGAAAAAATTAAATTATTTGAAATGCTTGATGTACCAGTAGATCTTTATGGGGTTGGCTCATCCTTATTGAAAACTAAAGTAGATTTTACAGCAGATATTGTTGAAGTAAACAACAAACCTTGTGCCAAATTCGGAAGGGAAAAAGGAGATTACTCAAGACTAACTAAAGTTCCAAAAGAGTATTGGGCTGTCAAAAAGGATGATGCATAATGAAATCAATTTATTCATGCTATTTGAACATCGATCATGTAATTAAACCTATAGTTTTAGAGGTACTAAACGAAAACAACATATCTATAGAGGAAAAAGACATTTTTAATTCTGATTTTGCTATAACCAATGAAGAATTGAATTATTCTTTTCCGCATATTGTAGTAAAAGAAAATATAGAAGAAATAAACAGTAAAATATTATTTAAATATGACGGAATAGGTTTTATCCTTTCATCTTTTGACAAAGACTTAATCAGAATTTCTATTCAAAATGCAATTTATTTTGTTATGTCAAGAGGTAGTAAAGGAGCCTTTAAATTAAGAATCCAAAATGAATTAGATAAGATCAACAGAAATGGCGGTTCTTTTTCCTTAGCTTATGTATCTATTATGGATTTTTACAAATTTAAAAACTATTTGTCTAACATAAACATTGATGATACAGTAAAAGAAATACTAAAAATGATAAAAGTATCAACCAGAAAAACTGATGAAGTAATGAAAATATCTCGAAAAGAATTTGGAATAATGCTTCCAAACACAGAATTGAGAAATGCTGAAATAGCTTGTGAAAGAATTAAAAGAAGGGTATCCAAGATAAAAAATATAAACTTTGATGTGAATCTTGCTTTTGGAATAACTCAAGTTTCTGACCCACAAGAATCCATAGATGAAATAATGGAAAGATTAAAAAAAGCTTTATATATATCAGAGGGAAATAATGGAGAAATAGATTTTCTTTAGGAGGTAAACATGTTCGCAATAAATTTATTATTAGCTCACCTTGTAAGCGACTTTGCTTTTACAAATGTTTTTTCTGAAAAATTAAATAAAAAAGACAACACTTTATACCATATTATTTGGGCAGTAATAGCTTTTTTAGCTTTTAGTTTTGACGTTTTAGGATCTTTTTCAGGAATTCTTTTAATATCTTTGGGTATTGCTATCCATGTTTTATGGGATTTTTATAGAAAAAAAATCAATTCTACACCTTTAAAAGAATTTTCTGTAATTCTTGTTTTCATAGTAATCAGTTTTTTTACAAAAAATATTTTTGCGGATTCATTTTTGAGCTTAACTTTTCAATATTATATTTTAGGATTAATATTGGTAACCGGATTAGTAACTTATTTTTTTAGATATTTAAAAATATTTCCTTTAGAAAAAAAAGATACTACCGGAATGACAGAAAGGATGGTCCTATTCATATTTTTAGTGAATCAAATGCACCTTTATGCAATAATAACTGTAATTATAGGAATTACTTATAAATATCTTTTTGAGAAATTTAGAAAAAAAGAAATTTTTCTATCACCAATAATTGGTTACATTTTTCCACTTTTATGGTTATTATTATTAAAAAACATATAAGGGCTGATTGTATATGAGAAAAAGAGATGTTTACTATTGGCAAGAAAGAAGTATTTTAAAAAACTTAGATCAAGAATGGAAAGAACACCTTGTATTTAAAATTATAGACAATGAAAATATAGAAGGTATCGGTGCTGCAACACCAAACAAAGAATTTGGAGAAACTTTTAAAACTTCGATGGCTATAGTTGAATCTTTAAGAAAAATTACAGAAAATTTTGAAGATTTAAACCATATACTAGAATTTGAAAATAAAGTTCACTCTATAATAAAAAAAGACATGGCAGCAAAAACTACAGTTTTTTTAGCAGTATACGATTATATCTCAAATAAAAATAATATAAACCTTGAAAATTATTATTTTGATCTTAACGATCATCACAAAAAAAATGATTATGAAAGAATAATCATTAATGAAAATACTAAAAATACCGTTTCAGATAGTTCTTATATAAAATTCGATGTAGAATCATATGTTGACCCTAAAAAACTAATCGAGATAGTAAATAATCATAAAAATGCAGATTTAACAGTAGATTTTTCTGGCTTATACAATTCCTATGAAATAGATTTTATCATCAACAATATAAAAAAAGATATATCCATTACTTTAGAACAACCTTTTAAATATGGTCAAGAACATATTGCAAAAAAGTATTTAAATATGGGATACAAAGTTTATTGGGATGAATCTTTTCATAATATTTTTGATTTTTATAGAATCAAAGATTACTCAACTGGATTTGTTTTTTCAATCAGCAAAATGGCTAGCTTGTCAAATATATCTACATTGTTGAGATATGTTAAAGAAAATGGTTTTGAAACTATTATTTCTTCAAAATTAGAACACCCAATAAACCTTAAATGGTCAAATAAAATCAGTAATGCTTTTGATATTACTGATTTAAATTATTCCAAATACATTAAAACAACTAATAAATAGGGTGATTTTATGATTGTTAATATATTAAAAGTGGAAAAAGAAAAAAATAATTACAAAATATTTGTAGAAAAAAACCCCTTATATCCAGATGGAAAAGGCGGTCAATTAGGAGACCGAGGACAAATAGATAAAGCAAATATAAAATATGTTGATGAAAACTATATATTAGTAGATAGAGAATTAAATGTTGGAGAAAATCAAATAAAATTAGATAAGAACAATCAAAAAGATATTTCAAAACAACATACCGCTCAACATATAATTTCTGCAATAATGAAAGATTCATATGGTCTAAATACAGTTGGATTTAGAATGTCTGAAGAATACTCAACTATAGATATTGACAAAAGAATATCTGGAGATTTAATCAATAAGATTGAAGACATATCAAATGAGAAAGTTAATGAAAATCTCGATGTCTATGAAAAGAATTATGATAGATCTGAAGCAGAAAATTTATCCCTGAGGAAAGATATTTCAGAAAAAATTACTGAAGATATTAGAGTTATTTACATCGAAAACTTAGATGCCTCTGCTTGTGGTGGTTTTCATGTAAAAAATACATTAGAAATAAACATGATAAAAATAATAAAAACTGAAAATATTAAAAATGGTTATATGAGAATTTATTTTCTTGCTGGTGAAAGAGTTCTTAATTATTTAAAAAGTAGTGAATCCATATTAAATGAACTAGGAACTATTCTAAACACAAACAAAGAAGATTTCGTTTCTAAAATTACTAAAATCATTGAAGAAAACGATATTCAAAAAAAAGAACTTGATAATCTATATTCTTACAAAGCAAATAATTTAATAAAAAATCTTGAACCTTTTAAAATAGTTAATAATATTAATATTTTCTATCTTGAAAAAGAAGATGAATCTTTCGAATATGTTTATAAAAATTTTGATAAAGAAAATTTTATTTTCATTTTGAAAGATAATGACACTTATAAAATCCAATCTGATTCAGTCAATGTTGGAACCCTAATTAAATCTATAAATAATGAACACTCCACCAAAGGTGGCGGAGGAAAAAATAATGGACAAATCAAAGGAAATATTTCTTTTGAAAATATTATTGACCTTATATAAAGAAAAGAAGACATCTTGCTTATAAAGATGTCTTCTTTTTTTTGGGTGAGAATATATTTACTTATATATTCTTTATTCTTCTTGAATTTTCCATCCAAATTTTATTCAATTCATTGTCCAATCTATCAAATCCAGCGTAGTACGATCTAGCCTTGTTTTTTCTTTTTATAATCATATCCCATCCCCCCTATTTTTAAAATAGTTTATAACTCTCTTGGAGTACTTTAATATTTTCTTCAGCAAGTCTGTCAAAAGAATTTTCAAATAAATCTCTTCTCAAATCATTTTTTCTAAACATGTCATTCCCTCCTTAAAATATTCTCATACTATGTTGTAATACCTCTAAATTTTCCTCAGCAAGTCTGTCAAAAGAATTCTTCATAAAGTCTTTTCTTATAAACTGTTTTCTCATCATTTCATTTCCTCCTTTTGATTTTTTAATATCATAAATAAGTTTTTGTTTAATATTTTTAATTTTCTGCTTAATATTTTTAATTTCATTATTATTATATACCTATATTTTTTATTTGTCAAGTGATAATTCAATAATTTTAATTATTATATTAAATAATTTTATTTTTTTCTATATTTTATTAAATTTATTTATTGTTTATATGCTTTTTAAGTATTTATATTAATATTTTTAAGTTTATAAATAAAAAAGGTGAGCTCGAAAGCTCACCTATATTTTTTGTATTATTAAATTATTTAATTTCAAAACCAAGTGTGAAAGTAGCAGTATTTAAAATATTTGAAGTATAATTTTCTGATTGACCAGATTCACTCCATCTAGTACTTTCATATTGAGAAGTACCATTTGCTGTGCCACCCAAATATCTAATATTTATAAATGTATTCAAAGAATCTTTTAATTCAAACCCAACTCTACCCGAAATATCGAAAACAGATCCTTCGAAATTAAAATCAGCACCATTTATAAAAGCGCTACTTGCATAAAATCCGTCGGCATCAGTTTCTAAATAAATTCCATTATCAAAGAAATATGCAGCCTTAATTTTAATTATAGGAACTGGTCCTAAGTTCTGGTTAACTGTAACTTTGCTACCATCGTAATTTTCAAAAATAATAGAAGCATTTCTTAGTTGTAATGATAATCCCGCTGATAAATAGTAATCTTCATTTTCTAAAAAATCATATAAATATGAAACTCTCCAAAATGGAAAACCGTATTTAACATTCAAAACAGAATCCGCATTAGTTGTTGAAGCAAATGTTGTATCATTAAAAACCAAATCATCTCTTTGCTGAACTTTTGTCTCTACAGTTAATGGTTGATATAAGAAAACTACATGATGTTTATCAAACAGTTCTAAATCTGCGGTAAACCTTTCAAATGGAAATAGTATATCTTGTCCACCTTGTTCCACAAAGTCAAAATTAGTTCCATTTCCTCCAAATTGTAGAGTATGACTTAATACTTTTACCCACCCATTTTCATATTCAAGATTTAGGTTATAAACATTCCCTTCCTCATTTATTAAGGTTGAAAATGACAACAAAGAAATCAATAACATTAGAGTTGTAAATAAAATGGTTTTTTTCATAATTATCACCTCTATATTAATTTTTAAAACCATTTTAATTATATCATATTATAATCTTTTTCTTTCAATTTATTAATATTCAAAACAATAATTTTTCCATTCCTTCTAAAAAAATCTTCTTTTTCTAATTCTGATAAAGCTCTTGATAAAGATGGGCGAGTTACTCCAAATAATAGGGATAATTCTTCAATTTTTACTGGCATTTCGAATCTTTCTTTATGATTGTTTTGATTATATAGTTGAAGTAAATAAAATAATATTTTTTCTCTTATAGTTTTCAAAGAGGTTATCCATAGTTTTTGAGAAAGAAAATTCATCTTTCCACCAATATGATTCAATAGATTTTCTAAAAATTTTTTCTTTTTACAAGAAAATTCTATTAAAGTATCTTTTTTTATAAACAACACACTACTTTTTTTAGTTGTTATTATATCAACTGGTAAAATATTGTTTGTTTGAAATACAAAACCAATGGCAAGCATCGTTGGTGACTTTAATCTTTCAATTTGAATAACTTTACCGTTAAAATCAGACATTTGAGTTTTTACTTCCCCAAAAAGAAGAACCATTAAATGATCAAGTTTTTCTCCTCGGCTTTTTATAATACTATCTTTTTCAAAATCGACAGATTTGAAAGAATTATCCAAAGTTAATGACTTTATCTCTTCTACAGTTAAATTTTTAAATAATGGTATTTTTGATACCTGATTCAATACTGGATGAATTTAAACCACCTCCCAAACCAAATTATACTATAATTGTCGGATATTTTAAACATGGTAACATATGTTACCGACTTATTTGAATAAATATTTTATTATATTAGTGAAGATTATAAATAACTTTAGGAGGAATAACAAAATGAGCGAATTGTTTAATAAAAAAGATTATTTAAAGGATCTAATTATAAGATCCAAAAAAGATAATACAGATAGTATCAGAAAAGAGCTAAAAGAAGCTATAAGTAATCTCTCAGCAGATGAAATAGCTAAAGTTGAACAAGAATTAATTGAAAACGAATCTATAAATGTTGATGATATACAATCAGTTTGTGATGTACATTTAGAACTTTTTAGAGATTACATAAAACAAGAAGATATAAATGTTCCTGCTTGGCATCCAATTGATATTTTGATGAAAGAACATGATTTTTTGTTAGAAAAATCAGATGATTTAAGAAAAATAACTAAAGAAATTATCTCAAATAAAGCTGATTTAGATTTTAATAAATTAAAAACTCTTGGAAAAACCCTTGAAGATATTACAGATGCTGAAAATTATTTTATCAAAGAAGAAAACGTTCTATTCCCATATTTAGAAAAATATGGGATAGAACAACCCCCTGCAATAATGTGGAAAGAACATGATCAATTAAGAGAATTAATAAAAGAAATAAAAAGTATTTTAGACAAAAGAGAAATGAAATCATTAAACGATGATTTATTAAAAAAGATAGTTGTATTAAATGAAATGTTTGCAAACCACATTTATAAAGAACATTCTGTATTATTTCCTACTGCTTTAAAACTTCTAGAAGAACAAGAGTGGTACGAAGTTAGAAATCAGTTTGATGATTTTAAATACATAGCTCACAAACCAGAAAAACTTGATATAAAAAAAGATGAAGTAACAGAAGTTAACTCTGAAGGAATAAAATTACCTAGTGGTTCTTTTAGTGCAGAAGAATTAATGAGTATTTTGAATACAATACCTTTTGATATAACGTTTGTAGATGCTAATGATAGAGTTAAATATTTTTCTGAAGGAAAGGAAAGATTCTTTCCAAGAAGTAGAGCCATCATTGGAAGAAAGGTGCATAATTGTCACCCTCAAAAATCTGTTGATATTGTTGAAAAGATTGTTTCTGATTTCAAATCTGGAGAAAGAGATAACGCTGATTTTTGGATAAAATTGGGAGATAATTTTGTATATATAAGATATTTTGCAGTTAGAAATACAGATGGAGAATATTTAGGTACTGTAGAAATTACTCAAGATATAAAACCCATTCAAGAAATTGAAGGAGAAAAAAGAATTTATGATGAAAAATAATAATTTTGTGGAGGTGTTTTTATGAACATGTTTTGTTATCAATGTGAGGAAGCAGCGAAAAATGAAGGTTGTACAGTTGTTGGTATGTGTGGAAAACCAGCAGATGTAGCAAATTTACAGGATATGTTAATTTGGTCATTAAAGGGTCTATCATACTGGCTACAAAAAGGAAAAGATATTGGTATTGTTGATGAAGAAAAAGATCTTTATGTAGCTGAAGGTTTATTTTCGACAATAACAAACGCCAATTTCTCAGCAAAAAGAATTACAGAATATATAGAAAAAGCTTTAAGATTTAGAGATGAAGTTAAAGAGGAATTTTTAAGAAAATACGAAGAAAAAAATGGTTCACCTTTTTCTGAAGACGTCCCAGAAGCAGCAACATGGAATAAAAAGGGTGGAACTGAAATATATGAGTTAAAAGGTTCAGAAGTAGGAGTTCATGCAAAAGAGAATGAAGATATAAAATCATTAAAAGAATTTGTAACTTATGGTATAAAAGGTATAGCTGCATACGCAGACCATGCTTATGTGTTAAACTTTTCTAACGATGACATTTTGAATTTTATTGAAAAAGGATTAACTGAAACACTTAGAACAGATATTACAGTTGATGAACTAATTTCTCTTGTTAATGAAACAGGAAAAATTGCTGTTGATGTTATGGCACTGTTGGATGAAGCTAATACAAAGACTTATGGAAATCCTGAAATAACTAAAGTATTTACAGGAACACATAAAGCACCTGGTATTTTAATTTCTGGTCACGATCTTTTAGACTTAGAAGAACTTTTAAAACAGACAGAGGGAACTGGAATAAAAGTTTATACACATGGAGAAATGCTTCCAGCAAATGCGTACCCAGAGTTAAAAAAATATAAACACTTAGCAGGTAATTGGGGAGGATCTTGGTGGAGACAAAAAGAAGAGTTCGAAGATTTCGGTGGTCCAATATTAATGACTACTAATTGTCTTGTCCCTCCAAAAGAAAGCTACAAAGATAGAGTATTTACAACTGGTTTAGTAGGATTTGATGATGTTACTCATATTCCAAATAGAGCTGACGGAAAACCAAAAGATTTCTCAGCTGTAATAGAAAAAGCAAAAGAAATTGGAGATTTACCTGAAAGAGACGGAAAAGAATTAACAATAGGGTTTGCTCACAACCAAATAGCCCAAGTTACCGACAAAGTAATTGATGCAATTAAAAATGGGGATATAAAGAAATTCTTTGTAATGGCTGGATGTGATGGCAGACGTAAAGAAAGAGATTACTACACGGACTTTGCATCTCAATTACCAAAAGACAATGTAATTTTAACAGCTGGTTGTGCAAAATACAGATACAACAAATTAGATCTTGGCGATATAGGTGGTATACCAAGAGTATTAGATGCAGGTCAATGTAATGATTCATACTCATTAGCAGTCACAGCACTTAAATTAAAAGAAGCTTTTGAATTGGATGATATAAATGATTTACCAATAGAATACAATATAGCTTGGTACGAACAAAAAGCTGTTACCGTATTATTAGCTTTATTGTACTTGGGAGTAAAAGGAATAAAATTAGGACCTAAACTTCCAGCATTCTTATCAGAAAATGTTGCAAAAGTTGTTATTGAAAAATTTGAACTTTCAACAATAAATTCTGTAGAAGAAGATATAGAAACCATGACAAAATAAGAAACTATAACAATTGGAGCCTTAAATGGCTCCAATTTTTTAAAAGCTGTCCCAAAGATCTTTAATACTATTTTCTTGTTCTTTTATTATATCTAATATATTCGGATTAAAGTGTTTTTTATTTGTCCTATCTCCATCACTAAAAATTATCTCCATTGCCTTTTTATGGCTATAAGGTTCTTTATAAGGCCTTTTTGACCTCAAAGCATCATATACATCAACAACAGCAACGATCTGAGCTTCTATAGGTATTTCATCTTCTTTGAGACCATTTGGATATCCTGTACCATTGTACTTTTCATGGTGGTAAAGCGCTATATTCAAAGCAACCTTGAACTTTTCATCGCCCTCCAGTAGTTTTTTTGCATATACAGTATGTTTTTTCATTATTTCCCATTCTTCGTTAGTTAACTTTCCTTCTTTTATTAAAATAGAGCTTGGAACAAAAATTTTTCCTATATCGTGAAGAGGTGCAAAATCTTCAATTTCTAATATTTTTTCATTATCTAAACCAAGTTTATCGGCAATAAAAGAAGACAGCTTTCCAACTCTTAAAATATGGTTTCCAGTTACTTGATCATGAGCCTCTGCAACAGTTGCAAGTTTATTAGCAAAATTTTTATAGGATACCCTAATATCATCTCCATAATTTTTTGTTGATAAGTAAAGATCTATAATTTCATAAAAGAAATGAGCAAACTTTATGGTTTCTTCAGTAAACTCTTTATCCTTTTCTATTATATTTAAAATAATCGCTCCATATCTTTTATAATTTGAAATAATAGGTATGTAAAGAGAGTATTCTACGCGATAAATAAGACTTTTCAGTTCTTCATATTTTTCTTTTGGTATATCAGAATATTTTGTAGTTCTTGTTTCTTGATTGTTCCCTTGTATTATAGTAATAGTATCTAAACTCAAATATTTGTCTGAAACTATTTTCAAATTATTTATTTTTTCAATTTCATATCCTTTAGCATCTACAACTCTTATATATTCTTCGTCAGATCTAATTAATATACCTGTATCTGATTCAGGTATAAAATCAAATAATAAATTAAAAACTTCTGAAAATATTTCATCTTCTTTCTTATAATTTTTGAACTCTGTAACAATTTTTGTTAGTTTATTCATTCTCTCAATTAGAAGTTCGTTATTTCTATAGTATCCTTCAAGTTGTTCATTCATAATCTTTAAAACTTCAAAGCTTGAGTTTATCTCTTTTGTTAAATCTAAATATCTTTTAGAAATAGTATCTATTTCATTAATACCAGTATGCTCATAATTTAATTCCGAATTACTATCTTTGTTAAAGAAAGTCATGTCTTTTGCAATATCTGAAACAACATTACTCAACAAATTTATATTTTTATTAATTCTGTTCCTTAAAGTATTAAGATAAACTAAAAGTAAAATAAACGATAAAATTATAAAAAATAGAAAAATTATAATTTGATCGTTTTTAACAGTAAAACTTATGTATTTGTATCCATAATCTGATTCTATAGTGTAATAATAATCATCTTTTAAGACACCATTATTAATTACTATAGAATTATTTTCGATTGATCTTTTAAAATTATTTTTCATCTCTTCTGTTGGTTCTACATTTTCAAACAATGAGATATAATAAGAATTATAAATTGATATATCTGAAATTCGAAAATTCAATTCTTTCACTAACTCTTCATAAACTTCAGATATATTTTTAAAAGATATTCCAATTTCAAAGTAGTGCCCATTATCCAAATTCAAATAAGCGTAGAGTCTATTTCTACCAGTTCGAACTTCTTCTGCTATAGAATCGAGGTAAACTTCTCCAGGTTCAATTTGGTTTAGTTTTTCCCATAACAAAGATGTATTTGATATATCAACGCCTATATCTTGTTGATAATCAGATTCATAAATTATTCCATTCTCATTTATAAAATAGTAATTTATATCTTCAACTTTTAGATCCACTTCTGATTCTTTAACTTTAAACTTTATATCATCTATTAGATAGGCTATATTTGGAAAATTGTTATTATAATAATCATTCAAACTTTTTTCTAACAATTTATTGTAGTATTCTTCAGATTTGATAAAAATTTGATCTGTTTTTATAGATAAATAGTTTAAAAAAGTATTTATGTTTGATTTCTCCAATCTTTCATTCCTAATTATAAAAAAAAAGATCAAAGACATAATTATCAGGAAAAAGCTTACAATTAATATTACATTTATTTTTAATACTTTTGATTCTATAAATTTTTTTAAAGTCATGATAAAACCTCTTTTTGATTTTATATATAGTTAATTATATCATTTTTATAATCTCTACAAAGTTATTTGATATAATATTCCTAAAGGGGATGATATTATGGACGTTTTCTATAATTATCTTGAAACTAATGTTGGTGTTCCTACAGAAATAAGTGCTAATATTTTTTCTACCATACTTTTGTTTGTTATAATATTTTTATCAAAAGCAGTGATAGATAAAGTTATAGAAAAAAATGTTAAAACTATTAAATTAAAATATAACATTGAAAAAGGAATTAATTATTTGTTATACGGAATATCATTTATTGTTTTGATTAGAATTTGGTTTAATGGATTTCAAGGTTTTTCTACCTTTTTAGGCCTTTTTTCTGCTGGTTTGGCTATAGCTTTGAAAGATTTAATTGTTAATATAGCTGGATGGATATTCATTTTATGGAGATCTCCTTTTAGTATCGGAGACAGAATTGAAATTGATGACCATAAAGGTGATGTAGTAGACATAAGGATATTTAATTTCACTATAATGGAAATAGGTAACTGGGTTGACGCAGATCAACACTCTGGAAGGCTCTTGCACGTCCCAAATAAATTTATTTTTGATAAAACATTATCAAATTATGATATTGGTTTCAGTTTTATATTCCAAGAGAATAAAGTCTTAATAACTTTTGAATCTGATTGGAAAAAGGCAAAAGAAATTCTTTTGAATATTTTGAAACTTCATTTTAAAGAATTTTATGAAAATACTTCTGACCAGTTTAAGATAAGCGCAAAGAAATACTTTATAGATAATTCTAATTTCAAACCTGATGTTTTTACAACAGTTTTAGACTCAGGAGTTCTTTTGACTATGAGATACTACTGTAATCCAAGAGATAGGAGAAAAATGGACATGAAAATATGGGAATCTATTCTGAACGAATTTGAAAAGCACGAAGACATAGAATTAGCTTATCCAACATACAGAATATATAAAAAATAAAAGTAATGAGCCTTAAAGTGGCTCATTACTTTTAATATATTCCAAAAAATAATCTACTAATTTTGAATCAAATTGCTTATTTTTATTTTTTATTAACTCTTTTTTAGCGGAGTCTATACTTAAAGCTTTTCTATACGATCTATTTCTTGTCATAGCATCCCAAGTATCAACCAAGCATAATATTTTAGATTCTATTGGGATTTCTTTATCTTTTAGGTTATCTGGATAACCTTTCCCATCTATTCTTTCGTGGTGGTGTTTTACTATATAAGATATGTCTTTTAAATTATCAATCTCATTCAAGACCTCGAATGAATAAACAGGGTGATTTTTTATCAACTCATACTCTTCATAAGTTAACTTCCCTGGCTTATTTAAAATGTCTTGTGGAATAATTATTTTACCAACATCATGAACCATACCAGCCCAATAAATCCTGTTCAAAAACTCTTTATCATAACCTAAAAATCTACTGAAATCCTCTGCTAAATTGGCTACATTCTGAGAATGTCCTTTTGTATATGTGTCATGGTATTCCATCATTTTGATTAAAGATATTATTATCTGTCTTTGAACATTATTTTGAAATTCATTCATATCTTCAAATTTCAAGAATAAACTTATGAGTTTCGAATAGTAAACTGCTATTCTAAAAGACTCTTTGCTGAAAACATCATTTCCTGTTGTGTGAAAAATTAAGTTACCAACCTGTTTATTATTTCCATTTATAGGAATATAGAGAGACTCATTTTTTTTACTAAGTAAGCTATTTAAAGAGTTATTTTTTTCTTCTGATAAAGCATCTTGTTTAACAGTTTTTGTATTTTTTGATGTGAAAACATTATTATAAGTTATGTATTCATCTGTTTTTAGGTTTAAAGCATTTAATTTTTCTATATCTAGATTTTTTGATGATATGTATTTAACTCTTCCATCTTCTAAAACGCTTAAAACTCCAGAATAAGCCTCTGGTATTAAACTGTACAAATTATCAAAAACTTCTTTTAAGAAATCTTTTTCATTATCAAAATCAAGTATATCAGAAGTTTCATCCAACAAAAGGTTCATCTTATCTATTATCGCACTGTTTTCTGAATTTAAATTCTCTATTTCTTCGTTAAGCCCTTGAAGCTCTTCGATGTAAGCTAAAAGTTCCTCACTTAAATTATTAAAAGAGCTTTCAATTTCCGAAATTTCTTTTATTTTTGTACTGCAATCTATATTGGGAACTTCCATGTTGTTTGAAAAATGTTGCATTTTTCTATTCAATTTAAACAATGGGTTTGTTATTTTTTTATAAATATAGGAAACCAAAGGGATAATAATTAAAACTATCAAAATAGCTGTATATAAAAATGACTTTTTACTCTCCTCAAAATAAACCTTTAAATCTTTCTCATATGTTGTAGCTACTATCACCCAATCCCAAGGTTGAAAATATTTAACATAGCATATTTTCTTTCCAATTATTTCAGGGTTATTAGGATATTCCCAGTTATAATAATAATAACCTTCACCTTTGTTTTTTGCCAACTCTATCTGTTCTTGAACTATATAAACTGAATCATCTAACGAGTCTGTGACATTATAAACGTTTTGGCCTTCTAACCTTGGATGGGCTATTTCTTCACCTTCACTGGAATATATAATAAAATATCCATTTTCTCCAAGTGAATAGTTAGAGTCCATAGTTCTTGTACCATCTTCAAGTTTTTCTCCTAATAAAGCTTCTTTGACATGCTCTTTAGCCATTTCTTCATCTAAATCACGATTCAAAACAGCATCATACTTAATTTCGGCCAGAGTATAAGCATGCATTACTGCATTTTTTAAAATAAGTTCTCTTTGTATTTCCATCTGATTTTCTTGATATATGTTGTTAAATAATAATATTATTGTAAATAATATCGACAGTATAATGATAAAACTTCCAAATAAAATAGTTTTAATAGAAATTTTTTGTCTACTCAAGATAATCACCTTCAGAAAAAGTACCTTATATTAATATAAATTGTGGAAATAAAAAGAGTCATAAGCGTAATCATAAAACCATAAAAGAAGAACTTTTTAAAAGAAATATTATCTCCTTTAAATTGCTTTATCAGTGCAATTCCAATAATATTTGCAGATGCTCCGATTGGAGTTAAGTTGCCCCCCAAACAAGCTCCTAAAGCCAAAGAATACCACTGAGGGTTTAGACTGGTAAAAACTTCAGGGTTAATACTTTTTAAATTAGCTACTACGGGAATCATAGTTGCTGTATAAGGAATATTGTCTACAAATCCAGACAATATACCCGAAGTTACAATAAGAAAACTTGAAAACAACTGAGCAGATCTACCTGCAAAATCAACAAGCATCATAGATAGCTCATTCAAAACTCCAGTTTCTTCAAGTCCTCCAGTAACTACGAACAATCCAATGAAAAATAAAATACTTTCCCATTCTACCTCTTTTATAGTATTTTGTATGTCGTTCGGTTCCATTATCAAAAGAGCAAAAAAACCAGCAAATAAAGCTATTATAGAACTTTCAACTCCAAGTTGATGTTGAAAAATAAAAGCTATTATTACAGTTATAAGTAAAATTAAAGAAAGCCTAAACCTTTTCTTATCTTCTATTATCTTGGATTTATTCATATTATTTATAATTTCTGCTTGAAACTTTTTAATAAGCTGTTTTCGGAAGATGAAAATAAGAAGAATATCCATAGATATTAAATTAAAAACAGCTACTGGAAACATTACTCCAAAAAACTCACTAAATGAAAAATTAGCTGCAGAAGCAATCATAATATTTGGTGGGTCTCCAATAATTGTTGACGCTCCACCTATATTGGAAGCCATAATTTCCCCAAGAATATATGGGAAATAATCTATTTTTAGTGTATCTGTTATAGCAAGAGTTATAGGAATAAAAATAAGAATTGTTGTTACATTGTCAATTATTGAAGAAGTAATAGCTACTAAAGCCGTAAGTATTAGGAAAAGCCAAACTCCATTTTTCCCAAAGTAAGAAAGAGCCTTAATTCCAAAAAAAGTAAAGATTTTACTTTTTTTGATAGCATTAACAAAAACCATCATCCCAAGTAAAAGGAATATGGTATTGAAATCAAGATAATGTTCAAAGGGATACATCTGTGTTGGAAATATATTGAAAATTATTAATAATGTAGCTCCCAACATAGCCGCAATAGTACGGTTTATCTTATGAGATACAATCAAAATTAAAGTTATCAAAAAAACTAAAATTGATATTATTTGTTGCATGCTTTCACCTTGCTTTATCTTATATGTTTGGATTTCCTTTAGTATTAGTATAACACATTTAATCGATACATACTATATATCTTAAAAATTACTAAAAATTATAAATTATTAAGTAAAGATTTTTTTATTTTTTATTGTCTAAATGAATTCATTTTTGTTAATAATTACTATTTTATTTTTATTCTGTTACTATTTATTTCACATAATTTTTTTACTTTACATCTTTAACTTTCAACGTATCTAAAGCAATAAATAGCTTTTATGAGAAAATTATTAAATTAAAAAATTATTTTGTTAATATTATATTTCTTTAATTCATAATCCATATACTTACATATTTTAATACTAACGACATTCAAAATTTTATTAATAGTATATTAAACTAAATAATGTATTATGAAAATAGGGATATTAATTGATCTTGCTTTATTAAGTACGATTTAGATTGTTTACATACAAAAAGCTTCTTTTCTCATTTTCTTCTTTCTATAAGACAAAAATTATCAATAAAATAAAAATAAATCAACTTAAAAAATTTGATTCATGACCGAAGTCTTATGATCAATAATTTTTTAGTTAAGGGAGGTATATGATGGCCGAAGATAATGGTTACAAAATGGTGGTAAAAAATGTAATTAAAATATTCGGAAATAATCCTAAAAAAGTTATTCCTTTGTTGGAAAAGGGTATGTCTAAAGATGAAATTTTAAATAAAACTGGTAATACAATCGGTGTAAATAAAGTATCATTTAACGTTAAAAACAAAGAGATATTTGTAGTTATGGGGCTATCAGGCTCTGGTAAATCAACTTTAATTAGATGTTTAAACAGACTTATTGAGCCTACTTCAGGTGAAATATATGTAGACGGAGAAAATGTTCTTACAGCTAATAAAGAAAAATTAAGAGATATCCGAAGGCACAAAATGAACATGGTCTTCCAAAATTTTGCATTATTTCCTCATAAAACAGTTTCTGAAAATGTTCAATTTGGGTTAGAAGTTCAAAAAGTTGAAAAGGAAGAGAGAAGAAAAAAAGCTTATGAAGCGTTGGATATGGTTGGATTAAAAGGATATGAAGAACAATATCCAAAAGAACTAAGTGGAGGAATGCAACAAAGAGTTGGATTAGCGAGAGCACTTGCGACTGATCCAGACATTTTATTAATGGACGAAGCATTTAGTGCTTTGGACCCATTAATAAGGAGAGACATGCAAGACCAACTATTAGAGCTTCAAGAAAAACTACACAAAACTATTATTTTCATAACACATGATTTAGATGAAGCATTGAAATTGGGTGACAGAATTGCAATTATGAAAGATGGTCATATTGACCAAATTGGGACTGGAGAAGAAATTCTTACAAACCCATCAACAAAATATGTAGAAGAATTTGTACAAGATGTAGATAGAACTAAAGTAATAACAGCAGAAAATATAATGAAAAAGCCTATCGATAGGGCTTTTGTTAAAGACACCCCAAGAATAGCTGTCAGAAAAATGAGAAAAGCAGGTATTGATAGTATAGTAGTTACAGATAGAGATAGAACTTTACATGGGATAGTTACTATAGAAGATGCTTTAAAATATGTAGAAGAAGGTAAACAAGATTTAAAACCTATTATATCAGAAATTAAAAAAGTAAGCCCTGACACATCGATTATGGATATATTACCCCTTCACATTGACTACAATCATCCAATAGCAGTTGTAGATGAAGAAAACAAATTATTAGGAATAATAGTTAAAGTTTCTGTCCTTTCAGGAATCTTAGGGGAGGTAAACTAATATGATAGATTTAAAAATAGGATATTTTTTTGAGATAATAGTTAATTGGCTAAAAGATAATTGGGGAGTCTTTTTTGACGGAGTTGAAGCATTCATAAATTTCTTTATAGAAAATCTTGAAGGATTTTTCGGTTGGTTACCTTGGTATGTAACTTTAATTATATTAGCTTTGATAGCCTGGAAAATCGCCAGTAGAGGAGTAGCTATTTTTACAGCTGTTGGGCTCTGGGTAATATACAACATGAATTTGTGGCCAGAAACCATGGATACATTTGCTTTGGTTGTATCAGCTACTGTTATTGCATTGATAATTGGAATACCAGCAGGCATATGGGCATCCAAAAGTGATGGATTCTTCAATTTTATCAGACCTGTATTGGACTTTATGCAGACTTTACCAGCATTTGTTTACCTCATACCAGCTGTTCTATTCTTTGGTTTGGGTAAGGTGCCTGGTGCGGTGGCAACAGTTATATTCTCAATGCCCCCAGCAGTAAGATTCACTAATCTTGCTATAAGGCAAGTTCCCCAAGAAGTAGTAGAAGCAAGTGATTCATTTGGTGCAACCCCAATGCAAAAACTTTTTAAAGTTGAATTACCTATAGCAACTCCGACTATTTTTGCAGGTATAAACCAAACAATAATGCTCGCACTATCAATGGTTGTTATTTCAGCAATGATTGGAGCTGGAGGATTAGGTAAACAAGTATTAAACGGAATCACACAATACAAAATTGGCTTAGGTTTTGAAAGTGGTATAGCCGTTGTTATTTTAGCAATGGTATTAGATAGAATTACACAAGCTTTAGGAAAAAATAATAAATAGGAGGGATTTTGATGAAAAAGTTATTGGTATTATTAAGTGTTTTAGTTTTAAGTATTGCTATTTTTGCTGCAGGTACAGTTAAGATTGCTTATGTTAATTGGGCAGAAGGTATCGCAATGACAAACTTGGCAAAAGTTATTTTAGTAGATGAAATGGGATATGAAGTAGAAGATACTATGGCAGATCCTGGATTAGTTTACGCTTCATTAGCTCAAGGCGACCAAGATGTATTCATGGATGGCTGGCTACCAATTACTCATGAAAGTTACATGAACCAATTTGGTGACGAGCTAACAGACTTAGGATATAATTTTAAAGGTGCAAGAATCGGTTTAGTTGTACCAACATACGTTAATATTGACTCAATAACAGAACTGAATTCTGTTAAAGAAAAATTCGATTCACAAATAGTAGGAATAGACTCAGGTGCAGGCATAATGGCAGCAACTGAAAGAGCTATCGATGCATACGATTTAGAGCTTGAATTAAGAGAAAGTTCAGGACCAGTTATGACAGCAACATTGGCAGACGCAATTGACAACGACGAATGGGTGGTTGTAACAGGATGGTCACCACATTGGATGTTTGCAAGATTTGACGTTAAATTCTTAGAAGATCCTGAAGGCGTTTACGGTGCTGTAGAAAATATTCATTCTATTGCAAGAAGAAACTTCATAATTGACATGCCAGAAGTTGCACAATTCTTTACTCATTTCTTTATGACAGAATCTGAATTAGGAAGTTTAATGGGAGTTATAGCCGACAGCAACAACCCTGAAGAAGCAGCAAGACAATGGAAAGAAGAACATATGGATATTGTTGAAAAATGGATTCCTAATAAATAATTTATTTTTGATATGTCAAGAGCGGATGATAATTCATCCGCTCTTTTTTAATGTTCTGCTTAAAAATGCAATTATTAAAATTGTAAATATCGGTATTATATATGCAGCTCTAATGGCGTAATCTCCTAATAAGCCCATAAAATATGTAACTGCTATTCCACCTATGCCAGTTGAAAAATACATTATTCCACTGAATAAAGATATCTCTCGTTTTGGGATATTTCGATTTGAAGCTTTTTGAAGTGCTGGAAAAATAGGCCCCAAAAACAATCCTAAAAAAATATAAAATATCCAATTTTGAAAGGATAAAAGCATTATTAAAGAAACTAAAGCTGAAAAAGAAGTTAAGATTACAAGTTTTATCTCTCCAATTCTCTTACTTATTGTATCTGTAATAAGCCTTGCAAGTGTAAAAAATATCCAAAGCAATGAAATCAAAAACGCGGAAAAACCTTGACTGTATTCAAATCCATCAACAAAAAGATTTGAACTCCAAGTAACAATTCCTTTTTCTGTTCCTGCGTATAACAAAAAAATAATTATTGGAATTATTATCATCTTCTTCCCCATTATATTAGGTATCTCAGAAAAATGAATTGGATCGTATTCTTTGTTTTCAAATATCGCTTTTTTATAAACAATAAAACCTATGATAGCCATTATAAAAGCATGAAATATCAATAAATATTGTGGAGAAAAATCTCTATTTAAAAAAAATCCAATTATTATAGGGGATATTATTCCCCCAAATCCAAACATGCCATGAAAAAAACCATAATTTTGTAAATCATCCTCAAAATGTGTAAATATAGCGGTTAAAACCAATATAGTTGAACTCACGGACACGCCCAGAATAAATCCTGATAATGATAATAATACAAAAGATTTAGAATATGCAAACAAGAACATTCCCACAATACCCAATAGATATGAAAATAAAAAATATTTTCGAAAGTGAATTTTTGATAAAAGAAATCCTCCAAATATATTTGAAAACATAGCACCAGCTGAATTAAGAAGAGGTAATGCTGATGATTGAGAAATTGTAATATCGTAGTTTAACTGAAAATATTTCATCAATGGAGGTATGAAATTTGGTATCATTGAAGTAATTACCATTATAAACAACAAGATATTCCTGGTCTTTTTTTGAGTCAATAAATTCACCTTCCTTATTTTTTCGAAACTATTCTAAAATAATGAGATGTACTTAACAATAAGCAATTTTGAACATTTATTAAAAATTGTATGTTAAGTTTTTATTTTATAGATATATTTTAGCGTTTTTTATCTTATAATACAATTGAAATTTACATTTATAAAGTATTATATAATAATAATTTATAATTTTTGGGGGAGTTTATTTTGCAAAACAAAGACATTAGAAATTCTATAGCTGATATTTTTAAAAATATTAAAACCAAAAAAAAATTATCCAACATATTAAAAAGAAAGAATAACTACTATTTAAAAGACGATAGCAACGAAACAATATGTAAAATTTCTACATTAGATGAAACCTGTATGCTTTTTATAAAAGAAGGAAAAAATTGGTCGTTAATCTCAAAAGGGACTTTAAAAGAAATATTAAACTATTTTGATGAAAATAATAAAACAAGTAAGACAATTCTTTTCACAAGTGATCAAATAAAAAGATTAAATAGAGGAATTTATAGATATGTAGAATCAAAATGCCATTATATATCAAACAAAGATTTTGAAGCTAAAGCAAGGTTTGGACGAATCTATTTTGATTTCTATATTGATGACATTTTTAGAGTAAACATTTACGATAATGATTTCAAAGATTGTTCTTTATTCATACAAAAAGGCAAAGAATGGGAAAAATTAAAAACTGGAAATTTTGACAAAGTAATGAAATATTTAGATACTTATTTTAAAAATCATTATATCAATGATAAAATAATATAAGGCGATAAAATGAATAAATTTTATAAAACTACCCTTACAATAGCTTTGCCTGTTGCTGTTCAACAGTTTATTTCAACAAGTGTTAATTTCGTTGACACACTTATGATAGGCCAATTGGGAGAAAACAGTATTGCAGCAGTGGGATTATCTAACAAGATTTTCTTTTTATTCAACTTGTTATTATTTGGATTAGTTAGTGGGGGAGCTATATTTCTTTCACAATATTGGGGTAAAAGAGATGAGTTTAATATATCAAAAACAACATCTTTAATAACTGGTTTGTCAATTCTGTTCTCTATCATTTTTTTTATACCATCATTCTTTTTCACTGATAAGGTAATGGGAATTTTTACTCCTGATCATACAGTAGTTTTAATAGGTATAGAGTATCTTAGCATAATAGCTTTAACTTTTCCAGTCATGGCTCTTGTTTTTTCTTTTGAAGCGTGTTTAAAAAGTACAGAAAAAACTGTAATCCCTATGTACTCAAGTTTAATAGCAATGGGTACTAATATCTTTCTAAACTATATTTTGATATTTGGAAAGTTTGGATTCCCCACAATGGGAGTGAAAGGTGCAGCCATTGGGACTCTAATTTCGAGAATCCTACAGTTATTTATTTTAATTATTATAATGCTAAAAATAAATCATCCTGGCTTATTTAAAATTTATCATATAAAAGCTTTAGACCTTAAGTTTATAAAATATTTTTTTAGTTATACTATTTCCACAATTGGACAAGAATTCTTTTGGGGGTTGGGAATGACTACATACTCAATCGTTTATGCTCATATGGGAACTAATATAATAGCAGCAAGGAATGTTATGGAAACTATTGAAAATATTGCTTTTACAATATTAATTGCTCTTTCAAATGCGACGGCAATTTTAATTGGAAAACACCTTGGTTCTGACCATATAGAAGAAGCGATTTTAACAGCAAGAAAATTATTAAGACTGAATTTTATCATTTCATTTTTTGTTGGATTTGCAATCATTTTGTCTTCAAAATACATAGTTTTGTTATTTAATGTTTCTCAAGAAGTTGAAAAACTTATATTGACGTCTCTTTTAATAGCCGCTTTTTCCATACCCGTCAGAACGATGAATCTTATGAATGTAGTGGGAATTTTAAGAGCTGGGGGCGATACAAAATTTTCTTTTTTTGTTGAAGTTGGAACATTGTGGGGCATAGGCATTCCTCTGGTAGCAATAAGTGGCTTAGTAATAGGTTGGTCTTTCCCAATAGTATACACTATCTCTCTAATCGAAGAAATGGTAAAAGCCTTTATTTTTATGAAAAGATATTACTCGCAAAAGTGGGCAAGAAATATTGTTGATACAATATAAGGGAGCTGATTTAATGAAAGTACAAAAAATAGTAACCGAGCAATATGGAACAAATTCTTATATAATTGATAATAAATATGTCGTAGATCCAGGGATTGGAATCGGGAAACACATAAAAAATAAAGTTGATGTCATACTAACTCATGCTCACTTTGATCATCTATTGGGGTTAAACGAGTTAAATTATGATAAAATATACCTTCACCCTGGAGATTTTGAAATGATTAAAAACGCAGAAATTAACTTATCCAAAATAATTGGTGCTCCAATTGAAATAAGGGAAAATTTATATGACATACAAGATGCATTTGAAACTATCCATACCCCAGGACATACAGAAGGTAGTGTTTTAATTTTTATGAATAATCATATTTTTTCTGGAGACACCGTTTTTTATAATTCTGTAGGAAGAACTGATTTGCCAAGTGGTGATCAATATAAATTGGAAAACTCCATAGAAAAAATAAAGAAAATTTTTAAGACAAAAGACAAAAATATTATAATTCATCCAGGTCATATGGAAGAAACAAATATAGAAAGGATTTTAGAAGAAAATCCATATCTATTCTAAACAAAGGTGGTTTTTGTAATGGAACAACTTAATATAGAAAAATTGATAAACGGTGGTTATGGTTTGGGATTTAAAGACGGGAAAACATATATGATAGAAAACGCCTATCCAGATGAAATAGTTGAGATTGATATTCTAAAAAACACTAAAAACATTGTTTTTGGAAAAACTAAAAAAGTTGTCAAACAATCAAAAGATAGAGTTTCATCCGTGTGTAACCACTTTCCAAAATGTGGTGGTTGTCAATGGATAAACTATAAATACGACAAACAAATAGAGGCTAAACAAAACATAGTAAAAGAACAGTTAAGAAGAATAGCAAAAATCGATATGGATATTGATTCGATAGAGCCTTCATTATTACAATATCAATATAGAAATAAAATGGAATTTTCAGTTTCAAAAGAAGAGGAATTGAAAATTGGTTTGAATGAAAAAAATTCATCAAAAATACTTGATATAGAAAATTGTCCAATTTCCCCAAACATATTTGATAAGGTGAGAAACAAGGTAAAAGGAATTATCAACACTTTAAAAATACCTGTTTATAATTATCAAACTAAAAAAGGGGTTATAAAACATATTATTTTAAGAAAATCATTTTCTCAAAATAAAACAATGCTCATCATAGTTACAAACAGTGAAAACGTACCAAACGAAAATGAACTCAAATCAGAACTAAGAAAATTACCTGTTGACTCAATAATTCACGTTATGAATTCTTCTGACAAAGTTAAATTAAGAGGCCCTTACAAAACCTGGAAAGGAGAAGGCGTTTTAATAGAAGAATTTGATGGGTTCACTTATCAAATTCCACCAACTTCCTTTTTCCAAACAAACTATGAAATAACTTCTAAAATGTTGAAACATATTTTAGATTATTTAAAACCGAAAAAAACAGATAATAAAAGCTTATTAGATCTATATTGTGGTGTAGGGTTATTTTCAGTGTATTTTTCTCCTCTATTTAAAGATGTTAAAGGGGTCGAATTTTCAAAAATTTCCATAAAAGCTGCAAATGCAAACAAGAATATAAACTTTTTAAAAAACGCCACTTTTTACGTTGCAGATGCTATTCAATTCCTCAATAAATCAAAAAATAATTTTGATTATATCATAATAGATCCACCAAGAGCCGGTTTAGGTAAAAATGGAGTGGAACTGCTATCAAAAAAAGTAAATAATTCTCTCATTTACATATCTTGTGATCCTTCAACACTTGCTAGAGATTTAAAAGGTTTAACAGAAAAAGGTTTTAAAATCAAATCTATAAAATCTTTTGACATGTTTCCTAACACTTTTCATGTCGAAACGATAGTTATATTAGAAAAATAAAGTGATAAAATTTACAGAATAATAACTTCTTAAAAAAGACAGATCTTTTTAGATCTGTCTTTTTTTATATTATTTTAACTTTATATTAACTTTTATATACTAAAATTATTTTACCCCCCTGTGGGGGGTAAAATAATAAGGAGGTTTTATTATGGAATACCTAACTAAAGATATGTCCTTAAAGGAAATAATGGAAAAAGATGACAAACTTTTTAAACAAATAACTAAATTTGGATTTGATATTTGTTGTACGAAGATGGACACCTTAGAAGATAGTTGTCAAAAAAAAGGCATCAACCTTAATTTAGCTTTAAATAAATTAAATAATATTGTTGATGATATAAACTACATAGAAAAATTAATAGAAGAAAATCAATAAACTTTGGCCTCATTTATATGAGGCCTTTTTATTTGAATTAAAATAACATTAGTGATATTATCAATATACATGAAGAAAAGGAGAGAATATTATGAATATAAAAAAGAAAATTATGGAAGAAAAAGACATTAAAAGAACACTCATGCGACTTTCCCATGAAATAACAGAAAAACATAAAGGCGTTGAAAACGTAATTTTAGCTGGAATAAAAACTCGAGGGGCGTTCATTGCTGAAAGAATAAAAGAAAATTTGATTAAAATTGAAAATTTTGAAGTACCCGTTATTAAATTAGACGTTACTCCTTTTAGAGATGATGAAAAAAAATCTGATACGGATACTTCAGAATTTAATATTAATGTAAACAATAAAATTGTAATATTAGTAGATGATGTTCTTTTTACCGGAAGAACAATTAGAGCTGCAATGGATGCAATTATTTCAAGAGGAAGGCCTAGTCAAATAGAATTGCTTGTATTAGTAGATAGAGGACATAGAGAGTTCCCTATAAAAGCTAATTTTATTGGGAAAAATCTTCCTACATCGAAAGACAATGAAGCAGTAGAAGTGAAAATGGCTGAAATCGATGAATATCCTGAAGAAGGGGTATATATTTACGATAACGTTTAATTATCTCTGTATTAACTTGATTTTCACTATTTTTTTGATATAATGTATTGAAAGATATTCATAGAGTAATTATTTGGAGGGAGGATATCCTATGGATTTTTTAAACAAAGTTACAGTGGTCCCAAGTTTACCAGAGAAAATCAAAGGATTAAAAGATTTATCAAAAAATATGTGGTGGACTTGGAATTATGACTCTCAAGAACTTTTTGAGGAAATTGATTCTGATTTATGGAAAAAAGTAAACAGAAATCCAGTAATTTTTTTAAAACAAGTGAGTCAAAAAAAGCTTGAAGCAAAATCAAATAATAAAAAGTTTTTTGAAAAATATGAAAAAGTGATGAAAAAATTTAATCAATACCTCAATGAAAAAAACACATGGTTCAATGCAACCCACAAAGACTATCCACAGGGAGAAATTGCATATTTTTGTGCAGAATACGGTATTCATGAATCTTTACCAATCTATTCTGGTGGATTAGGTATTTTGGCAGGAGATCATGTTAAATCAGCAAGTGATTTAGGATTGCCTTTTGTTGCTGTAGGATTTTTATACAGAGAGGGCTATTTTATTCAACAAATAGATAAAAATGGGCAACAACAATCACATTATGAAAAATTTGATTTTTCAAATTTTCCAGTAGAACCTGCAAAAGATTCTAACGGAGACGAACTATACGTTAACATCAAGATATTAGGGAGATCTGTATATGTAAAAGTTTGGAAATTAAATGTTGGAAGAGTATCTTTATATTTATTAGACACAGATATAAAACAAAATGATCCAGAAGATAGAAAACTAACTCATAGATTGTATGGTGGAGACCATGAAATGAGAATCAAACAAGAAATGCTCCTTGGCATAGCTGGTGTTAGAGTTTTAAGAGAGATGGGAATAAACCCTTCCGTTTGGCATATGAATGAAGGCCACGCAGCTTTCTTGGGACTTGAAAGGGTAAAAGAATATGTTCAACAAGAAAATCTAACTTTCAAAGAAGCCTTAGAAGCAACGAGAGCTGGTTCAGTATTCACAACACACACTCCAGTTCCAGCAGGAAATGATACCTTTGATTTTAATTTAATAGAAAAATATTTTAGTGATTATTGGCCAACATTAGAAGCGACCAGAGATGAATTTTTTGACCTTGGTAGAGAACAAAGGCCTGATGGATCTCAAGCTTTTTCAATGACTATTTTAGCCTTAAAAATGGCTGGTAGAGCAAATGGAGTTTCTGAACTTCACGGAAAAGTATCAAGAGGCCTTTGGAAACATGTTTGGGATGGCCTTGAGGCTGTAGAAGTACCTATATCTCACGTAACCAATGGAGTTCACAGTGAAACTTGGATTGCAAAAGAGTTACAAGATCTTTTTGCTGAAGAATTAAACAAAAATTGGGTTTCTGAATTAGATGATCCAGACATGTGGGCAAAAATAGACAAAATCCCTGATGAAAAATTATGGAATACCCACGTTGAATTAAAAGGAAAATTAGTTGACTTCATACATGAAAGAGTAAAAGCTCAAAGAGCCAGACATGGTGAAACTGTTGAGCAATTACAAGAAATCAAAACAATAGGAGATAAAAATATCCTAACAATTGGATTTGCAAGAAGATTTGCAACTTATAAGAGAGCTACTTTGATATTTAGAGACTTGGAAAGATTGGAAAAAATTTTAAACAACCCTGAAAAACCAGTTCAAATAGTTTTTGCTGGTAAAGCACATCCAGCGGATAAACCAGGACAGGAATTAATAAAAAGAATTTATGAAATTTCAAGAATGCCTCAATTTAAAGACAAAATAATAATTTTAGAGAATTATGATATGAATATGGCTAGACATCTTGTTTCAGGGGTAGACATCTGGTTGAACAACCCAAGGAGACCTCATGAAGCTTCTGGTACTTCTGGAGAAAAAGCTGGAATGAACGGAGCTATGAATTTCTCAGTTCTTGACGGTTGGTGGGTAGAAGGATACAATGGTGAAGAAAAAAATAAAAATGGTTGGGCCATAGGTGATAATAGAGATTATGAAGATACCGACTTACAAGATAGAATAGATAGTGTTTCCATATACAATACCTTAGAAAATGAAATTATACCAACTTATTACTCAGAAGATAAATCAAAATGGGTAAAAATAATGAAAAATTCTATTTCTTCTGTTGCTGAATTCTTCAATACATCAAGAATGGTTAAGGAATACACTCAAAAATTGTACATGCCCGCTGCGGAGCAAGGAAATAAGTTTAATAAAGATGGATTCAGAGTTACAAAAGATTTTGCTCATTGGAGAGATTTATTGGAAAGAAATTGGCAGTCAATTAAGATTAAAGTATTAACCGAACATAATACCGATGAACAATTAGAAGTGGGTAAAGAATTAAATATAGAAGCAGAAGTTTATTTACCAGGAATTGGACCTGATTCAATTGATCCGGAAATTGTGTTGGCAAGAATTCAAGAAAACGAAGTTACTAATTTAAAAACATTTAAAATGAAACTCATTAAAGAAGCACAAAAAGACACCTATATTTTTAAAGGATCATTTGAAATTGATGAAAGAGGATACTATGGCTACAATGTCAGAATTTCTGCAAGCCATCCATACATGCCACATAAAAATTATTTAATGGGATTAGTTAAACACCCGGCATTTTAATCAATAAAATAAAAACGACCTTTCAAACTAAAATTTGAAAGGTCGTTTTTATTATTCAAAGATTGGAAACCTCAAACCTGCTATGTATTCGTTATCTTTTTCATATTCACCTGAATAATCATCTATCTGCTCGCCTGATTCATAGTCTAAAACACTCATATAACAACTTCCATCCGGAGCTTCAGTAAAAATCGAAGGAAGATAATCTAATTCTTCTTCTGTTTTGCCTTCATCATCATCCATCGCAACTTCAGAAAGAACCGAATAGGCGTGTACTTTAGAGATTTGAGCTATGTCGTGTAAAAATAAGCTCAAGTTTTTAAGTTCTTCTTCTGAATCAACTTCGAAAGGGAAATATATTGGGATAATGTTGGTTTCTATATCATAGTAATCCATGTATTCTCTCAATTCTTTTTCATAATCAGGATCATTTTTTTTAACAAAATTCAAAAACTCTTCTTTCTTTTCTTCATTATCAAAACTCATCCAAAGTAAAAATACTGGATGAATGTGGTCATCGTGTAAAAACCCTTCTTCTTTCACGTTGTTTAAAAAAGTGTCGTGAAACTTTTTATAACCTTTAAATTCTTCACTCATTATTCTCCTCCAATTTTAAGAACATTTAGACCAGCCACAAGTCTTACAAGAAGTACAACCCGATTCCATTATCAAAGAATTCTTGTTCAAACAACTTGGGCAATATGTATTTCCCTCAGAATCTATGTAAACACCTTTCTCATATTTAAGATCATTAACATGGACAAATTTTTCTATCTCTTCTTTTGTTTTTGGTTTACCTGTTTTATATACCTCGTATGAATCTACTTCTTCTTTCCAGAGTTCTGCAAAATCTTCGATGGCTTTTTTAACTTCTTCGGCCAAATTCTTACAATAACCACCTTTAACTTTCTTTAGTTGTTCAATTATTTCATCTGATGAGACTCCTGCCCTTAAAGCGATAGAAGATAATCTTCCTATTATCTCAGTTGTCTCTGTCCCATCAGACAAGAAAACTTCAATGGCCTCTCCGTTGTCATCAAAAGAAAGTGTTATGTAAATAGTACTATCGTCAAACTTGAATTTTCTTGTAACACTTCTTAGAGTTTCTTTTCTTGGCCTTGCCCTTAGCTTATGTTTTTCATCTAAAACAAAGAAAGTGACTTTTTTGTCTTCTTTTTTATCTTTATTCTTCTCAAGTACTTGAGTTTGTAAGCTTCCATCCCTGTAGATGGTTATGCCTTTTATATTTAAATCAAGCGCTTTCTCATATATATTGTACACTTCATCAACAGTAATTTCTTTTTTCATGTTAATTGTTTTAGAACATGAAGCATCTAAATAGCTCTGAATAACGTGTTGAGCTAAAAGATGATCTTCAGCGCTTATGTCCATGGATGTAACAAAAATTTTTTTGTATTCATCTGATACATTTTTAATGTTTGTCAAACTTCCTTGTTCTATAATCTCAGCTTCCAAGTCTTCTGTTAAATCATCACCCATTTTATCTACCAAAATTGAATTGATATACGGTAGAGGGACTCTGTTGCCTTCTTTATCAGTCATATATCTTATATAAGCAAGCATAAAATTTGGTTCAATTCCAGATGAAGTATCTGCCAAATTAGAAATAGAACCTGTTGGTGCTACTGTGTTAGTTTGAACATTCCTCTTATATTTAATAGCTGTATTCAAAAAATGATCTCTGAGTTTTTGATTCCATAATTTTATATCTTCATCAAAATCATCTTCTAAAAGCGGCATTGGTATGAATCCTTTTGGATATTTTGATTTTTTAAAGTCTGGGAAATTGCCCCTTTTTTCAGCCAATTTTGAACTGGCAACGTGCGAAAAATAAGCCAATGATGCTGTAACTTTAGCCATAAACTTTCTTCCTTCTACTGAATTATAAGCTAAAGATTTTTTGTATAAAGCATCTGCAAGCCCCATTATACCAAGACCAATAAACCTCTGATTTTTAGATATTTCATCTATTTGAGGCAAGGGATAAACATTCATATCAATAACATCATCTAAAAATCTTGAAGCCCAATATACTATGTCTTCAAAAATATCCAAATTTCTGTCTTTTGGATTTCCAATGTCCACAAAGTCTATTAATTTGGCTATATCTATAGAACCTAAATTACAGCTTCCAAATGGCGGAAGAGGTTCTTCACCACAAGGGTTTGTTGCTTGAACAGGAGTTTCGTGCCCCATTGCATAATAATGATTGTGTTTTCCTAAAAATAGCAAACCAGGATCTCCAGATTTCCAAGCATTTTCACTAATTTTTCTTAAATATTCTTTTGCATTTAATTTTGCAGTTTTATCAGATTCTGGATGTTCAAGTGTTATTTCTTCATCATTTTTCAACTTATTTTTGAAATTATTCACATCATCTATATTTATAGAAATATTGAAATAATTTAGTACACTATTACCATCATTATCTTTTTTAGAATTAATAAAGTCCAAAACATCTGGATGATCGTATTTCATAACCGCCATTTGTGCAGCTCTTCTTGCTCCACCTTGCTCAATGGTAGAAGCAGAAGTGTTAAATACATGCATAAAGCTAATAGGCCCTGATGATTTGCCCCCTGTCCCAGCTATAGAAGTTCCTTTAGGTCTTAAAACTGAAAAGTCATATCCTACGCCTCCACCATATTTCATAATCATAGCAGATTGTTTTACAGCTTCAAAAATTCCGTCCATTGAATCATCCATAGGAACAACAAAGCAAGCAGAAAGCATGTTATGTTTACTCTTTGAGTCAAATATTTTTTTATAATCATCAAAACCCATATCCTTAGCTTCTTTTTTAAAAAGCTCTAAAGGCATTGCCTTCCCTGAATTAAAAATTGTCGGGCTATTAGGTAAAAAGATCCTTGATTTGATCATATTATAATATTTTTTCTCAATCTCTTGAATTTCTTTAACATCTTTAGTATATTTGACTTCTGCTGAAGCAACATGTCTGGCAACTCTTTTACTGACATCGTCCCAAGTTTCTTCCAAGTATCTACCTTGTCCATCTTTCATCAAATACCTATCTTTCAAAATTGTATTTGCGTTTTTTGAAGGTTTTACATTCAAATATTTGTTTATAACTCTTTCCATGAAATAAATCCTCCTTTAATAAGCTAACCGAAAAACAATAACTATATATACACATCATATATGATATCACATCTATATCTTGTAGTATAGTTAAATTTTTATTAAGTAAAAAAGAGGAATTATTCCAATAAATAAAAGCTTTTTCTCTAAAAATAATCAATAATTCTATTTTTTACCAAAATTAATATATCAAAACTATTTCATAAAATTTTCTATTTCGTCTATTTCTTTAATTATATCTTTAGAAAGATTTTCACAACCGTTTTCGGTGATCAAAAGATCATCTTCTATTCTAACTCCTATGTTTTCTTCGGGTATATACAATCCTGGTTCATTTGTGATAACCATGCCTGGCTCTAAAACAGCTTCTCTATCTCCTACATCATGTGTATCCATACCCATAAAATGCCCAATAGAATGAAAATAGTATTCAAAAATATCTTCTTCTTTTTCAATCAATCCTAATTTTATAGCACCTTCAGATAACTTTTTCTTAGATAATTCGTGTAGTTCTTTCAAAGAAACTCCTGGTTTCGCTGAATTTTCAACTTCTTTCATAGTTTCTAAAACAACTGTATAAACTTCTTTTTGCCTTTCTGTAAATTTACCATTCAAAGGAAATGTTCTTGAAACGTCTGCAGAATAATAGTTCCACTGAGCACCAAGGTCGAAAAGGATCATATCTCCATCTTTGGTTTCGGCATTATTGTCTTCATAATGAAGGATGGCTGCATTTTTACCTGAAGCAGCAATTGTTTTAAAGGCATAGTCTCTTACACCACTTTGCTTAAGAACAAAATCAAAGAAAGCTTCTATTTCATTTTCTTTCATTCCTGGTTTCATATGTTTCAGCATATTATAAATACCATTTTTAGTAATGCTAATAGCTCTTTTTATGTTTTCTATCTCTTTTTTATCTTTTATAATCCTTAAATCTGCTATTTGATGGTAGATATTTTTTATTCTCATACTTGGATATTTGCCTTTTATATCTTTTGCAAGTTCTAATGAGATAGTTGTAATGGGGTCATTCCAGCTTTGTTTTTCCAGATCTAAATAAATTTTTTCAAATTTTTGGTTCATCACCATACCAAGATCTTTTTCAAAATCGTTAATATATTTTATATCTTTTATCCCAGAAATTTTTTTTGCCTTTTCAGCTGACATTTTGTGGCCAACCCATTTTGCAATTTGGGGATCATCTTTTTCAATGTATAGTGATTCTGTTATTTTTTCCCCATTTTTTTGAACAAGTAAAACCATATTTTCTTTGTCTAACCCTGTTAAATAAAGAAAATTTTTATTTGGCGTGAATTGATATTTTTCATCTTTGGACTTGTACGGTGCAACACCTGAAAAAATCACCATTACCGATTTATCATCCATTGAATAAAATAGTTTTCTTCTTCTTTCTTTTAGGTATTCTATCATCTTTACTCCTCCTTAATTGAATATACTCTTATATCATTATATAATAAAATGTTAGTATATAAAAAGATGTGTCTACTTACTTAGGAGTGTTTTAATGAGAATATTAGGAATTGACCCAGGATATGGCAAAATTGGCTATGGAGTATTGGATAAAATAGGAAACAAGTTTAAAACTATTGATTTTGGTGTAATATATACTGATAAGGACAAGGAACTTCCTTTGAGACTGTATGAAATAAAGCAAAAAATAACAACATTAATAGAAAAATACAATCCAGATGAATCTTCCGTGGAAGATTTATTTTTCTTTAGAAACGTAACTACAGCGATACAAGTCGGTGAAGCCCGAGGTGTCATATTAGTAGCCCTCGTTGAAAACAAAATACCGATTTATGAATATACCCCGTTTCAAATAAAACAGGCTGTAACTGGTTATGGCAGAGCAGAAAAAGGACAAGTTGCCAGAACTTTAAAGTTATTGTTGAACTTGAAAAAAAATCCCACCCCTGATGATGCAGCAGATGCATTGGCAGCTGCTTTTTGTCACGGGAATTTCAGAGGTGTTATTTAATGACTATAAAAGAGTATTTTATGGAATATATTGGATATGTACCATTCGATATCGATGGAGAAGTTGAAACTACAGAATCTACAGTAAAGATAAAGATCAAAAACAACTTCAACGAAAGTTTAGAATCTTCACTGAAAAAGTTTTTCATGAGAAATCTTAAAAGAACCGTCGAAATAGAACCTATTGGTGATAATGACCTTGAATTTATAGTCAATAATTGGCAGAAGATCATCATAGGCCATGAATTAGACGATTATTTGAGCTTGCTTTTACCTGAATTGAAAGGCGATGTTCTTATATTCAAATCACATTCTAAATTGGTTATAAATAAAATGAGAAGCTCAAAAAACATACTTCAAGATTTAATAGTCAGACATTGTGGAATTAAAGCTGAGTTTTTATTAGAAATGGATAACACATTGAAACCAGATTTTGATGATACTTTTGGGCATGATTATATGAGCTTTGATACTTATGAAACTACTGAAAATCAGAAAATCGATAAAAAGAAAAATAGTAACAATATAAATAAAAAAGGTGATGTCATTCTTGGAAGAGACTTTAAAAAAATCCCCATTGACTTGGATAATGTACCGACAGTTGAAGGGAGTATTTTAGTCGTTAAAGGACAAGTATTTTTCAAAGATTACAATGAAAAGTCAAATATTAGCACTATTTTTATTACCGACAAAAAAGATTCTATAGTAGTAAAACACTTCTTCGATAAAGGCGAAATTCTGCATAAAAACATCAAAGTTGGAGATCATATAATAGCTGAAGGATCTTTGTTTTATGATAATTTTATGAACGATTTTGCAATAAAACCTTTTAACTTAAAAAAAATTAAACCAGAATTATCTGTAAAAGATGAATCAGAAGAAAAGAGAGTCGAACTTCATTGCCATTCAAATTTGAGTCAAATGGATGGAATAATGGAAGTTAAGGATATCATAAAAAGAGTTAAAGAATGGGGACAGAAAGCTGTTGCCATTACAGATCATGGAGCAATTCAAAACATACCTCAATTTTATGATATTGCTACAAAAGAAGGTATTAAACCGATTTTTGGTTTAGAAGGTGATGTAGTAGATGAATATATTGATATTATAAATATTTTCGGAAATGGAGAGCAAAGCATAAAAGATACAGAATACGTGGTTTTTGATTTTGAAACAACTGGTACTCAACCAGATATTAATGAAATTATTGAAATTGGAGCAGCAAAAGTTAAAGACGGTGAAATAATTGATAAATTTCATTCTTTGATAAAACCTAAAGAAAATATTCCAGAAATAACAACTGAAATAACGGGAATAACTCAAGAAATGTTGAATGACAAGCCCCCTATAGAAGAAGTACTACCTAAATTTTTGGATTTTATAGAAGGAGCTGTACTCGTAGCACACAACGCTATATTTGATTTTAGGTTTTTGAGATCTTGGGTTTCAAAATTATACAACAGGGTTTTCGAACAAACCTATATTGATACTCTTTCAATGGCTAAATCTCTTTTAACTATAAAAAGATTTTCATTAGATAAAGTTGTAAAAGCTTTAGGCTTAAGTGATTTCAACCATCATAGGGCTGATGAAGATGCACATGTTACAGCCCTTGTATTTATAAAATTACTGGATATGGCTTCTAACAGAGGAATAAAAAGATTATCTGATTTGGATAAATTAAAAAAATTCATAGATTATAAGAGAATTTTTGCAAAACATATGACAATATTGATAAAAAATAAAGTTGGCCTTAAAAATTCATATAAATTAGTTTCAAATGCTCATATAAAATATTTTTATGTTCATCCAAGGATTTTAAAAAGTGAACTAGAAAAAATGAGAGAAGGGCTACTAATTGGTTCGGGGTGTGAAAACGGAGAATTATCAGATGCTTTCATAAGAGGAGCAACAAAAGATGAACTAAAAGAAATAGCTAAATTCTTTGATTACCTCGAAATAATGCCAATTGATACAGTTGAAACCAGGGACGATCTATCGAAAGAAAGAATAATAGAAATGTATCGCACTATATACGAAATTGGAAAAGAGTTGGATAAACCTGTTGTTATGGTGTCAAATGCACATTATCTTGATAAAGAAGACATGAAGTTTAGACACGCCTTAAAAGTTGCAGATAAGAAAAAAGTGTACTATTCTAACAGACATATGAGAACAACTGATGAAATGTTAAAGAATGCCATGGAAATATTCGAAGATGAAGCTGTTGCAAAACAAATAGTAATAGATAATCCAAATCTCATTGCAGAAAAAATCGAAGATATAGTTCCACTTAAAAAAAAGCTAAATCCACCTAATATTGAAAATGCGGATACCGAAGTAAGGGAAAAAACTTATAAGAAAGCTCACGAAATATATGGTGAAAAACTACCAGAAATTATAGAAAAAAGAATTGAAAGAGAACTTGATTCAATTATAAAACATGGTTATGCAGTCTTATACCTTATGGCTGAAAGAATAGTTAAAAAATCAAATGAAGATGGATATCTTGTAGGTTCAAGAGGTTCTGTAGGATCTTCTTTGGTTGCTTACTTAATGGGAATAACAGAGGTAAATCCAATGCCACCTCACTATATTTGCCCAAAATGTAAAAAATCAATATTTTTTACTGAAGGAGAATATGGTTCTGGTTATGATTTGCCCGATAAAATATGCGATGATTGTAATGAAAAAATGATAAAAAATGGACAAGATATATTATTTGAAACTTTCATGGGGTTTGAAGGGGACAAAGTCCCAGATATCGATTTAAATTTCTCGGGAGAATACCAATCAAGGGCTCATAAATATGTTGAAAAGATGTTTGGAGAAGACCACGTTTTTAAAGCAGGTACAATATCGACTGTTGCTGAAAAAACTGCTTTGGAATACGCCCGAAAATATGCTGAAACAACTGATTTTGTTAGACAATGTGAGCAACAAAGAATAGCAAATGCTATAACTGGCGTAAAGAGAACCACTGGGCAACATCCAGGTGGATTAATGATTGTTCCAAAAGAATTCGAAGTTTTTGATTTCACCCCTATACAATATCCTGCTAACGACACAAAATCCGATATTCAAACAACGCATTTTGATTATCACGTTATTCACGATGATTTAGTAAAACTTGATGCATTAGGACATGACGATCCTACATTTATAAAGATGTTGGAAGATTTAACTGGTATAGATGCATTAAAAATACCAATGGATGACAAAGAAACCATGTCCATTTTTTCAAGCACAAAAGCTTTGAAAATAGATTTAAAGTCTGAATTGGACACAACAGTTGGAGCTCTTGGTATTCCGGAATTTGGAACGAACTTTGTTAGAAGAATGTTGGAAGATACAAAACCAAGTACTTTTGCAGAATTAGTAAGAATATCGGGATTGTCTCATGGCACAAATGTTTGGACAGGAAATGCTAAAAATATAATAGATAGAGGGGACGCAACATTAAACGAGGTTATCTCGTGTAGAGACGATATTATGAACTATTTGATTCATAAAGGTGCAGACCCTAAAAAGTCTTTCTTCATAATGGAAAAGGTAAGAAAAGGTAAAAGTTTATCTGAAGAAGACGAAAAACTAATGAAAGACTTAAATGTTCCAAAATGGTTTTTAGACTCTTGTAAAATAATTACATACCTATTCCCAAAAGCCCATGCTGCTGCGTATGTTAGCATGGCATTTAGGATAGCTTGGTTCAAAGTTCACAAGCCTTTGGCTTTTTATGCAACATACTTCTCAGTTAAAGGAGATGAATTTAATTTGCCAGTTATTTTAAAAGGGAAAAATTCTATTAAAAGACGCCTTATGGAAATAAAAGGTGAAAGAGACATAAAATTAAAAAGAGAAAGAACTGTTTTGGAAATAGCGTATGAAATGATTTTGAGAGGTTACAAATTTTATAATGTTGATTTATACAAATCTCATTCAAAAAACTTTCTAATTCAAAACAATGGTCTTTTGATACCATTTATAACAGTACCAAACCTTGGTGAAAAAGCCGCTGAAAGTATAATTGAAGATAGGAAAAATGGTAAATTTCAATCAATCGAAGAACTGGTAGCGAGAACAAATGTTAATAAATCCAACACCGAAGTTTTGAAAGAACTTGGAATTCTTAATGGATTGCCTGATAAAAATCAAATGTCGTTATTTGGAGGATAAAGATGGAAGGTTATGTCACTTTTTCACATTTGAATAAAGTAACTGAATTTCTCGATAATTTTTGTGGAACTATAGAACCTTCCACAAGAAATGCGTACTTCTTTTACGATAATGGCCTCAAAATTTATGCTTCTGACAATTGTGGAAGTATGGTGATGAATTTTACAAGGGACTTTTTACCTTTTGAAGGTGTTGCGATAATACCTATACAATATTTAAAAGGCTTAACCAGGGGTAAAAATAAAAAATCTGAAGAAATAGTAAAAATAGCTATAAACAAAGATCACGTGCTATTTACATTTGAGGAGATGAACTTATCGACTGAAATTAAGAAAGAGTCTTCTGTCCCATCTGTAATAAAAGAATTTGATAGTTTAAGCATAGATTCCCTCAACGATTTAATAAAAAAGATTGATTTCGTATCAGCATCTGCTAATGAAGACGACCTTATAAACATATTCACAAGAAGTAAAATGATAAAATTCAGCTATGTATCTGATTATTATTACATAGAATCTGAATTTTCAGAATCAAAAAAAGATTTTTCTCTATCTATACCCTACGTAACCATAAGACATGTGGTAAAATCATTAAAAAAATTAAGAAAAGATTCTAAAATTTCGATTGGTGTTAAAAAAAATAAATTAGTGTTATTAGCTCCTGGCGTGATAATAAACTTATGTACTCAAAAATACTACAATGATGTTTTAAAACTTGAAACATTCAAAATAATAGAGGAATTAAGGATCAAATCAGATCAGATTAAAAAAGCCTTGGACAAAATGTATATTTCTTTCAAAAAAAACAACGTAGCGTTCATCGTTTTGAGTACTAACGGTTCTTACATTTACAAAGAAGAAAATGATTCTCATCTTTCTTGGAAACTTGATATAAAAACTGAACACAAATATTTGGTACAAATTCATATAAGAAAGTTGAGATCTATATTAACAAGGATGCCTGAAAACCTTCTTTTTAAAATAACAGAATCTAAATTAATAATTTCCGATCTTAAAAGTAAGAAATTAGCTATATTTCAGATTCAAAAAATTTCAAAGTAGTGAGGTGCTAAATGCAAAATAGGACAAAAGGGCTAATTTTTTTATCTATAACTGTTATTTTATGGGGGATATCTTTTGTTGCTACTTCTGTTGTTGTTCAATTTATTCCACCAATTATTGCTGGGTTCATTAGGTTTATAATCGCATCAATATTCTTAATGATTTTGGTGAGAAAAAATGTTAAATATTCTAAAAAAGATTTCTTTTATTTGGTTATGTCCGGTTTTTTTGGAATTACAGCCTATTTCATATTCGAGAACACAGCATTGATTTATACAACACCAAGCAACAGTTCTCTTATAATATCTTCTACACCAATATTTTTTCTTTTAGTAAATGATATTATAAAAAGAAAATTATCTAATAAAATCAGATATTTGGGAACTCTTATTGCTTTTACCGGCGTTACTTTGCTTGTTTTAAATGGAAAATATATACTAAAATTGAATCCTATCGGTGATTTAATGATGATGATTCCAGTATTCAGTTGGATAGTTTACACTATTTACCTTGAAAAACTACATAATAATCATTCAAATTTGATTATAACAAGGGATATGACTCTTTTAGGAGCTATATTTTTTGCTCCTTTTGCAATTTTTGAATTTTTAAAAACTGATATGGGGATGGTTTACAATACCTGGTTACAACCTAACGTCATAATTTCTCTCTTGTTTTTAGGAATTTTATGTTCAGCGATTGGCTATATATTTTGGAATTATTCTGTGAAGATGGCTGGATCACAAACTACTATGAACGGAATTTACTTTATACCTGTTGTAACGCTAATTGCAGATTCATTAATACTTAAAAATTTTCCAAATGCCTTTACCCTAATAGGCGCAATTTTAATCATATCAGGAACTTACATAGCTGAAAAGAAATTTTAACAAAATGAATATAATCATATTATTTTCGAAAACAAAATCATATATAATATAAACAGTTGCAATTGCAACTGTTTATATTATTCTATATTACGACAATATTTATCCTATTTTCTAAAGGGGGAATTGTATGAAAAAAGCAAATGTTTTTATTGAATTTATAAATATTTTTAAATCTTTAAAACAAGATATGAATATGTTTTTGAAAAAAGATCCAACTGCTACTTCAAGTTGGTTTGTTTTTTTCACATCAATAGCTTATCATGCTCTAATATCTTATAGATTTGCACATTTTTTTAACGCACACAAGATGAAATTCTTAGGATATTTTATTTACGTATTCAGCAAAATTTTTCACCATGTAGACATTCATCCTTCTGCAGAATTAGACCCAGGGATAGTTCTTGACCATGGATTTGGTATAGTGATTGGAGAAACTGCAAAAGTTGGTTCTGGAACTTTAATTTACCATGGAGCAACTTTAGGTGCAAAAAATGTCACAAAAGGGAAAAGGCACCCAGAAGTTGGGAAAAATGTCATGATTGGGGCTGGTGCGAAAATCCTTGGACCCATTATTATAGGTGATGATTCAGTGATAGGATCAAATAGTGTTGTTTTAATGGATATTCCACCAAAATCAGTTGCAGTTGGAATACCAGCAAAAATCAAAAAGTTCAATTGCCCATCTTATAAATTCATAGATATGAATAAAAAGATAAACAACGATTTCGTAATCTAATAGGAGGTTATAACTATGATTGAATCAGCAATAGGAAACACTCCAATAGTAACTTTATCGAATATTATAGAACCAGGAAGAGTTTTTATCAAATTAGAAAAAAACAATCCTGCTGGTAGTGTTAAAGATAGACCAGCTTATTTTATGATCAAAGACGCTGAAATCAAGGGACAATTAGGGGATCATCAAAAGATAATAGTAGAACCAACATCTGGGAACACTGGAATAGCTCTTGCAGCTATAGCCAGAAGTAAAGGGTATAAAATATATCTTACAATGCCAGAAAGTATGAGTGTTGAAAGAAGACAAATTTTAAAATTATTGGGAGCAGAATTAATATTAACTCCAGCAGATAAAGGGATGAAAGGGGCAATTGAAAAAGCTGAAGAATTGCAGAAAAAATACAACGCATTTATGCCAAATCAATTTGACAACCCTTCAAATCCTAAAGCTCACGAATATACTACAGGGCCAGAAATTCTAAAACAAATGGATTTCAACGTTGATGCATTTGTGGCTGGAGTTGGCACAGGCGGAACCATAACAGGCGTTGGAAAAGTTTTAAGAAAAACTTTTCAAGAATGCATAAAAATTTTCCCTGTTGAACCTGCTAATTCTTCTGTTATTTCAGGCAACCAACCTGGAAAACATAAAATTCAGGGAATAGGAGCTGGATTTATACCCGGTAACTTGGAATTATCTTTATTGGATGAACCTATAAAAATAACAGATGAAGAAGCTTATGAAATGACAAAAAGATTAGCTAAAGAAGAAGGCCTTTTCTTGGGTATTTCAAGCGGTGCAAACGTAGCAGCTGCAATAAAAGCAGCAGACATTTTAGGTGAAAATAAAAGAATTGTGACTATAGGTTGCGATTCTGGAGATAAATATATTAGTCTATTGGGTGAATAACTCTTTTGTAAAGTATTTGTTATTAAATATTACATAAAAGATGTTAGTATATTTTATTGTAAAGACAAATAACCCAATATAGGAGGAATTTTTTAATGAGTAATAAAGAGTGTTCATTTTGTGGGAAACCACAGTCTGAAGCCGATGCTTTAATCGCAGGTCCAAACGGAATATACATCTGTGACGAGTGTGTTGAGCTTTTTGATGACTTGATTGAAGAAAACAAACATAAGAATAATACTAAAGAAGGAAAAGAACAAAAGAAAGAATTTAAACTTCCAACACCCAGTAAAATAAAAGAGTACTTGGATCAATATATCATAGGACAAGAAAGTGCAAAAAAATCAATTTCAGTGGCAGTTTATAACCATTATAAGAGAATATTTTCATCTCACAAACTAAAAGACGTTGACTTAGAAAAATCGAATGTATTAATGCTTGGGCCAACTGGAGTTGGTAAAACTTTAATCGCAAAAACATTAGCAGATATTTTAGAAGTTCCTTTTGCTATCGCAGATGCTACTCCCTTAACCGAAGCTGGTTATGTGGGAGATGATGTAGAAAATATAATTTTAAGACTTTTACAATCAGCTGATTTTGATGTTGAAAAAGCAGAACAGGGTATTATATATATAGATGAAATTGATAAAATCACCAGAAAATCTTCTAACCCATCTATTACCAGAGATGTTTCTGGTGAAGGAGTTCAACAATCGTTGCTAAAAATTGTTGAAGGAACTATTGCAAACATTCCGCCACAAGGTGGGAGAAAGCATCCTTATCAAGAGTTTATAAAAGTAGATACATCAAAAATTCTATTCATAGCCGGTGGAGCTTTTGATGGATTAGTTGATCTAATAAAACAAAGAACTGAGACTTCTTCTCTTGGATTTGGAGCCGAGATAAAATCTAAAGAAAAAGTTAGAGATGGAGAAATACTAAAAAAGGTAACACCAGATGACTTGGTTCATTATGGCATGATACCAGAATTTGTTGGAAGATTTCCTGTAGTTTCAACTCTTTCTGATTTAAACGAAGAAGATCTCGTGACTATTATAAAAGAGCCTAAAAATGCAATACTTAAGCAATATGAAGCATTACTTGATTTAGATGGTATAAAACTCACAATTACTGACGAAGCTTTATACGAAATTGCAAAAAATGCATTAAAAAGAGGAACTGGTGCAAGGGGTTTGAAAAGTGTTTTTGAAGATATAACCCTTGACATAATGTATGAAGCACCAGATTTAAAAGATGAAATAGATGAAATAATTATAGACGAGGAAGTAGTAAGAGGCGAAAAAGAAGTTATAAAAAAATATAAAAAAACTGCTTAAACAAAGGAAGGTTCAGATGAATGACCCAATAATCTTATCAATAGAAACATCATGTGATGAGACAGCTGTTTGTATTCTACAAGGTAAAAATAAAATTTTATCAAATATTGTTCTTTCTCAAATAAATATACACAAAGTTTTTGGGGGAGTTGTTCCCGAAATAGCAGCCAGAAAACATATAAAATTTTTGAACAATATTACTAAAGAAGCTCTTAAAGAAGCTAAAATTGAATTAAAAGATATTAATGCAATTGCTGTAACTAAAGGTCCTGGTCTTGTTGGGGCATTATTAATTGGTTTGAATTTTGCAAAAGCATTATCATTAAATTTAAATATCCCATTAATTGGTGTAAACCATTTAATGGGACATATTTATGCCAATTTTCTTTCCTCTCCAGATTTAAAACCACCTTTTGTAACTCTTTTAGTCTCTGGTGGCCATACTATGATCTTGGATACCAAAGATTATATGGATTTTGAAATTGTTGGACAAACAAAAGATGATGCTGCAGGAGAAGCTTTTGATAAAGTTGCAAGGATGCTTGAACTTGGCTATCCAGGAGGTCCTATTATAGATAAGCTGGCAAAAGTCGGCAAGAAAATTTATAAATTTCCAAAGCCTCTTTTCAACAAGGGATATGATTTTTCATTTTCTGGTTTAAAAACCTCTGTACTTTATTTTAAAAAAGATAATCCTGAAGCAAAGATAGAAGATATAGCTGCATCTTTTCAGGAATCACTTGTGAGTACTCTGATTCATAAAACTGTTAAATATGCAAAAATAAATAACAGAAAGAAAATAGTGATAGCTGGTGGTGTTGCAGCAAATTCTACATTAAGAGAAAAACTTAATGATTATAAAGAATTTGATATCTACTTACCAGAAATGAAATATTGTACAGATAACGCCGCAATGATTGCTAGAGCGGGTTATGAGAAATACATAAGAAATGATTTTTCTGATTTTGATTTGGATGCTATACCAAATTTGGCATTAAAAGAATTATAATTTTTTTGATATAATATTATCAAATCAATTAATGGGGGTTAGAAAATGAAAAATTTTTTGAAAATTGTGGCAACGTTTTCATTTTTATTGATTATTGCAGTGACTACATTAAATGCTGCTGATTGGAGTAATGAAAAAATTTATTTCATCATGATCGACAGATTTGAAAATGGTGACCCTTCGAATGACGTCCAAACAAAAAGTGGAATAGACTTTGGAATAGTAAACTCGAAATATAATGGGGGAGATATTCAAGGCCTAATTGACAGATTGGATTACATTAAAGAAATGGGATTCACCGCAATATGGTTGACTCCACCAATTGCAAATCAATGGTGGGACGGCTGGACTAATTACGGTGGTTATCATGGCTACTGGGCTCGAGATTTCAAAAAAATTGATGAGCACTTTGGTAACGAAGAGTTATACAAAAAATTTGTCGAAGAAGCCCATAAAAGAGACATAAAAGTTATACAAGATATTGTTACTAACCATACTGCTAATTATTTTGAGTTAGTTGATGGAAATTATGTTGTGAATGATAAACTCGTTCCAGGAAAACCAGTACAATATCCGTTTAATAATTTTGATTACAATGATCCAGAACAGAGAAAAGTTAATGCTTTTCATTGGGCAACTGAAGTTGAAAATCCAGATGTTTATAACACAGCTTACAACGAACTTGATGATATTAACACTGAAAACCCTGAAGTAATTAAAGTGTTAAAAGATTCACACACATACTGGATAGATTATGCGGGGATTGATGGTTTTAGAATTGATACCGCAAAATATGTTGAACCAGAATTCTGGAGAGAATTTTTGAATGGAGAAGAAGGTGTTTTTGAAGTAGCGGAGAAAAACTCTAAAGAAAACTTTCTTGTTTATGGAGAAGCCTGGATAGGAAGCAACCCTTACGAAAACTACGGAGAAAAAGAAATAGCAAAATATTATGATTATGGATATAATTCTATGCTTGATTTTCCATTACAAACAGAACTGAAAAGAGTTTTTAAAGAAGGGAAACCAACCAACTATATAGGATACAGATTAGAACAAAGGCAAGAAATTTTCGATCCTTCTACTCTTGTTACTTTTATAGACAATCACGATATGGATAGATTTTTGAAAAACTCAAATATAAATTCTGTTAAACAAGCGCTGGGTATTATATATACAATTCCAGGTATACCAACCGTTTATTATGGGACAGAACAATCGTTCATTGAAACAAGAGCAACTATGTTTGCAGAAGGCTTTCAAGCTGGTGGAATAGATCATTTTGACACATCAGCTCCAATGTTCAAATACATAAAAGAATTAAATGAATTAAGAGACAATCATCCAACGTTCAGAAATGGAAAGATAGATGTTTTATACTCAGATAATCTTGGCCCAGGACCATTAATCTATTCGATTAAAGGTGAAAAAGACTATCTAATAATGATAAATACAAATTCAAAAAGAAAATATGCAACTGGAATAGACTTAGGTTATGAAAAAGGTACAGTCTTAGAACCGGTTTATTTGATGAATGTTATAGATAAACCAATTACTTATGAAGGCGAATTCAACCTTTTATTAAATGGAAGCTCTTTTGGTATCTATGAAATAACTAACGCGACAAAAAGTATTAAAGAAAATGAAATAAAAGCTGAAATAACAAATTTATATGAAAAAAACTCTTTTAAAGAAAACTTTATTATAACAGGTACTGCATCGAATTCTAAAAAACTTAAAATAATAATAGATGGAAAAGAGCAGGCATATAAAGAAGTTGAGCTTAATATGAAAGAAAATGAAGATTGGCAGGCAGCGATCAACATAGCAGATTTCACTCCTGGTAAACATACTGTTTTTGTTAAAGCTTATGGCAAAATTCCTATTTACTCAAATTACTCAGATACTTACGAATTTGAAGTCGATATACCTTCTGTTGAAATAATATCAGTTTCGGATCCTATAGGTGATGACAACGGTCCTAATGGTAATTATACATATCCAAAAGATTTGACATTCAAAAGACAGATGGATATAACTGGAGCCAAACTTTCAAAAGTAGGGCAATTGTTGAAATTGACTATGAAAATGAGAGAAGTAACTGACAACTGGTCTCCTTCAAAGGGTTTTGACCATGTTACTTTCCAAATATTTATAGATGATCCAGATCAAGAAGGGATGAAAATATTACCAAATCAAAACGCAAAAATGCCTGAAGGAATGGACTGGAATTATGAAATATACGCCACTGGTTGGGGAATAACACTCCACAACACCAACGATGCTTCAGAAGAAAGACTTGGAGAAGGGATAACTCCTTCACCTACTGCTGATGTAAATAAACAGCTGAGTGAAATAACATTTTCAATACCTTATAGTGTTCTAAATACCAACGATCTTTCTGGATGGAAATTTTATATAACAACTTATGATTATGATGGAATTGAAGCTGTTTTGAGGCCTATGTCTCCAGAAGCACAACAATGGTCTTTTGGTGGCGGAGACGAAAATTCACCAAAAATTATGGATGATTTAATAATTGAAATAAAATAAAAATATTACCCTCTTATAATTATAAGAGGGTTTTTTAATAAAGTTATATGAGAGGTGTAGTATGTTCTTTTTGAAAAACAAAGTTGGTCTGGCCCCTTTGGCTGATTATTCAGACTACCCATTTAGAAAAATAGCGAAAGAATTTGGTGCCGATTTTACTTTTACAGAAATGATTTCTTCTGATGCATTGGCTCAAGGAATTAAAAAAACTTACAAATATTTGCCCAGAGAAGATGAAAAAAATATTGGAGTTCAATTATTCGGTCATGAACCCAAGAATTTTTCTGATTCAGCACGACTTCTAAAGGATAAAGCAGAATGGATAGATATTAACGCTGGTTGCCCGGTGAAAAAAGTAGTAAGAAGGGGTGCAGGAGCTGCTCTATTGAAAGACTTAGAACGACTCAAGGAGATCATCTACGCAGTTAAGTCGCAGGTTGATGTTCCCGTTGGAGTCAAAATAAGAGTCGGTTATGAAGAAAACAACGTTGAAAACATTGTACACTCTTTGAATGAGTCTCAACCGGACTACATAATCATACACGGAAGAACTCGTGAAGAGTTTTATTCTGGAAATGCAAGAAAAGATTATTTTAAAAAACTAAATTTTTCTCCCTTGGGTGCTTCTGGGGATATCTTCACTCAAAAAGATATTGATTATTATTTTAACGAACAAAATGTAGATTTTATGGTTATAGCCCGAGGCGCTATTGGGAACCCTTGGATTTTCAACAACACAGCTCCAACTATAGGCGAAATATACGAAACAACTTTAAAACATTTGAGTCTTATGGTTAAAGAATACGAAGAGGTCATAGCAATAAACAAGTTCAAAAAGTTTTTAGTGGCGTATACCAAGGGAATTTATGGTGCAAAAGAACAAAGAAAAAAGCTGTCATCTTTGAAAAGTGAGAAAGATGTAATTGAATATATGGATGAACTTATTGACAAAAATAAAAAGCGAATTTAATATAAATTCGCTTTTTATTTTATCAAGCCTCTTCATCAAATAATATCCCCTCTAAATCATTTAATGCTTTAGCAAGCTTAACAGAAACCTCAGAAGGTATTTGTCTCACTACTTCTTCTGTTTCTTTATTAATGATTTTTACAACAATCATATCAGCTTCCCTGTTCACTTCGAATCTTGCTTCACCCGTGAATAGCTTTTGAATTTTATCTAATTTATTTTTGAGAACATCAGTGATCTTGTCCATATCAACTTGTTTGTTCTCAATTTCTTCATTAGATTTTTTAAAGTCATTAGCGTCCGCAGGCTTTTGCTCTTTTGCTACAACTGCTTTCCCATGTTGCAGTTGAGACTGTTGAACATAGTTGGAATTAACATCCTTGATTTCCATAGTTCACCCCTCCTTGGATAATCATCATCATATTTTATATCGGTTAATAAACTTTAATTCTTTAATCCCCATTCAATTTCATCGAAAGTATTTTCATTTATAGAATAACTCATATTAACAAATGGTTTATTAAACCCATGATAATCTGAACCATAAGATACTAATAAATTTTTTCTATTAGCCAATTCATATAAATATCTTGAATATTCCAAACTATGACTGTAATGCATGACTTCCATTCCATCTAATCCGTAATGTTTCAGCTCATCTAACAATTTTTCTAATTGAGTGTTTTGTATTCTTAATTTTGCAGGATGTGCTAATATCGCTTTGCCGCCAGCCTTTTTAATCATCTCGATACTTTCTTTTGGTGAATATCTAATTCTCTCCACAAAACATTTTCTATCTCTCGAAAGAAGGCCATTCATTAATTGGGAAACAGAATTTCCATAACCCTTTTGTATAAGAATTCTTGCTATGTGCGGTCTTCCTATGGTAGTAGAATCATACTTTTCTTCAAGTTCATCAAATGATATGTTGAACCCCTCTTCCTCCAGCAGCTCTACCATTTTCTTATTTCTCAACTTTCTAAACAATTTAATTCTATCTAAGAATTCAATTAGTTCTTCATCATAAATATCTATCCCATATCCCAATATGTCCATGAGCTGTGGATAGACTACATTTATCTCAACTCCAGGTATATAATTTAATCCTAATTCTGAGGATAATTCTACAGCTTCATATTGGGAAGTAATAGTATCATGATCGGTTATAGAAAAAAGTTGTATTCCCATGTTTTTAGCTTTTTTGATCAAACTATCCACTGAAAAAGAACCATCAGAATGGGTAGAATGTACGTGCAAATCAATAAGTTTCATATAAATAAAACACCTTTCAAAAATTATTCTTTATAAACTGTGATTTTGTCTTTACCAGTATTTTTTGAATTATACAACGCTTCGTCTGCAAACGCGATTATTTTCTTATAATCGTTATTTTTTATATATCTTGAACTACAAATACCTATAGAAGTAGTAATTTCATAACCCAAAAATTTTTTTGAGTTTTCTTTTACCTTTCCTTTGATTCTTTCCAGCACGGTTAACGCCTCTTCAAAAGTAATTTTTGGAAGGATTAAAACAAATTCTTCTCCACCATACCTACCCAAAATATCCAAATTTCTAATATTTTGATTTATGGTGTCTACAAAGAGTTTTAACACCCTATCTCCTTCTTTATGGCCATAGGTGTCATTGACTTTTTTGAAATCATCCAAATCAAACATTGCAACAGCAAAACGAGAATCTTCTCTTAAAGATTTTAGATATTCTTCTTCCAATCTCAAATAAAGGTATCTTCTTGAATAAGCACCTGTAAGATAGTCTTTGATACTATTTTGTTGATAGATAATTCTGCTCAACGTTGCAGATAAATATTCGTCCAACAATATAATGGTATCAAAAATGCTCTCAAAGTAATTCAAATTTATCATCAAATTTTCGTTTCTCATATAGTACTTTATAATAAAATCGTTATATTTGGAAACGTAAAAAATTCCCAATGGCTCTATTGAAAAGACTTCTTCTGAAGGTACTAAGAAATCGTAGGATGTAGAAGATTGAGATTCAAACATATCAGTCTCAACCCTAAGGAACACGCTCTTAACGGGGAACTTGTTCTTCAAAAAGTTCAATGTTTTATCCAAAATTTCCTGTATATTGTCCAAAGAAATTATCATAATAGATACATTTATTATATCATCATAAAAATGATTTTTAATTTTCTTTTCCCCATCATCGTACAATAATATAGAAGAGTTGTTCTTAATAACATTGTAGAACTCTTCTTCTAATTTCTTCACTTTTTCAATTAAACCAAGATTTCTAAAATTTATAATGGCAAGTCTAAAATATTTAAAAGATTTCAGATATTCTTTTTGTACTAAAAAAAAGTTGGATATACCTTCATACAATATAGAAAGGCTTAGCCTGTACCCATTGTCTTTTAGAAGCTTAATTAGGTCAACTGTTTTAGTAATAAAAAGACCTTTTAATTCTTTATTCATTAAAAATTTTTCATTTAAAAGGTATATCATTTCTTCAAGATTTATCTGATTTTTAAAAAGTTCTTCTGTGTTTTCTATTATGTAATCTGGATCGTTAGAAACGAATACTTTGTTCAATATGTTTATATGATTCAATTCTGGATAAGACTCATTTATCACATTAATAATATCATATATCTTTTGTTTGTCTTTAAGTCTCAAATAGTAAAGAGAACTAATGTAATAATAGTAGTAATTAGCACGATTGTGTAGTCGTTTATTTTTAATATCCATAAAACTCTCTATAATTTTAATTTGTGAAAATATGTTCTCCATATCGTCAATATAAAAATAGTAAAAAGCCTTAAAACCATAGCATCTTAATTCAACTAATTTGTTGTTCAAGATATTGGAGTATTTTATGGATTCATTTATATTCATGAAGAAATCATCTATATTACCTTTATATAAATGCATATAAGCTTTATTCATATATATTTCAGGTAATTTGCTTAAATCGTTTGAGCTCTTAGAAAGCGAAATTGCTTCTTCTGTCAAGCTCTCATACATATAAGAATTGTCCAAATAATCATGAGCCATTAAAAGCGATATGTTTAATATATGCTTTTTTAAATTCCAATTTTTTGCTATAGCAAGTGCCTCACTATTATTTATCTGAGACTCTTTCCTGTTTATGGATTGCAAATAATATCCATAATCTGTTGCAAAAGACAAGTACAAATCAACAAATGCCAAGTTATTTTTATACTTTTCATAAAGAACCTGTATTTCGTTCTTTAAAGTCATTACCGATTTAAAATCTTCTTTCTTTGAATTAACAAGGATATTTCCCTTGATTATTTTTAAGTAGAAAATTTCAAAAGGATTTTTGGTTTCTTTCAACAAAATATTTATTTCATCTATAGTTTTTTCTGGTTCTACTTCTGCCAAAATTCTCAATCTATAATAGTTCATCCATCTTTTATCTATATATTTCAGATACTTTTTAGCTTTTGAGAAATTTCCAGAAAAGATCAAATATTTTATGAAGTATATAAAAATTGTGTCACTTTTTATTCCCATGTTATCTATTTCTTCATATGATTTTTGGATTATGTCTATATTTGACCAGTTGTTGTAAGCATCCTTTATCCTTTTGATATAATCATGAACAATCTGCTTTTCTTTTCCAACTTGTCTAAGATGCCAGATTTTCTTCTGAAAGCTGTAAGTTTTTTCGTATAAATGGCAATGGTATTTTTCCAAGGCTTGTTTATCGAACTTACTGTGAAACTGCTCCCAGTATTCTCTGTTGAAAAATCTGTAATAGCTGTTTTCTTTTTGAATTATTTTAGTAGACAATATTTCTTCTAAGTCGTAGTTTTTTTCTGTAATAGCTGAAAGAATTTTTATATCAGAAGATGTGAAAGAATTTCCCAACAAAGAAAGCTCGGATATATCTTTTTTTATTTCTTTTTTAATATTTTTCAGCTTGAGGCTTACAAAGTCGTTGAAATTGGTCATTTTCATATTCTCGCTATCCACGTACCATTCACCATTTTTAAAATAAATGTATCCATTAAAATACAATTCATTTATCAGTTCTTCTATGTTTCCTGGTAAGCCTGCTGAAGAATGATATATATTTTCAATAAAAGACTGATTTTTTTGAACGAATTCTTTACTCATCATAGAAGAAATCATTTCTTCAACTTCTGAAAATCCAAACTTATCTATTTTGATCTTATTAAACTCCTCAAAAATATCTTTTTCTCTCAAATTAGCATCATGTGTAATTATGACCAAATTGAAGTTCAAAGAGAAATTGGCTTTAGAACTCAAATCAATGAAATTGATAAAGTCTTCTTGAACTTCTTGGTAGTCGTCAATAATTATGACTATATTTTTTTTGTCGCTTTCCTGTAATTGATAAATTTTTTCAAGAATACTAAGCTCAACACTTTTTTGCTTAGAATCTATATTAACATATTTAGAAAGCTCTTTATCTAAATCATCAAGAGTTCTGGCGTTAAATATGGTGAAATTCCCCAATGTTTTCAATTTATTGGAAATATTTCTTATAAAACTCGTTTTACCTACTCTCTGTTTACCATAAATCAAGAATTTTGACATAGACTTTTTTTTAATCTCTTTGGCCACTTTATCCATTAAATCGGACCTACCTATATAATATGGCTGTCTTATATTAATCTCGTTGTTATATTCAAAAAAACTTTCAAAGTATTTATTCATGTCAGATACACAAACTACTTTTTTTGAAGAGATATGTGTAAAAAAGTCTTTTAATTTACTATCAACATTCATATCTTTTAAATAATTAAAAATATTTTGAAGAACTATAATCAAACTTTCTTCATTATTGTCTTTCAAATTAAAAATATTTTGTTTTGTGAGGTTTTTAAAAATTGGTGCAATATAAAAATAATTCTTTTTATCGTCAACATAAAAATCTTCCAAATCAATACAGTTTGGAGCAAAATTAATGTTGTGTATAAAATTGTCGAAATTTTTAATTAAAAAAGAAGTAAAACTAACTGTTATATCTTCTTTCAAATCTATTTTGCCTTCATGAAAATATGGATAGTATAGTTCTGGTTCTTCTTTATTAAGATCTATAATTTCAGGAAACAGTATTCCTGATGAATTAAGTTTTCTGAATTCATTTTCGTGTTTGGATAAAAGTTCTATATCCAAATAATGAATATCGCCAAGTCTTCTTAATCTATAAAATTTTCCTTCTATGAGTATTAAGAAGTCAGTAAAATTTATATTTTGATTTAATTTTTTTACAATTGTATATTCCATAAAAAAATCTCCCTCTGAGATAAAAAGTCAATATCTCTATATTATATAATAAAACTGTTGAAAACTAAAAACATGACATAACTGACTACCGCTGCTGCAGGCACTGTTAATATCCATGACATGTTAAATAGTATTTTTGAAACACTCTACCCCACAAACTCATTTTTCCCCCACTTTTATTTTAATAACATTGCATCTCCAAATGAAAAAAATCTGTAATTCTCTTTTTTGGCTTCTTCGTACGATTTCATTATTATCTCTTTGTCCGAAAACGCTGAAACAAGAAGTAGTAATGATGATTTTGGCAGATGAAAATTTGTAATGAGTTTATCCACAATTTTAAATTTATAAGGTGGATAAATGTAAATCCCTGTTTTCCCCATTAATTTATCATCAAGAGCTATTGATTCTAAAGTCCTAACAACTGTAGTACCTACGGCTACTATATTGTTGCCTTCTTTTTTTGCTTTTTTTATTTTTTCATAAGTTTCTTGTTTCACTTCGTAAAACTCTTCATGAATTTTATGATCTCTAATATCTTCTACATCTATAGGCCTAAAAGTCCCCAGCCCCACGTGCAAGGTTACTTCTTCTATTTGAATTCCCTTATCTCTTATCTTTTGAAGCAACTCTTCTGTAAAGTGTAATCCAGCGGTTGGGGCTGCAACAGCTCCCTCCTTTTTTGCATATTTCGTTTGGTATTTGCTGTCATCATCTATTTTTTTCGTTATATAAGGTGGAAGAGGTGTTTCACCAATTCTGTTAATCTCGTTCCAAATATCTTCACCAACAAATTCGATTATCCTTGAACCGTCGTTATTATGGTGTGTTACAATACCTGTTAGCTTTTCAGAAAAGAGAATTTCTGTATTCACTTTTATTTTTCCACCTGGCTTAACAAGACATTTCCAACTGTTTTTCTCATCTGTTTTTTCTAACAAGAGTATTTCAACCTTTGCACCAGTTGTTTTTTGACCATAAATCCTTGCTGGGATGACTTTTGTATTGTTAACAACCAAAACATCGCCTGGTTCTAAATAATCTATCACATCTTTAAAAATCTTATGCTCTATATCCCCTGTTTTTTTGTCTAAAACCATCAATTTACACTTATCTCTTGGTTCAGCCGGAGTTTGGGCTATCATCTCTTTTGGTAAATCATAGTCATAATCACTTATCTTATACATTAACAAACCTCCGTATATCGAATAACTTGTTTTTATCGAATTGGTACTCACTAAATTTATCATTAGATATCATATAATAATCCATTTTATTAGAAAGATAGGTTATAAGCTCGTCAGCGGGAGAATTGTAATAGACTCTCTTCTTTTCAGACAACTTTTTTAATATTTCCCTATCTTCATAATCTAAATGGTATTCGATGTTTTTATCAAAAACTATAACTGCCGGGAAAAACACCAATTCGTCGACATAAAGTGAATCCATCATATCCAATAACAAATCTATCTTATTTCTATTTTCATATCTTATAACATTACTTCCGTCAATGATTATTCCTTTAGGATTTGAACTATTAATAAGTTTATAATGGTAAAAAGATATATTCTTCAATTGCAAATTCAGCAACTGTTTTTCGTAATCATCAAAAGCTACAAAAATTTCTTTTAGCTTTCTGTAGTAAGACTTCTTGGTTTCCAAAACATCTATTGACAAAATCTCGTCTAAAAATTCTTGAATAAAAGGGCTCTTTTTGTCTAAAGGAACATAGTTCATAAGTGCATATAGATCTGTGTAATCTTTGAATTTAAATTTCTTCAGTATCACTTTTGAATCATAGAATTCTACACCAAACTTTTTTAGATATTTGTTGTAATTTCCAGGCGGATACTTTTGTGGATACAATATAAATTTCAAGGTCTGAATGGTTTCATCTTTTAGCTTATAAAAATTTTGTAGATCTTTAAACCTATTATCAGAAGGTTTTTTTAAAATATGCATCAAAAGAAACTGAAAATCATTTATGTGTTTTCTAACTATTTTCCTTTCAGCGTCTCTGCCCAAAACCCTAAAAACCCAAAACATTTTTCTATCATTTAATGTTTTGGGGTTTTTTAAAACAGTTTTAGCTCTATTTACCATATTTTTCATTTTTTGTCTATGTGTTTCAAACTCTTTTTCGTTTAAAATATTGTTAATGGTGTTGATTGACATTATGGATTAGCCCTTATTTCTAAAATGTCACCATCTTCAACAATTTCGTCTTTTCCAGCCAACTTTACCAGCCCTTTATCCTTAAGAGTTTGTTCTGACTTGTACTCAATCAAATCTTTGTATTTCATAACTTGAGCTTTTATAAAATTTTTAGAAAGTGCAGTATGAATGGCTCCTGCTGCTTCTTTCATATTTGTGTTTTTCTTTATTGTCCAAGCTCGGACTTCATCTTCTCCCACGGTAAAGTAAGAAATTAGCCCTATATGGTCGTAAACAACTTTAGATAACCTATCTATACCAGGACTTTTTATGTTCAACTCTTCCATAAATTCTTTCTTTTCTTCTTCATCTAATCCGTTTATGTCAGCTTCTATCTTTCCAGAAATTTCCAAATAAGCTAAATCTAAACGCTTAACTATATCAAGAACTTCTTCTTTTCCGTCATAATCATCGTTCATAAATTGGTCTTCATCTACGTTTACAACGACTATCATTGGCTTTAAAGTGAATAGAGATAAAGAAGATATTAATTTTTCCTCATCATCTGAAAGCTCTACATCTTTGGCAAACTTTTCTTCGTTCAAAACTTCGCTAATTTTCGTTATGATCTCATACTCTTTTTGTTCTTCTTTTGAAGCCTTATTTTTCTTTATAGAATTGTTTAACCTTTCGATTCTATTTTCTACAACTTCAATATCTCTAAAAATCATTTCAGAAATCAAAGTATTTAACTGTTTTAAGGGAGTTTCGTTTTCTTCTGGAAACGGCACTTGCTCATTCTCAAAAGCTCTTAAAACCAAAACCATTGCATCTACATTCTGAATCATTTGGAGTATTCTTGATTTTTCTTTTGCATCTGCTTTTGAATCAAAGCTTGGTATATCCACCAAATTTATGGTTGCATAAGTTGTTTTTTTGGGATTGTACATCTTTGAAAGGTTCGTTATCCTTTCATCTTTTACGAGAGCTACTTTTTCTTCTGCATCTGATTTGTAGCTTGGATCGTAATCTTGCTCTGTAAGCAGAGAAAAAATAGTGGTTTTTCCACTCATGGGCAATCCAAAAATTCCTATTTTCATCCTTCTACCTCCTGGGTTATCGAATCGTATATATCGATTTCATCATTTATTTTAATCTTTAAATCTCTTTTGGTAATATCGGCTTTAGAATAATCTATCCATATTTCAATATTTTTATCTGGTTTTAAATAATCCAAATAATCGGCCCATTCAATTAAATATATATCATTTTTATCCGAGAAAAGGTCAATATATTCGATTTCGTAAGGATCCTGTATTCTGTATAAGTCAATATGATGTATTCTGGGGTTTTCACCATAAATGTTTTCAATTGCAAAAGTTGGAGAAGTTACTGTTGAGTTTTTTACCCTGCTGCCTATAAAATATTTTGAAAAAGTTGTTTTTCCTGTTCCAAGATCTCCGTATAATAAAATGACATGCCCATTTTCAAGATTATCTGAAAGAGCTTTTGCTATTTTTGATAACTTTAACTCATCAATATTTTTAAATTCTAAAATAGCTCTTCCCCCTCAACCTTTTACAACATTTTTAGCTTCTTTTCCAGATAAAACGGCATCTATATCTTTTGCAACCATCATAGACATCTCATCTCTTGTTTCTTTTGTTGCACTACCAATATGAGGAGCCACTACAACATTGTCCAATTTTAGAAGCTTTTCATTGACTTCTGGTTCAAACTCAAATACATCCAAACCAGCAGCAGCGATTTCTTTCTTTTCCAACTTCTCTGCTAAGTAAGCTTCGTCTATGACTTTACCTCTTGATGTGTTGACCAATACAGAGTTACTTTTCATCTTGTCTAAATTCTCTTTGTTGAGCAAGTGATCTGTTTCAGGAGTAAGCGGTACATTTAAAGATACAAAATCAGAATTTTCTAAAATCTCGTCTATTTCAGCATATCTAATTCCATACTCTTCTTCCTTTTCTTTTGATAAGGGAGTTCTTTTATTGTATAAAACTTTCATGTTAAAACCTTTTGCCCTTTTAGCAACTGCGAGCCCTATTCGGCCAAGGCCTATAACTCCCAATGTTTTACCAAATATATCCTGTCCCATAAGCAATTCTGGTTTCCAACCGACAAAATTTCCTTCTCTTACAAATTTATCCGCTTCAACAATTCTTCTTGCAGCTGACATCATCAATGCCCAAGCAAGGTCGGCAGTAGTTTCAGTCAACACATCTGGTGTGTTGGTAACAACTATTCCGTTTTTGCTGGCACTTTTTACATCTATGTTGTTATAACCAACAGCATAATTAGAAATTATTTTCAGTTTACCTTTTCCAACTTCGATTACTTCTTCATCTATTTTGTCACTGAGCAAAGTAATCATGGCATCGGACTCAGAAGCGACTTTTTTTAATTCTTCTTTGGACAAATTTCTCTCTTCTGTATTAACCCATACATCATAATTTTTCTTCAAAAATTCAATTCCTTTTTCAGGTATTTTATATGTAACTGAAACCTTCATCATATCCCTCCTAAATTTATCTGATTTATCATTTTATTATATCATGAACATATTAGTATTTATATAAGTTAATATAAAAACAATTTAAAACTTACTATATTTTAAAAAGAGATGCTTGGCTTCTTTTAAGTTCAGAAACCAAGCACCTAATTGCTTATAACTTTTATTTATTTTTTGTAATTTTTATTTATTCAGCCATTTCTAATGCAATTTTCATCATATTTGTAAATGATTTCATTCTTTCTTCGCTTGTTGTAGCTTCTTTAGTAACAAGAGAATCTGAAACAGTTAAAAGACAAGCAGCGCTTTTCCCTGTAACTTGTGCATTTGCAAATAATGCAAAAGATTCCATCTCTACAGCCAATGCATTGTGTTCTTTATATATCTTCTTATAATCATCAGAATTAACTCTATAGAAAACGTCAGAACTATGAATTGTCCCTTTTGTTATATCTATATTTAAAGATTTTGCAGCTTCTTCCAACTTTTTGTTTAATTCAGCAGATGGTTTCAAAGTATCTTCTTTTATACCTGCCATTGCTTCTGCAAAAGAAGATTCACTGTAAGCAGCTTCAGCTAAAATAACATCGTAAAGTTTAACGTCATCTGTGTAAGCCCCACAAGAACCTACTCTAACTATGTTTTTTACATCGTAAAATTTAAAAAGTTCATAAGAATAAATGCCAATACTTGGCATTCCCATTCCGCTCCCCATGACACTAATTTTTTTACCTTTGTAAGTGCCAGTATATCCAAACATGTTTCTTACTTTGTTGAATAATTTTGGATCTTCTAAAAAATTTTCGGCTATAAATTTTGCCCTCAAAGGATCGCCTGGCATTATAACTGTATCAGCAATAACTCCCTTTTTGTCTACTTCAATATGTGGCGTTGGTATCATAAAAAAACCTCCTTAAATCTTTATTTATCTCTTACATATTATATATTATAGTATATTTTTGAATATTAAAAAAAGGAGTTATTACATTTTAAACTCGTAATATAAACAACATTTAATAATAACTAATACTTAATTATATTCTCTTATTATAGTTATATCTAAAATTAATATAAAAAGGAGGCTAACCTTGACTTTCAAAACCATAAAATCTTATTTTTTAATTACCGTTGGAATAATTATCAATTCTTTGGGATGGACTGCTTTTCTTATACCTTCTAAAATAGTTGGTGGAGGATTCAGTGGTATTGGCACTATTCTTTATTATTCAATGGGTATTCCTGTTGGTGTAACCCTTGCTGTATCAAACGCAGTGTTGATTCTAATTGCCATAAGATTAATTGGTGCACACTTTGGTATAAAAACTATTTACGGAATATTTCTTTCTTCTGGAGCGATGCTATTGTTTCAATCTTTAATAACAGAACCTCTTGTAAACGATGCTTTCATGGCTACCGTCCTTGGGGGATTTTTAGCTGGTGCTGGGGTTGGTATCTTCTTTTATCAAGGGGCCAGTTCTGGGGGAACGGACTTAATAGCTCTTATAATATCAAAATTTAGAGATATAGCTCCAGGTAGATTACTTTTTATGATGGATGTTGTTATAATAGGTAGTTCCTATATGGTTTTTCAATCACTTGAGACTATTATTTACGGCTTTGTCGCAATGGCTATAGCTGCTTATTCTATAGATATGGTGATCGAAGGTAGAAAACAATCAGCACAAATATTCATTATTTCAGATGAATATGATAAAATATCAGAAAGATTGGGAAAAGAATTAAGACGTGGTGTAACTATTCTGAATGGGAAAGGATGGTACACTAATAAAGATAAGAATATTGTAATGGTAATAGTAAGAAAAAATGAAATTCCTTGGGTTCTTGGAATAGTTCACGAAACTGATGAAAAAGCATTTACATCTATTTCTAATTCTATGGGTGTCTACGGAGAAGGGTTTGAAACAATGAAAAGAAAAAAGAAGAGGAGTTAAAATAGTTGCTAAAGTTATTTTTTATATTCTTTAGAATATCTGCTTTAACACTTGGTGGCGGATATGCTATGGTTCCTGTCATGATGAAAAGCCTCTCTTCTTCTAATTTATTAGAAAAAGACCAATTTGAAAAAATATTAGTGCTGGCCCAATCTTTACCAGGGCCAATCGCTTTTAATTTGGCTTGGCTTTCCGGTAAGCAAATAAACGGAGTCAAAGGAGCTATTGTTTCTTCTATAGCCGTTCTTACCCCGCCTTTTTTCGGTATAGTTTTAATATCCTCTATTCTAAAACAATATTCAGATAACCCTTATGTTTCAGGGTTTATAAAAGGGGCTTATGCCTCTTTAATAGGCATGATTGCAGGTCTATTAATACAAATTATAAAGGGTACAAAGTTTAAATTTTACAATATTTTAGTTATAGTTCTCGCAATAATAGCCATCTTTTTTTATTCTGATTTCACCATATTAATATTCTTCTTATCAATACTTTTCTTCTATTTGACAAACAAAGGTTATGATAAAAATGATTAAAATGATCTTTATTTTCTTCAAATTGGGATTCATCTCTTTTGGAGGTGGTTGGGCATCCCTTGGAATAATAAAGCAACAGATATTGGATAATGAGTTATTAACCGAAAAAGCCCTTCAAGAAGCTATCTCTATTGCACAAATGACACCTGGACCGGTTGCTGTGAATGTTGCAACATATGTTGGGTATTTAAAATATGGCTTTTTTGGTGCATTTTTAAACAACCTTTTTCTCATAATTCCACCGATACTTTTATTCTTTTTAGCAAGATATATAATTCATAAACTAAAAATAGATAAAAAGAGAGTTACTCAAGCCCTAAAATACGGAACAATTATACTTATTTCAGTTACTTTTATATCTGTACTTAACCCTGTTATTTCAGAAAGAGATATTTTCAGCGGAATAATAGCTTCCCTTGCTTTGTTCTTATTTATGAAGACTAAATTAGATCCAATTTACATAATCCTTGGGAGTGCCCTTGTGGGAATGTTCATTTTTTCTTAATTATAAATAAATATATTATTGTTACATTTATATTTAGTAGTATATTATTAAATATAAATGGAGGCTATAATGAAAAACAAAACAGCTTATTTCGCTATTTTTACATCTTTATTGGTTATATTTTCTTGGATCAGTATCCCTTTACCAATTGGAGTTCCAATAACGCTACAAACATTTGGAATATTTTTGATTTCTCTGATATTTCAAAAAGATTCTTGGAAAATTTTGTTGCTGTACCTGGTTCTTGGTGCAATTGGATTACCAGTTTTTTCAAATTTCACTGGAGGAATTGGAATAATTCTTGGTCCAACAGGAGGTTTCCTTATTGGTTTTTTAGCAGCTTCATTGGTTATGTATATTAAGAAAGTACCAAATATAATCCTTATTCTTTTAGAACTGATAATAATATATTCATTTGGTATATTTTGGTTTATGATTTCAACTGGGAACGATATTATGAAAACAGTAAGCATACTTGTACCAACATTTATATGGTTTGATATAGCAAAACTCATCTTAGCATTTATTACATTCAAAATTTTAAATAGATATATAAACTTAACTCAGGCTGATTAAGCCTGAGTTTTTTATGCTAAAATATACTGGATAAGGGGGATGAAATATGACAATGAAAATAACCAGGCCAAAAAAAGAAGATGAAAAAGAGATTTTAGAACTGTTTGAAACCACAATTAAAAAAGCTTTTAAAGATGAAGGCATCAAAGAAGACGAACAGGGAATGAAAGAAGAAATAGTATCAAAAAAACAATCTTTGAAAAAAGATTTCCAAACAAATGGAAGAGAAAGATATTTTCTTATCGCAAAAAAAGATAACAAAATAGTTGGTACTGTCTCTTTTGGAAAAAGCAACGATCTAATAAATAAAATTACAAATAATGAATATAAAGATATTTGGGAGTTGGCAACTGTTTACGTACTTCCAGAATACCAAGGAAAGTCAATAGGCAAAAAACTGTTCAACTCAATTATCCTTTCAATGATGGCAAGAGGAATAGAAGAATTCTGTTTGGATAGTGGTTATAAAAAAGCTAGAGACCATTGGACAAAAAAACTTGGTGAACCTACAATTGTTGAAAAAAACTATTGGGGAAAAAACGCTCACCATATGATCTGGAAGAGAAAAATTGAAGATATTTCTATTGAAATTTAAAAGAATAATGAACAAATGTCACCCTGAGCTTGCCGAAAGGTCTAACAAATATAAATTTTCGTAGAAAATTGTTCAAGGTTTTAGAAACTTAATTTCATGAAGTGAAATTTACTGTTCAGATTTCTCCATGCGCTACCGCTTAGTCGAAATGACAGAGAGCATAGTTATTTAGCAATATTTTTTCATCGGACATACTTCATACTATTTACAAATCATAAAAATAATCTCCTATAAAGATTATATCAAATCATTTGACTTACCTGGTAAACTTATTATATAATTATATATGAATATTTGTTCATATATAATTATAAGGAGGTAAAAATATGCCTAAACAAATTATTAAACTCGATGGCCTTGATTGTGCTAACTGCGCAACTAAAATAGAAGAAAACATAAAAAATATAGATACTGTTAAAAATGCAAACCTTAATTTTGTTACTAAAACAGTTACCGTTGAATCTGAAAATGATGAGTTAGATGAAATCAAAAAGATAGTAAATAAATACGAACCAGATGTGAAAGTATACAGAAAAGAAGATAAAATCAAATCAAACAACAAAGAGATAAAAATGAAAATTATAAAATTTTCTATCTCTGCAATTCTTTTTATACTTGGATGGATTTTCATAAATAGAGAAGTTTCTACTTATTTATTTTTATCTTCTTATATACTATCTGGTTATACTGTAGTTTTCAAAGCAATAAAAAATATAATAAATGGAAACTTTTTCGACGAAAATTTTCTAATGACAATAGCAACAATCGGAGCCATCGGTATAAACGAAATCCCCGAAGCTGCCGGAGTTATGATATTTTACGAAATAGGTGAGCTTTTTCAATCAATAGCTGTGGATAATTCAAGAAAATCAATAGCTTCTTTGATGGATATCCGCCCTGATCACGCTAACCTTATAGATGGCCATAGTATAAAAACATTATCTCCAGAAGAGCTAAAAATAAACGATGTTATATTGGTAAAACCAGGGGAAAAAGTACCTGTGGACGGAATAATATTAGACAAAGAAACAAAGGTAAACACAACTGCTTTAACTGGTGAATCAAAACCAAAAACTCTAAAAAAGAGCGAAGAAATATTGAGTGGATACATAAACCTTTCACATACAATAAAAGTCCAAGTAACTAAACCATACTCAGAATCAACTGTATCAAAAATATTGGATATGGTAGAGAATGCAGCTTCTAAAAAAGCAAAAACTGAAAAGTTTATAACAAAATTCTCAAAAATCTACACACCAATTGTCGTATTCTCTGCTATTGCACTAGCGTTTATTCCACCTTTATTTATAGGGAATTTTTCAGAATGGTTCTACAGAGGACTTTTATTCTTAGTAATATCTTGTCCTTGTGCTTTAGTTGTATCAATACCTCTTGGGTATTTCGCTGGAATCGGTACTCTTTCAAAAAAAGGAGTTCTTGTTAAAGGCGGGAACTATCTCGAAGCTCTTAAAAATATACAAAAAATAGTTTTTGATAAAACAGGTACTTTAACACACGGTGTTTTTGAAGTAAACAAAATCATAACAAAAAATGATTTCACAAAAGAAGAAATAATAAAATACGCAGCTTATTCAGAAGAACATTCAAATCACCCAATAGCTCTATCTATAAAAAAGTTATATAAAGATAAAATTAAAACAGATAAAATTAAATCCAACGAAGACATATCTGGACATGGAATAATTTCAGAAATAGAAGATAAAAAAATAATAATAGGCAATGAAAAAATCATGAAAAAACATAATATAAAATATGAAAAATCAGACGATTTTGGAACTATAATATATATTGCAATAAACAATTTATTTGCTGGATATTTTGTTATTTCAGACAAAATAAGAAAAGAAGCAAAAGAAACTATTAACTATTTAAACAAAAATCAAATAAAAACAATAATGCTGACTGGTGATAACGAAATATCCGCAAAACATATAGCAAAAGAACTAAATATAGACTCATACCATTCAGAACTTCTACCAAATGACAAAGTGAATATTCTTGAAAAAGAACTAGGAAACAAAACAACTGCCTTTGTAGGAGATGGAATAAACGATGCACCAGTTTTAACCCGATCAGATGTTGGAATATCCATGGGTGGTCTAGGGTCAGATGCTGCAATAGAAGCATCGGATGTTGTAATCATGGATGACAAAATAAACAAAATAATAGATTCAATAAAAATATCCAAAAAAACATCAAAAATCATCTGGCAAAATATTGTATTCATACTTTTAATAAAAATAGTCTTTCTATCCTTAGGAGCTACCGGAAATGCAAACATGTGGCAAGCGATATTTGCAGATGTGGGAGTTGCTCTACTTGCAATTTTCAATTCTTTAAGAATAAAATATTAATAATTCGAGAGAGTATTATATATGGTATAATTTTATAAAAATAATCAGGAGGTGATTTTAATGGATAAGTATAAAATCATCAGTATATTAAGAGATAATATTTCATTTATCAAAAATAAATATGGAATATCAAAAATTGGTATTTTTGGTTCTTATTCTAAAAACACCCAAACAGATAATAGTGATATAGATTTGATAATTAAATTTGAAAAACCTATAGGTCTTAAATATTTTGAATTAATTGATTTCTTAGAAGAAAAATTAGGGAAAAATGTTGACGTTATAACTGAAAAAGGATTAGAACAAATAAGAATAAAAAGTGTTTCTGACTCCATAAGGAATGAAATTACATATGTCTAATATAAACTAAAGGAGTCTGTAAAATAAATTGTGTAAAAACACCAAATTGGTAGTAAAAAACAAATGAAAAATGACAAAAAACGTCCCAACAAAAAATTAAAACAAGAAACTACTAAAATTATAACTCTAAAACTCATAAAAAATACACAAAGCAAAATGATAGTATATTAACAGTGAAAACTGCTTAGAATAAGTATTATTAAGTTTTTAGATTAGGATTAGAAGATATAGTCTTTAAGTCTATCTTCGAAAACAATGGACAGTTCAGCTATAATGAGGTTCCAATTATTGTATCTGGCTGTCCATTTTTTTGTGGCTTTTTGAGTAGCAAG